>CAZNKS010000097.1:0-1546 GCA_964574065.1 uncultured Pseudomonadales bacterium | reverse complement strand
AAAAAAGATTGATAGAAAGAAGTAATTTAAAAATAGCCTGCTTGAGCAGGTTGTAAAAAAAGATTATCGAACAATAGGTGAGAGTATAAAATTGATTCAATTAACCATCCACCATTCGCTTCTTCTCTGCGTCAAACCACTTCATCTTCGGATGTTCTTTGTACAATGAGGGCAAAATGTTGTGTGAACTATACAGATGGTAATTGCGTGCGTTGAATTTGAGTATGCGCGGTACAATAGGCGGATACATTTTTTCAAACCTTCGTTGTATGTCTCACACCACAACCCTCCCACATACCCACACGCTTGAAAACGGATTATGTGTTCTGTTGGCTCCGATGCCAACTCGCAGTGTCACCGTGCTTGCTATGGTGGGAACGGGAAGTCGTTTTGAAACCGAAACTACAAATGGAATTTCTCACTTTCTGGAACACATGGTCTTTAAGGGGACAAAGGAATATCCGACTGCAAAGAGTTTGGCCGAAGCTGTGGATAGTGTTGGGGCAGAGTTTAATGCCTTCACTTCCAAGGAGTACACCGGATACTATGTGAAATCAGCGAGTGAACATGTGGATTTGGGTTTGAATGTCGTTTCTGATATGTTGTTGACGGCAACGCTGGGAAAGCCTGAAATTGAGCGTGAGAAGGGCGTGATCATTGAAGAAATTCACATGTATGAAGACAACCCTGCACGTCACATTGGAGATCTCTTCGAACGCATGATGTTTGCAGGGAGTTCACTTGGGAGAGATATCATCGGCACACCCCAGACTGTTGCATCGTGTACACAAGATACGTTTCAACATCATTTGCAGCAATGGTATGGATTACACAATGTCGTCTTGACAGTAGCAGGGGATGAAACGGTCGTAAACGAAGCACTTATTCACAAAATTTCCACATACTTTTCCAAACCTCATGCACAAAGGGAATCACATTCTACAGAGGAAATCATTCAGGGTATTACGGGAAATCCACTTTCCCACAATGCACGAATACATGTGGAATACAAAGACACACAACAAGCTCACTTCATCATGGCATTTGAAGGACTCAAACGCCGTGATCCTGATCAATACGCAGCCTCGGTTCTTTCCACCTTGCTTGGTGGAAACATGAGCTCCAGGCTCTTTACAGAAGTGAGGGAAAAGAGAGGGCTCTGTTACTACGTGCACAGTGATGATGACTCCTATCATGATGTTGGAATATTTGGTGCAAGTGCTGGCGTGGATCCAAAACGTGTTGATGAAGCAATCAAAGTCATCCGGGAACAGTTCGCGCTACTGCTTAACGACACAGGGAAGTTTGCGATCTCCGAAGACGAGGTCATAAAAGCCAAAAATCACGCCGTTGGCAGCAGTGTGCTGCACTTGGAAGATAGCATGTCTATTGCCCAGTTTTATGCCGCCAGAAAGCTTTTACGCAATGAGATTATTACACCTGAAGAGGAGCTGAATCGAATCAAGAAGGTTACCTTTGAAGACGTCAAACACCTCGCAAAGCGTATTTTTGGATCCACTTCGATGTATTTTTCAATAATAGGACC
>CAZNKS010000096.1:1340-1547 GCA_964574065.1 uncultured Pseudomonadales bacterium | reverse complement strand
ACTCTGTGTCACGTATTTTTCTACCACTGCCAATATGTCATTTTTTCTTGCCTTTAGAAGGTACTCAAGGTCGTAGGTGACCTGTTTACCTTGCCAGGTGATAGAACACCCGCCTACTACTTGCGCCGAGAATACGATGGTTACAAGAGCTTTGGGATGGACATTTGTTCGAAACGATGCACCATACGAAATGATTTGTTCTCGTGA
>CAZNKS010000096.1:0-1330 GCA_964574065.1 uncultured Pseudomonadales bacterium | reverse complement strand
TAATTCTATAGAGGATGTCGGTAATCGTACGGAAGATAGAAATTTTATCAAGCAGGCACGATCTTCATCACTCATCTGTTTTGCAGCTAATATGTCAGCTATTGATCGCTTCTCCCCTGTCTTATAAGTAGCTTCTTCAAACACTATATCCAAAAAATTCAAACGCCTTCTAGCATCCGCTTGTGTGTAAGTGCTAACAAAGAATCCTGTAAAAATATTTTCTAGGTCCATGATTGTGCGGGTACTTAACTGAATGCATGTTCTTTCTTTGCTTGCTCCAATGCCTGATAGACAAACTCTCCTTCGTCGTTAAGACTGAGCTTTTTACCAAGCGTTTCCAGCAGTACCTCTTCCAAAATGTCTATCACTTTAGTATTGATTGCTGCTAATCTCTCGGCTTTGTAGGTATCTACGGCATCGTTTGCTTTTTTAATTTCCTGATCAATCTCTGTTCTCACTTGGCTTGCCACATCGCCCATAAACTTCTGGAACATTGTGCTTGACTGCTCAATCGCCTGATTGGTTTTCTGTTCAAGTAATGTCCGGTCCTGCGTGAGGAGACTCTGTAATGTTGTTTCTGTCTGTTGGGCAAACTGCGTATACGATGATTGAGCTTCTGCAGAACTTTTGTTAATCGCCTGTTCAGCTGCCTGTGCTGTTTGCTTTAGCACTTGCTCTGCTTGATCTGCTGTATGGCTTAAATCACTCTGTGTTTTCTGACCCATTGATTGCAACGACTCCTGAACATTTTGTGTGAGAGTTTCCAAAGACTTTGCGCCATCAGAAATTTTTTGCAATTCCTGTTTTTCTGCTTGAGCCACGACATCGTTTGCTTTATCAACTGCACTGAGGATAATAGCGGCTGACTTCGTTTGCGCATCTTTTACGGCTCCATCGTGAAGCTCATTTTTCTTGATAAAGTTCATGAAGTACAAAATGACACCAAATTGAGAGATGGCGATTGCCACCGTGATAATAAGAAGAATGAGTAGTAGTGCTGGACTCATGGGCAAGTCGGAGGAAATACTCCTCCTTCTTCTATCCTAAACGATTAGGAGAAAATGTCAATGTGAGTATGCGTTATTGGGGCTGTTGAACGAGAAGCGGATTCACTCGTTTTAAGATTGTGGTATTTACCCGTTCTTGACGTTGTTTCATGGCCTCAAGAAACCTTGGTCTATTAAATGCTTTTTGTGCCAGTTCAAATCCTAATCGTTCTGTCAGTGCCTGCCATATCCAGAGGGCCACGCGATTGTTCTGTCCACCTTCCGACTGCGTATCGGTGATGACATCAAAGATCCGTTGGATTCCTTCTGGGAACGTAATCGAT
>CAZNKS010000095.1:0-1626 GCA_964574065.1 uncultured Pseudomonadales bacterium | reverse complement strand
TAGAAAATGATGCAGTGAGAAGGAGTAAATTGCGTGAAGACTGGGCTGTCTAAACGCCCCGAAGGGTCTCAACATCAGCAAGCGTCCCCACGTCAATCGTAGTTCCTTCTGTTTTAAAGGCAAAAACGGGAATTTCTTGTTGGATAAACCAGGGAATAATATTACCGGGGGCATCAAGGTTGCCTCCCGACACTGCATAGGAACGAAGCGCTTGAAGTGCCTGTTTGGAGTAATAGTAAAAAGGAATGGCTGCATAGGTACTTGGAGGATTAGCTGGTTTTTCTACAAAAGATGCGATTCGATCCCCCTCCAAAACAGCACATCCCAATCGATTACGAATCTGCTCAATAGTTCCCATATCTCGGACAACGGTAGCAAACGACCCTTTTTCTTTTGCAAACTGGGCGAATTCCTTCATAGAAAATTCATAGTACGTGTCTGTAGACAACACCAGAAGATCCTCATCCCACCAAGACAACTCTTCCAAACAAAAAAGAATATCTCCCAGTGCCCCTTTTCTTTTCTCTGGCTCAGTTGTGCCATCCGACAGAAAGCGAAATGAATCCGTGTATCCGTGTTCTTGCAACCACTGACTATAGAGTTTCGCGAATCGTTCATTCGAAACCACAGCTCTCTTAGAAACCAAATCAGGTATTCCTTGAACATCTCGTATCACTCTCTCAATTAAAGTTGTGTTTCGAGAAACGATGAGCCCTTTTGGGATAGTCTGCCCAAATTCCCCTAGTCGGGTTCCAAAGCCTGCCGCTAACAAAAGTGCATTCATGGGGAGGATTATTGCATGTGAACACTCACTATGTAAACTATAAGGAGTAATGGACACTTTATGTCGTTTTTGATTTTCCAATCTCTTCAAGCTTGGGTAATAACTCTTCGTTTGGTATCTGAGTGAAATCAACTTTTTCCCTGTTTCCGATCAATAATCCTTCAACAATCCATCGTACTCGCCTTGCATCTGGCTTTGAAAGGTTCCATACATCAATGGTTTCCTGAGGGAAGTGTCTATCGACAATATGAAGCGATGCTAAAAGCAGGGTTTCTTCAACAATTATTGTTAACAAATCAGGAATGAGAATGCTTTGCGTTTGCCTTGTAAAAAAGAAAAAGCGCTTTGCAATAGATATCTTCGTCCTATCGACCGTGACAGCATCAGGAAATAAATCAAACGGGAAAACAGATTTACAACTGTACAATGGCCTTGTATCAACAAACACAAGATCATCTAACTTCGAAACTTCCTTTTGTTTGCGTTGTTGATGACGATGTGCATATTCAGCTGTTCCCAGGAGAGCTGGAGTTTCAAAACTTTGAATATTGTCTGACATGATCAGAATATTTTTTCAAATAACCCATGCAGTCTGTGCAGAAAACGGTGTGAACTCTGAAAGAAGATTTTTGTATGTACTGACTTGATGTGAGAAAAGTAAGAATTCCATAAGACATGGGTTTCCTCTATTACAATGGAATTTGTAAGAAAAAATCTTGACAGAATTGGTGATGTATTTGGATAGATTTCGGTATACAATACTCACCAACATCTCTTTGGAATGTTTGTCTTACTATCTACTGCACAGGAGAAAAGACTATGAGTGTCATTCCTACTATTGT
>CAZNKS010000094.1:0-1634 GCA_964574065.1 uncultured Pseudomonadales bacterium | reverse complement strand
GCTTGCTTTGCGCCTGCTGATGATCCTTCGCCTGACTCCAAACGCATGGAGTGGGCAGGAAGGTAATTTTTCGTATTCCCTCGACACAACACCTGTTCCGCTCCTAAAACTTCTTTTTGAGGGAGATTTGGAGGAACTATGGTGCGAAAGACCACAACTTGTGGGAAAACCCACATCGACTACTACATCCACGGGTACAATCCCAAGCTTTTAATCCACTCTGGCATGCATGGTGACGAATGGGAAGTTATTGAGTTGGTTAAGGAGGTTGTTGCCCAACATAAAGACAAGCTTCCTGACTTTGTCTTCGTTCCGGTGGCTAGTCCTTCTGCTGTGGCTGCAGCAACTCGCACAAACCGCTTTGGGAACGATCTCAATCGTGTTTTTTTCGCTGGTACGAAGGATGAAGAGGCGATTGCGAATATGAAAATCGTACAAGGGTATTCTTTTGACACGTTCCTCTCTTTTCATGAAGATATCGAGTTCTCACAGTTCTATCTGTATGATTCGCATGATTTCGAGCGGGACGATTCCTGGAAACTGGTAAAACACGACATTCGTAAGATGGGGGTGTCGATGCTCACTGGTATCGATGATCCAAATGACCCAAATTTGCAATTCTACTTTCATGATGGCTACTGTTGCTATTCTCTCCAGGGTGATGTTCCATGTAGCACGACATTTGAAGAATGGTCAAGAAATGAAGGAATTGTGGAGCGTGTGATCATGCCAGAAATTCCATCGACAATAAAATCGTCTATCAAGAAGAGAATTGTGGAGAGTATCTTCAAGCGTATGATTTTGTCAGCACCAGAAGAGAGTACAGAGCTTGAAACTACGAAGGTTGATACCTCACAAGCTTTGGATCTTGCCCTTGCAGTGTAATGCTTTTTCATACAGGTGGGGTACAATTGGCACATGATTATTGTGCATGGTGACGATCGTGTCAAAATATCAGGTGAAGTGACAAGAATTCTTTCTTCGTTTTCCGATCGTCACATCCCTATTCAACGAGTAGAGGTAAAAAACCTCACTGTTGCGGAGCTCGAATCGATCCTTGGAACCAGTCAGTTATTTGCACAAGAAAAATGTGTGCTCTTGGATGGTCTTCATAGTCTTCCAAAGAGTAAGCGCAAAGATGAACTGCTTTCCTATATGAGTTCCATGCAATCGAGTGAAATCACAACCATCCTGGTAGAAAACAAAGTACTTACGCCAGCACAACTACGTAAATTTTCTACAGCACAGGTAATCCTTCATAAACTTCCTATGCTATTGTTTACCTTTGTAGAGACAATTGGAGTCTATCCCAAAGAAAAATCTGTGGCCTTATTTCATCAGATTCTCCAAACACAAGAGGCCGAGTTCGTGTTTGCAATGATCTGTCGTCAAATACGAACCTTGCTTTCCTTTGCGGCTGATGGGAAGTATGAAGGACCTCCATTTGGGAAACAGAAGATCGTTTCACAAGCAAAAGCATTTTCTCTTGATCGCCTATTCGCAATTCATACGCGATTAGTTGCAATTGATCAAGCAGTAAAGACTTCTCGTTCACCTCTGGAATTGTCCCAAGAAATTGACCTTTTGCTTCTCTCCCTTTAGAATGAGGGACGTTAAGGAGGTGTGCCATGCAA
>CAZNKS010000093.1:0-1794 GCA_964574065.1 uncultured Pseudomonadales bacterium | reverse complement strand
AAAGATTGTCTTTAGTGGTGATCTTGGTAACACTCCGGAGCCATTACTTGATCCAACCGAGATGATCGATACTGCCGATGTGGTGGTGATGGAATCTACGTATGGTGATAGTTTGCATGATAAACAAAATCCGGCTGATGTGGTGCAAGCAGAAATAAATGCCGTGGAAGAGAATGGAGGAGTCTTACTAATTCCTGCCTTCTCCATGGAACGCACCCAAGAACTCTTGCATTTGATAAAGCACTTAAAAGCTGAGAACAAAATCAAACCAGAGACGCCCGTCTTCATGGATAGTCCAATGGCAGTGAAAGCAACACAAATCTATCTTCATTTCAGCAATCTGTTTAATGATCATGTGCAAAAAGAAGCAGAAACAGAAAATCCATTTGATTTCCCAGGACTGGAAGTCACATTCTCAGCCTATGACAGTGCTTCGATAGAAGATAGGGAAGGGGCAAAAGTCATTATTGCTGGTGGTGGAATGATGACAGGAGGCCGGATTGTTTCTCACGCAGCCAAATACTTATCCAGCAACAAAAACAGATTGTTGTTTGTGGGCTATCAAGGTGAAGAAACCTTGGGCAGACAGATTCTGGAAGGAGCGGACAGGATAGATAACATTGTCACCATTGATGGAATCTCTATCAAAGTACGGGCAACTATAACCAGTACTAGGTCACTCAGTTCCCATGCTGATCAAAGCCAACTGCTTGATTGGCTAGGACATATCAAAGATGTCAAAACAGTCATTCTCACGCATGGTGAAGAGGGTCCACGCGTAACACTTGCTGAAAAAATCAAACAAGACCTCAATCACACTGATGTACGAATGCCTCTACTGCATGATGAAATACAACTGTAAAGCAAGCTTAAGAACTCCATTCTTGGGGAAATCGTTCAAAAAAAGAAATTTTATGATTTCAATCGAACAGGTAATTATCTAGGCCAGTAACGTTGCTCTTTTTCGTATAGTTGAAAGAATTTCAATTATTTCTTCGGTATCGCTTTTATTGAAGAGTCCATTGACTCCTTCGAAATGCATGTCTCTGAAAGGTTGTTCGTAGAGCTTATCAGATTCAATGTATCCTAGTCTTACTACGTGTTCTATTATCTCGTGTACAAAATGAAGCTGAGCAGCATTCAAATTTCTGGAACTCATAAAATGAGAAAACGCTTGCAAAGCTGCGTCTCTATCAAGGCCAACAATACTTCTGACAAATTCACTTAATGTTGGTGTCGTGAAAGTAGCTTCTAAAGTTTGCCTATCTAGCTGATAGTCACTACTCACAATAAAGTTTTCAAGCTGATTTATATCTGTTTCGTTCAATACTTCATTTCTTTTTATCTTCAAAACCACTGGATTTAATTGGTTTTCTTGAATAATTGATTGAACTCTCTTGTAATAATTAATCAGAGGTTTTTCTGCACTTATCGAGTTATTAGGATTCGTTGTTGGGTAGACGGTATCATGGAAATTGGAATACACGGTTTTTCTATCCGGGGGGTCAAGAAGTTTTACTAAGCCACGCATTTGTATTCTAATTTTCTCCAAAGTTGTGACTGTTTTAGATATCAATGATTCTTCTCGAGAAACATCAGAAATCATCTCAAGATTTGATGCTACAGCAGGTATATTAGATTTTTCTAATAAGAGCTGAGCTAGAATCTACACTCTCTTGCCTGCACTAGGAATTTGAGTTTTTTTGCTCATTTTTTCTAGCTGTAGTGCAAGTACAAGAAGATCGAAACGCTTCGCAAATTCATCATCATCGGTTACAAAATTTGAGAAAGGCG
>CAZNKS010000092.1:0-1918 GCA_964574065.1 uncultured Pseudomonadales bacterium | reverse complement strand
ACAAATCCTCTCTTGCCAAGGACAAGATTTCTCAGTTATACTTATAGTTTGTCATTTCCCCAGAGACCTTACGTGGAGAAAGAAACGGCACGACAAAACAGTGCCACATGTGGTGGTACGCCAAAAATATGAAACCAACACCAGCATTACGAGTTGAAAAGCTGACAAAAACCTTCCAAGAACGGAAGCTTTTCCCATGGCAAAAACAGGAGAAACCGTTTACCGCGGTTGATGGAATTTCTTTTGAACTGCAGAAAGGGGAGATTTTGGGACTTCTTGGACCAAATGGTGCGGGCAAAACAACGACAATTCAAATGCTTCTCTCTGTTCTTTCCTATTCAAGCGGGAAAATAGAATACTTTGGAAAAGATTTATCAACACATAGAAGTGAGGTCTTAAAAGATGTTTCGTTTGCGAGTACGTACGTAAACTTACCTTGGAGACTTTCTGTTTTTGAAAATTTGGATGTGTACGGTCGTCTCTATGGTATTCCGCACGCTACCAGAATGAAGCGAATTGAACGATTCTTAAAATTTTTTGGAATTTGGGAACTTCGTGACAAAGAACGAAGTCATCTCTCAGCCGGTCAGTCAACGCGCCTGATGCTTGCCAAAGCATTTTTGGCGTATCCCAAAATCGCCTTGCTTGATGAACCAACGGCTTCATTGGATCCAGATATTGCCCATGAGGTACGAGACTTTGTGCAAGAACAACGCAAAGAATATGGAGTCTCAATTCTCTTCACTTCACATAACATGGATGAAGTCTCCGCAGTCTGTGATCGAGTCATGTTTATGCGGAAAGGAAAAATTGTTGCTGACGATACTCCTGACAATTTGGCTCGAAGTATTTCCGTTGCGAAAGTGCAACTGCTTGTGGGCGATGGATTGAAACGAACACTCGAATATTTAGGGAAAAAGAAATACAAATACTCACTTGTAGAGCGCTCCATTGAAGTAGAAGTTGAAGAACATAGTATCGCCGCATTCCTTCGAGATCTTGCAGCTGCTGGTGTTGAATACACGCAAATATCGATTAATAAACCAACGCTTGAAGACTATTTCTTGCAAGCTTTGACATCCGAAAAATAATATGAATTTTAATAGAGTAACAGCTGTCATTGTCAGGCACATGTATGCGTATAAGCGTCACTTTGATCGACTGACCGATAGTTTCTATTGGCCTTTGATGGATATTGTCATCTGGGGTTTAACCAGTGCGTGGATCGCTAGTCAACAACAAAGTGTCCCTCATATCGTTCTCATGCTTTTGACCGCTCTAGTATTTTGGCAGGTTGTTTGGCGAGGGAACTACGAAATTTCTGTCAATCTGTTGGAAGAGTTTTGGAATCAAAACCTCGTGAATATGTTTTCCACCCCATTAACGCTGGCTGAATGGATTGTATCGGTCATGATCCTTGCCATCATTAAGATGCTGATTACGGTGAGTTTTTGTATGGTCGCTGTATGGCTACTCTACACAACGAATATTCTTTCATTTGGTTGGGCATTAATTCCATGGGTGATTTCACTTTTAATGTCTGGATGGATAATGGGGTTTTTGGGATCATCGGTCATCGTCTATTGGGGACAGAAGGTGCAAACCATTGCGTGGACAATGGGATTTTTGTTCGCCCCCTTTTCAGCTGTGTATTATCCGCTCGAACAATTACCGGCATGGGTGCAGAAAGTCTCTGTGTGGCTGCCAACTACTTACGTGTTTGAAGGCATGCGCGCCACACTGAAAACTGGACAGTTGGATACCTCAATGCTGATAAAAAGCTTTGCATTTAATAGTATCTATTTAACAGGTGCATTACTGTTATTCCGTTTCATGTTTGAAAAGAGTCGTACCAAAGGACTGGGAAGACTGGAGTAGGTAGGTGTGCTAGACTTGTGCCTAGGACTAGTTTTCACCC
>CAZNKS010000091.1:0-1976 GCA_964574065.1 uncultured Pseudomonadales bacterium | reverse complement strand
AACAAAACACATCTGCACAGCTCAAGAAAAGATCAGCTTATTCCCTCCACATGGAAGGAGATTTATCGCAAAGAAGTTCGGTCATTTTCCTCTAGTGTTGGAGGAATGGACGTCTTTGGTAGCATAAACCTGTCTTTCGTGCGAAAAGGGGACAAAGTCCTTTTGATTGACGATGTATGCGCAAAGGGTGAAACAGGGTACACAATCGCTAAAGGACTCCTAGAAAAGGGTGTCAAAGTTGTGGGCTTTGCGGTCCTCTTTGACAAGGTGTTCCAGGGAGGGCTCGAGAGAATAGAGAAATTAGGGGTCAAAACATTCTCGTGTCTACGGGTCCTCTCGATAGAGAAGGGAGATAAGGTCCGGATAGAATAACAGAACTAGTTAGAATGCATTCTTTTTTCGTGATCATCGAGTCTACTTATCACTTCTGCCACCTGATAGGTCACCACAGTGAGCTCCTCTCGCATCGTCTGTACTTCTCCAACTAGATCTGCAATATCTGATTTTGTAACCATACTTCGCTTCATTTTTTTGACATCCTGTTTCACTTCCTCAAGTTCTTCTTTCGTAGCCATGGTTTCTTTTATCAAACGGATGTCATCTTTTACTTCGGCAAGATCATCTTTGGTAGCAAAGTTCTTAGCTTCCTCTTTCGTGACCACATGAGACAGAATTTGCGTCACCATGTCAGCCATGGCTCGAAACATCCGTTTTTCTCTGGCGTCAAGCGTCTTATTAAGAATATCTACAGTCACAAGCTGGGAACCGTTTGCACTCATAGGCATCCTCTTACAATAGCAATGAAAATTGATTAATACAACTCTAATTCCCAGATGTACTCGAGGAATATGCTGCTTGTATAATATCGTGCTTTTTGGGATAATACATAAAAGTGGAAGCTTCACTGCACTGATAGCACCCACTTTTGATCCAAGAAACAGCACCCAAAGCGAGCGTAAGCAAGCCGAAGGGGGAAACCAAGTCATCAAAAGGGCGGGTGTTTTTTTATACCCCTCTATCGTAAGAAATATGCAAGAAAATGGCATGAACAACAGCCACTGGTTCTCTATTACCCACACTGTTGTTTGTGTGCAGAAATAATCCCCCCCCGAGGTGGGATTTTCGAAAATATGTCTCAAACACAAGAAGTTGTGTACGTCATCGCCACAAGCAAAGTTGATACTGTGCGGATAGCAGAGAAAGAGTATGGCATTCGCGCTGCAAACATTGACCCAGAAGAAGTAACGAAAACTCGTGAGCCTCTAAGCGATGATTCGGCAGTTCAAGCATCTTGGAAAGATTATGCAATTACACGTGGAGTGTCTGTTCCACCTCATGTGCGATTGGCGGTTCTCACTGCGGATACGGTATTCCGATATAATGGTGTTACCTACCACAAGCCAGGAAACGAAGATGGCCGTCCTTCCTACGGGGACACACCTATAATTGATGCAACTACAAACAAACGATACCTACGGGAAGCGATCAGCATGTATAGCCAAGAACCGTTTCATGCACTGTGGTCGAATGCACTTATCCTTCATATCGTGAACACACTTAACCGCATTGCAGTCCTGGACATCGAAGTAGATTTTCCTGAACCAATTTCTCCAGAAAGGGTAAACAAAATATATCAGTCAAATCTCAATACCCGTGTGCGCCTTGCTGAAGAAGCTCTTGCACAAGGCATACCATTTTTTGTATCGAATCGAGGGAGGGGAGAGAAGAATCCTATTAGTGGAGAAATAGCAACAAACATCATTGTGAATCGAGTGATACCTTTGGACTGGTTCGACCAAATCAGAACAAATCGACCGGCTGGAAGGCACAAAGATAGGTATGGCAATCGCGGGTTGTCGATTATTGACTTTGACCGTCGTGTACATAGACGCTAATCTAGCGTATAATTCTGGGCAAGAATATGCCACCAATCATAGAAAAGAAAATAAATGGGAAAACAACTGCTAGGTTAGCGA
>CAZNKS010000090.1:0-2462 GCA_964574065.1 uncultured Pseudomonadales bacterium | reverse complement strand
TCCATGTGGAGGGAATAAGCTGATCTTTTCTTGAGCTGTGCAGATGTGTTTTGTTCGGAAGAGCCAAAGAAACTGCCGTAGCTAGATAGACCCCACTATGTGGAATTCCATGGACGGCCTGAATCTGTTCGTCTTTAAAATGGTTAGCTATGAGGAATGCTGCAGCCCGCAATACCTCTGGATCCATACGCAGCATGAAAGAGGGAGCGGAAAGATATCCATGCGCTGCATCAAATATCTTTACGTCGGAAAGAAATTTCTGCATTAAAAACGCCTTTTGTGTACTGTCTTCCATGTTCCTAAGCCTACCAGCCTTTCATGAAAAGACAAGAAAACTAGCGTGGCCCCGCACCATGAGAACCGGATACTCTTCTTTTTGACTCTGAGTGCGCAGCATGGAACCTTGTGAGGGCATCGCCAACAGTATGAGGAGTGTGTGTGGTAGAAGTTTGGACAAGAAGATACTGTGCAACAAGACTATCTCCTGTTACTGTCCCTTTCACTTCTTCAGAATCACTGGGATGTTCGCCTTCAAGGGAAACTGCCATAGAAACTCCTTTTTGCAAAAGGGATGGAAAGCAATAAAAAAAGACCCCTTTTGTGGAGTCCTGTATGTAAGACTACACAAAGTCAAATAGAAAAACAAGACAGATGCTATTTTTTTAGAGAAAAGACCTGTTTCCTTGAGGGAAGCGATAGGTTCCTGGAGTAGCAGCCATCAGTTCTACCAGTCTTCGTATGGCTGGGTTATAAACTTCAAATGGATGAGTGACTGCTTGAGCCTGTATACGTGTCTCTTCAATAGCTTGAACTGCTATTTGATCGGCACCAGAACTGATTTTGATTCCTTGCCGTTGTAAACTCTCGAAGTAGTTGGGAAGAACAAAAAAAAGACCTGTCATCATCAAGAAGACAACTAAGGTCTCCTTTTTTGAAGGATCGACAGAAAATTCTTGGCCTTCTTTTCGAAACGTGTTGTTTCCTAGAGATTCTATTACTATTTCATTCATAGGTGTGCTAGTTTACCACACCTTCCTCAACATTGAGCAGCGCTAATATAAAAAGCCCTAGTTCTTGGGTATCAATTTCATATTCTCCCATATCTGGAGAAACGTCATACCAATTCCCTCCAAACACATGGGAATTTGTATGAGAAGCAAGTTCTCTTGCGATTTCTTTAAACTTCCAGTTTTTGTTTTTCTCTGGAGTGGGAATGCCATTCAACTTCCGTCGAACAATATCCAATAAAGTTCGATATGCATAGTTAAAGGCAATGGGTTCACCTCGAACAATCGCGACACCTTTTTTCACAGCCGCATCGTATCCCTGCTCTCCTTGACAATATTCTTTGGAATCATCATCCATCTTTACTTTCTGCAGTAGCAACCGTTCCACAAAAATTGAATCAATTATAAAACCGCCGTTAACAGCGTGAGGGTTGGCAAACCCTGTGTCAGGATGCCATTCCCGCAAACGCGCGGTCAGCTCTTTATTTTGCTGACATTCCTGATAGAGCGCATTGAATCTAGCTGCCATCTCTTGCAATTTAGGTGATGAAGTACTCGTTATATTGGCAGTCCCATAAAACATGCAGTATAAAAATTCTTCGCTTGGAGGTGCAATATGCCACTGCGTCATGCGTTCACGGACAACTCCGGTATCGAAGACTGCTTCATACAATGCTTCAGATCCGTACATACGCAACACAATACTTTCAGGAGAGCCTTCTTTTGTTATTCCCATGTCCTTTTGTAGCTGTTCAATAATCTCAGCTCTACTCGCATTTGGTGCAGGCTTAAGGAGTCTTGTCTCTCCTTGGCCAATATCAAACGATGTGATGACATCCTGGGCACGATACAGATATAAAGGACCTAATTCATTCAGCACAAATACTTGCATCTCAGGATTTTCAATCTGTTGTCTAGCAAAATCATCTCGAATTTCTTGATACCGTTCGGTTGGATTCTTACCCTTATACCGTCTTCCTGCATATGCTTTTACGGCAGCAATGAAACGTGACTGTCGCTCCATAAATGGCAAAGCATTATAGTTTTTTTCATCGATTTCCTCGCCAATTCGTCCAACAGACGGTTGGACACTAGAAAACTTCTGATCAATCTGTAACATTTGTCGTAACGTCTGTACTTTATGGGAATTCATCGAAGATCGAACGATCAGTGCTCCACTTGCAGAAAGTTCAGCTTTGCTGAGAGGCTGATCAAAGATGTGCTCGGTCAACAGTTGTGTTTCTGCTTCCTCAAATGTTTCAGGTTTGCTCAGACCGGGAATAATTTTGCGGGCAAAATACGAAAAATAGAGTGCATCTTTTCTGATAATCGTATCTTCTATTCTGGTGGGTTGGTTGTATGCTCCAGATCTAAACATACCTACACCCTCCAACGGTTAAAAAAAATCCCCTTGCGGGGGATAAAAAAGAAGAGACAAGATCTTTGCCGCAAATG
>CAZNKS010000089.1:2136-2516 GCA_964574065.1 uncultured Pseudomonadales bacterium | reverse complement strand
TCCTCTAAAGATTCGACAAATTATGCTTGTGGGTGAAACCTCAATGCTCTTATTTGATGATACGCAAGCCTCAGAGAAGGTGAGGATCTATGATAAAGGCGTATCAATAAAAAAGGATGAGATAACACCTTTCAAACCATTTTATAGAAGTGGGGACGTCATCATCCCAAGGCTCGATCAAACAGAAAGTTTGTATTTGATGATAGATACATTCGTCCAGACGATACGAGGGAAAAAGAATACAATAAATGATGTTAATGCAGGAGCCAGAGTCGTTGAGCTTATTGAGAAGACACAAAAAGCCTTGGCTAAGTTTCAAAAGGAGGCATATGGTTCGTGATACGAAGCTTGGTGAAAATGTAAGGATATTTGAACCAGTG
>CAZNKS010000089.1:767-2126 GCA_964574065.1 uncultured Pseudomonadales bacterium | reverse complement strand
AGTGAATATTTATGAAGCAACGATTGGTGACAATACCAAAATTGGAACGTTTGTGGAAATACAAAAAGACGTGAGAATAGGAATAAACTGTAAAATTAGTAGTCATAGTTTTTTGTGCACTGGTGTAGTTATTGAAGATGATGTTTTTATTGGACATGGTGTGATGTTTACAAACGACCGATTTCCTCGTTCAGTGCGTGAAGACGGACATATGAAGACTGAGGCAGACTATGTGACAGAGAAGACTACTGTAAAGCGAGGAGCAGCTATAGGAAGTAATGTCACAATCCTTCCGGGGATCACCATCGGTGAGTATGCATTGATTGGAGCAGGAAGTGTGGTAACCAAAGATGTCCCACCTAAGTCGGTCGTCATTGGAAATCCAGCAAAAGTAATGGAGAAGTAATATGGCAATTTCGAAGGTACCTTTCGTCGATTTGTATGCATTACATAAACCAATAGAGAAAGAGCTGTTGCAATCTTTTCAAAAAATACTGACCCAAAGCAATTTTGTTGCGGGGAAAAACACAGAAGATTTCGAGACTGCATTCGCACGATTCTGCGGAGCAAAACATGCACTTCTTGTTAATAATGGGACAAGCGCTCTCTTTGTAGCCTGTAAAGCGTTAAATCTACAACAGGGTGGAGAAGTGATTCTTCCAGCAAACACATTCATTGCTACTGCAGAAGCTCCAATTCTTTGTGGACTTCAACCGGTTTTGGTTGACGTAGACCCAGTTACAGGACTTATAGATCTGGAACAGACGATAGCAGCCATTACAAAGAAGACAGTAGCCATCATTCCTGTGCATCTATATGGACAGCGTGTGGACGTTCGAGAATTAAAGAAGCGCATCTCAAAGCTAGGAAGAAAAATTGCGATTATCGAAGACGCATGTCAAGCCCATGGCGCAAAAACAAATAACAAAGCTGAGGTCATTGGTGATATTGCTTGTTACAGTTTTTACCCTGGGAAAAATCTGGGCGCATTAGGAGAAGCAGGAGCAGTCGTTACCAACTCCAAATCACTGGATACCTACATGCGACTCTTTCGAGGACATGGATCAAAAGTGAAATATTTTCACGATATCATAGGATCAAATTTACGCGCGTCTGAGATGCAGGCAGGATTTTTGCAAATAAAGTTACAACTCCTCGCAAAACAAAATGCACACCGCATTCAAGTGGCATCATGGTATGAAAAAAGACTCTCAGAGGTTGATTCTGTCTCAGTACAACCTACCATCAGTGATGGTTCGCACGTCTATCATCTGTATGTCATACATGCAAAAAAACGGGATAAACTGGCCCAGTTTCTTAAAGAAAAAGGTATTGAAACAGGGATTCATTACCCAGTCC
>CAZNKS010000089.1:0-757 GCA_964574065.1 uncultured Pseudomonadales bacterium | reverse complement strand
ACTTCACAAAACGAAAGCATTTCTAAAGATTTTACCAAAGAAAAAATCTTACCCTATTACTGAGAAAGCGGCAAAAGATATTCTATCTTTACCGATGTTTGCCACTATTACTAAAGAACAAGTCGCTTATGTCTGTGAAAAGATCAAAGAGTTCTACCAAAAATAAAATTTCCGCCTGTTTAGTAGTCCACAATGATGCGCATCAAATCGAGAAATGTTTGCGAAGTATCGCTGATGTGGTCGATGAAATCATAGTGATTCATGACGGGAAATGCGAGGATAACACACTCAAAATCGCCCGGAAATATACTTCTAAAGTATTTACAGGTAAAGGATATGGATATCCTGAGCCTCATCGGGTTACTTCATTTCAGAAAGCTACCGGGAACTGGATATTAATTTTGGATGCGGATGAATATCTTTCCAAGCCATTGCATGATAATTTACGAAAACTTGTGGACAGTGGAAAAGCAGATGGATATATGTTCCTCTGGAGGTTTTGGAATGGAAAAGAATACTACACGAAAAAATGGCCACATAGAATTGGAGTTGTTAAAAAGAAGTCATTGCGATTCTTAGCAATCTTGCATCCTGATTGGCGGATACGAGGATCATCGATTGACGTTCCGTATCAGCTGGAACACAGGCCAATGTACAATAACGTAACTTGGAATGCGTTTTGGACCAAATGGATGAAATGGTTACGTCTGCACGCAAAACAGGTAATCACACCGATCACAGAAATTCCTAAGTTTCA
>CAZNKS010000088.1:0-2535 GCA_964574065.1 uncultured Pseudomonadales bacterium | reverse complement strand
CTAGGTTTTGCAGCCACTCTTCTTCCCACACTCGTCTTTGATCTCAAACACGATTGGTTGAACACGAGAGGAGTCATCACCTTACTTGCTGCGCAAAAGGAAGGAGGATTCGATCTCCTCATGCTTGCGCAGCGATTCCTAAGAGACGCAGGTGTCAGTATTGAGAATGCAGGCAAATTCATTCTCCCGCATGCTCCCTTCTATGAAGCGGTGGCGATCGGTGTTGCTGTTATTTGTATAAGTGGGTTTATGGCGATTCTCAAACGAAGGCAAGTATCCTTGTTTTTCCCACTTCTATGGATTGGAATGATTAGTCTGTTCTTATTCTTCTATACTGGAGCCAAGCCTGAGTACTACTTCATGCTGCAATTTCCAGCAATTTTATGGATCTTTGGAGAAGTGATCGAAACGTTGCGACTTGGGAAGCATTCTATTGTTGCCTTGCTTGTCGGTTTCTTTATAATGTCCTTTTTTGACCTAAAGTGTGAATTAAAATCACACAGCGGATTGACGATAGAGAATCAGTTACAAGCCGAGGAATATATTCGAACTGCATTTAATCATGACCAGACTATTGCAGTTGTGTATGACATCGTCGACATTGAGCGAGTGGGCCTTCAATACTTACTTTCAGATGTTCCGCTTGCAACGAAGTCGGCACGAACTATTCATTCAATATTTCCATACAATCCTGATGAAGCTCCTGCAACCCATATATACGGCACGCAGGGAATATGGGTAGACCCACGAACTGACGATACCAAAAAGTATATTTTGCGAAAAAATCTAGTACTCTCATTTCCACAGAGACTGGATGTATATAAGGACATATATCCAGCTAGCGAGTTAGAAACTGCCTCTGAAAAGTTTGTAGTGTTTTCCGATCGAAAACTGACAGGAAGACTCTATGCCTTTGATCATGAAGTGCAGAATGTAGGACGAAAAGAATTCCTAAAACAATTCGATGATGATTGGGATGAACTTGATCAAACCTGGCAACCGATCGTCTACGAGAAGAAAACGATGTACATTCGAAAGCTTTCGGACACGATATTCATTCTTGTTCCTGAGGATGAAAAAGCAAGTGAAAACAAAGAGTTATTTGAAATCACTTTTGTAAAATAATTGATATGAGGACATTCTTTTCTCGAAGCGTTGTCATAAGTATAGGTATACTTTTGGTTCTTTCTTTGTTTGCAGCTCGTCACACAAAAAGCGCGGTTTTTTTTGGATCGCATGACGGCGAACTGATGTTAATCCGTTCCCACGTCGCATATAGATCCTTTGAAGAAGGAGTGTTTCCTCTCCGTTGGTCTGGAACACTCAATCAATTTTGTGGTGTGCCTGTGTTTACATTTTTCTACCCATTGTGGCACTGGATAGTCGGAGGACTTGCCAGTCTTGGAGTAGGGAGTGTCCCAGATCTTGCCACGTCGATGTATGCCATCACGTTCGTGCTCTCAGCACTTTTCTTTTTCCTGTGGATGAAACTTGAGACGAAAAATACAGTTGCAAGTTTTGCTGGAGCAGTGCTCTATCTTTTTGCTCCCTATAGATTTTTGAATGTGTATGTACGGGGAAGCATTGAAAGCCTTGGGTTTGCGCTTCTACCCTTGGTGTTCTTAAGTTTCAATCTCTATTTTCGAAAACCAACGGCAGCACGCCTCCTATTTGCAGTCCTTTCAATAGCAGCATTTTCACTCTCACACAACTTAGTCTTCTTGATGGGAATTCCTTTTGTTGGTTTGTACACAGTGTACTGGATTCTCAAGCAAAAAAGACTTCTACCGGCACTTTTGCTTGGTGCAGTAAGTATCCTAACAGTGGCTTTCTTTTGGATACCCGCAATCATAGAGCAACCATACACGCGACTAGTGTTGCAAAAACCAACGATTGAAGGGAATCTTGTTACTATTAAACAGTTGCTCTATTCGCCATGGGGATATGTCTATTCGGCAGCCCCAAACCCTACGACAGGTCCTTCTGGAATTTCACTTTCTGTGGGAATCAGTGTTATTGGAGGAGTGTTTCTTTCGCTTCTTTTTCTCCCATCCTTGCGAAAATTTCAAAGGGAGAAAGCAAACGTGATCACAGTTCTTGTAATCTTATTCACTGGCCTTATGTGGCTTATTACTGTGCACGCCCTCTTTGTATGGAAGGCAATTCCGATGCTTGGGATTGTGCAGTTTCCTTGGCGATGGATAGGGATATTAGTTTTCTTAGGGAGCGTTAGTACAAGTCTTGCGATTGCAACCATTCGCCAAAGAACAGTGGCTCTGCTCATCGCAATCCCTTTATGTGCATTAGCATTCCTTTCAACCCGCAACTATATGCGTCCCAATCCAGTCATGGAGCCAGATGAATTTACAAATTTGGATTATCACCACTATCGATACACCTCGACTGGAATCTCAGATGAGATTATAGCCAAAGATGATCCCAAAGCCTGTACAAGTGGAGAAGCAATTGCGGTTGGGAAAGGGATTTCTGATGCCAAACGGACAGTGCATGAAACCAAAGGGAAGATAACCTTTA
>CAZNKS010000087.1:0-2801 GCA_964574065.1 uncultured Pseudomonadales bacterium | reverse complement strand
ACTTCCGTCCCAATAGAGAGACCAACAAACAAATGTTCTTTTCCTTGCTGCTTCCACTTGTCCCAAGTCTCTGCAATTACTTGTACGATTGCTTGCAGTCGCTCACGCTGCACACTTCTATATGTGCGTTGCGTGCGATCATGATCCACAAGGTTTGGAGGAGGAGCCAGACGAAACCCTCCTCCACCCCAATTGCGGTAGTTAAGTCGCATAGGAGTCGTAGGCGTTTGCCACTCGACATTGTGGATATTGTCGGGATTGTAGCCAGCAATAAAGCGACGTTTGAAGTCCTCTGGATTGTCTTGTCTGGCGAAAAAAGCCGGGTCCGTCTTGGTTCCATCAGAGTCCCACCAGTTGTATAGCTCGGGCAGCTCATCCCACCACTGAAAGCCATTTAAGGGGACAAACACCGGAAAGTTTTCCTCCTCGGCAATTTGCAAGATTCGGCGCATCTTTACTACGTAGGGAGAGTCCGGCGAAGGAGTGTCCATGGGGAAATTCATATATTCCATGAGGGTGCTCCAGGCAAGAATGGGGACATTGGGCGTTGGGCTGTTCGTTGTGAGTGTATTTCTCATCTGCCGGATCTGGGAGACGACTTTTGGTTTGACCTCAGCTTGCCACTTTTCCTCTGGTGCAGCCCAGTCAAACTCATTCATTGAGGCAAAGTTGAGGACGATGGCAGGGGTACTCTCAGAAGCAAAAACAGTTACTTTTGTAAAGAAAAGGGAAAAAAAGAATGTTAGAAAAAGAAAGAATTTCTTCATTGTTTCATCGTTTCAACAAGGTTCATAATAGTCCAGTAGGATTGTCACTTGTTCAGGTTTTTTGTATCCTACTGGTGAAGGAGATGGTAGTCATTGTAACATTATGGCTATCAAAATCAGTTTATAACCTTTTCTTTTTTTTGATACAGTTATACGCATTCAGTGGGAAATAAGGATATATATGGGCGATGCTACATCTCATTATGATCAAACTTATGCACGAAAGTATATCGAGCGGACATTATTCTCTCCCTATACTGTGTACAAAAATCAACGAATCGCAGCTATAGCAGCAGAGCTGGGAGTCAACAACGTAACGGATATCGGTGGAAACGTAAGTGGTCTAATCAAAACAGAAGGGTCATTACGCACTCAACTTGAAGAATGTGCTATTTCTTATACAGGTGTAGATCTTTCTCCATCCTATTTTCAGCCTGCGTTTGCCCGCAGTTTGGGTGTCCCAAGAGAAAGGACGTATGAGGACGCACATGGGGTAGTGGGAAGCTTATTGAATTTGCCGTTTGCATCTAGCTCACAAGAACTTGTGGTTTGTGCCGATGTCATAGAGCATGTTCCTGATCCTCACAGAGGAAGTAGGGAAGTAGCACGGGTTCTTACGGAAAAAGGGCATGCCATTATCATCGTCCCATCCATGTACAAGTTAGATACTCTTAACCTTCCCAAAATTGAAATGTTACGAAAATCTTCTCATGAAAGCAAAATGACGATAGAAGAATGGATTAGGTTGTTCGAAGAGGAAGGACTTGAAGTTTCAATGAAATTAAGTCGACCATTAGGAATAGCGTCAGGGTTAAGTTACTTGGTGTGGCTACAGGAACAATACGTACCACGACGAGAAAGTCTCGAAGGAGAGGATGTAAAGTCAGAAGAAAGCAAAGAACATGCTAAGGTCAAGGCCTTTTTAGCACTTCATGATGATGTGTTGGATGGCTATTTTTCTCAAGCCACTCAACGAACTGAGTTAGAAGCAGCATTACTAGACGGATGTCTTGACGAAGTGTTCGCATTGATTGCGACAGCAGTAGCAAAAACTCTCTCTCATAAAGAACAAGCAAAAGAAGTTATGGCGACTCTGATGGCTTGGACAAAACTACAGTTTTCTGATGAAGATAGATATTTGATTCGTCAATTCTTTTCCACATCGAAGGAAAAGCGACTTTTTATTGGAAACTCCGTCTTGCTTGTCCTATCAAAAAAGAAAGAATAGACTCCTGTTGTTTCTATTGCACGAACTCTGGTCTATTTTTCCATTTCATGTACGAAGTAACCTCACCAAATGTCTGAATGATAATGACATATATATGGTATGAGGTAAGATCTCTTGCATAGTCTTCTATGTCATACCTAGTTTCTAAGAGATGATGGTAGAGGATGTCACCTTCCGCTTCCTTGCGAATCCCGTCTCTATAGGCTCCGGCTATTCCCTGCATGTTCGACAGCTGAAATATATGTGCCGCAGCAAACGTGGTGTCGGGGGTGATCATTCCGCTTTCAATCTCCCTTTTTATCAACTCGTAGAAAACCGGATCAGCCAAACGCTTTCGTAAGTCTGTACGCAACTCTTGGGCTGCTTCCATCTGGTCTTTAGGATCTACATTCCTATATTCTGCCCATGCCATAGTTTTTCTTTTCTCAAGCGTAGTGAGTTTTGTGCTCAAAGGCCACAAGAACGTTGTAAGGGATAGGTAAGACCGTCTGTTTATTCACCAGTGTGCAGCTCTTGACGCATTATTTAATATTGGAGGCGATTGCCTCTACGCCACCACCTTGCCACTTTGCAACTTCATTTCCATTCGTATCAATTTGAACAAAGGTATGTTGGTAGGTGATGTTGTATTTTTTCTTTAACGCTGTTTCTTTGTCGTAATTGGCTGTCACTATAGTTGTGCCAGCTGGGAGATTGCTGATATTTTTATCCAAGTCAGCTTGGGCTTGCTTGCAGGTTGGACACCAATCAGCCTTAAAGAAATACACTGTTGGTCCATTCAAAGCAAAACTTTGCGCAGTAGCTTC
>CAZNKS010000086.1:0-2820 GCA_964574065.1 uncultured Pseudomonadales bacterium | reverse complement strand
ACAGGATGGAAAATCACCGATGATGATAACAATGAGCAACCCATAAGTACTCAAACCATTGCCTCAAAAAAGTACGTAGCAATTGAAGTTACCAAGTATTCTCGCGGCATGCTTACAAATGATGGTGATGTCGTGTCATTAATTGATGGTGCGGGGAAGGTTGTAGAGAAGAAAGAATACGAACTCTGTACAACCGGAACAAGTTTAGCAAAAGTGGGATCAGGGTGGAGCGAGACGACTTCGATTACGAAAGGCACTGCAAACAGTAGTCAAACTCCATCACCTTCTCCAGAAGCTAGTGAGAGTTCTGAATTTTCTTCTGACACGGACGTACTTGGTCTACAAACAACAGAAGAAACAGCTATAGAGACAACCCCAGTTGCTTCTGCCAGTGCCAAAAGAAGTACGGCTTCACTCCTACCTGCAGTTGCTGCAATAGGGTCAGGAACTGTTCTCATGGGTGGAGTGGCAGGATATTTTGGATATGAAGCATACACCAAAAAACACGGGAAGCCGCCATTTAAACTCCCATTCACAAAAAAGTGATATGAAGACTATCCCTTGGGTATTACAGCAAAAATCTTTTTGGTGGATTGCCACTCTTGCATGGTGTGGTTTGATATTTTACTTATCTGCTCAGTCACAGCTTCCAGGTCCACCAGTTGGGTGGATGGATTACGCGTTCAAAAAAACTGCACATATGAGTGTGTACGCGATTCTGTACTATTGTGCTTTTAATGCATTTTCATCAAAGGAAAAGCCAGCGTACAAAGCAGCTCTCCTTTTTGCGCTTCTCTATGCGATCAGTGATGAAATCCATCAACGGTTTGTTCCGGGAAGAACATCAAAAGCAGCTGATGTCGGTTTTGACTTGATTGGAATCTGTGGGATGTGGTTGAAACTCAAAAAGCGTATCTAACTTATTCTGAGCGTGAACTTTGTTCTTTTCTCCAAGAAGCAATTTCTGCATGATTGCCACCGAGCAAAACTTCTGGAACCTTCCATCCATTATATTCTGCTGGTCTGGTGTATTGTGGGTATTCTAAATAGCCTTCCTGACTGTGTGATTCGTCTACTGTGCTAGTTTCATCTCCTAGAGCACCCGGAAGCAAACGAATTACGCTGTCTGTGATGATCATGGCAGGTAGTTCACCGCCCGTTAACACATAATCCCCAATTCGGATTTCTTCATCAACTAAATTTTCTGCGACTCGCTCATCAACACCTTCATAGTGTCCGCAAATTAAAATAAGGTGATCAAGCTGTGCATACTCATGTGCTTTGGACTGTGTATATGGCTTTCCTTTTGCAGAGAGCAAAACTACTCGACTTATTTCTCCATCCTTTTTAATACTTTGCAGAGCCTTATCAATGGGTTCAATCATCATCACCATACCAGGTCCTCCTCCATATGGCGGTTGATCTGTGGTGTGATGCTTGTCCTCAGTGAAATCTCGGATATTCACCAAATCAATAGTCGCAATGCCTGCTTCTTGAGCACGTTTTAGTATGCTTTCTGAGAATGGTCCAGAAAACATGGGAGGGAATAGAGTGAGAATTGAAATTTTCATATTTTATTCACGTTTAAGTTGTATCCGAAAATAATTATCTGAATCTGTAGGAATTAACTCATACCCCATTTTTTCAAGCATAGTTTTTGAACCTTCCCAGACACTCACACTAATTTCATCTACACCTTTTTGAAGTGCCGTTGAAAAGCCAGCTTGTACTAATGCCGAAGCAATTCCTTGGCGAAGCCTGTTGTATTGAACACAAACAAAGGAATCTATTAATCTCATTTTCTTGTCAACAGGTGCAATTGCAACTCCAATAACTTGATTATTTTCAACTGCAAAGAAGATTGTACTTTTCTTTTCATCACCTTCTTCTAAAATAGTGTCAATCACTTTTAAGCCTTGTCCGGCTATAGTTGCATATTCAATTAACTTGTTATATTCATCCTCATTAGTAGGCGGGTTTGTTCTAAGAATATTCATGATACTATCGACTTCTTTTCGAAGAAATTCTTGAGCTCTCTGACGATTTTGTTCAGAGCCATCGGTCGTTTCGATATTATATGAAAATTGTTGTGTTTCTCTATCCATAATTGATTTATCAAATGACGACCGATAAGAACGATTATTTTCTAAGCGTAGTAAGCTTCAATTTCTGCCATGATTCCACTTGGGAGAGGCTTTTTTGAGAGTTTATAAAGAGATGCAATAACTACAAGTTTCGCCTGTTTGACAGCAGCAATTTTTTGTTCTCTTGAGAGTGGTTTATATTTTCTGTTATCCTTTACTTCCTCATTTAACTTATCAACAACACTTTTGATTTCCGGAACCAGATCACCCAAAAAAACTACTGAAGAGACAGCATCAATTAATTTATTTACTCGTAAAATATTATTTTGAATAATATCAGTTCCAATTTGACCATATTCTGTATACACCTTTGCTTCCCAAGCATCTCTCTTTTTATCATCCGTATCAAAATGATCTTCGACAATGGGAACTTCTAAGAAGTTATACATGAGCTGAGCTATTTGCTCTATGTGTGGATTCTCCTCAAAATTCTGCGCTTGATCAATTTCTCCCATTGAGGGAGGCTGAAAACCAGTCTCTAGTGACTGAATTTCGACAGGAATTCCAGTCCGAGTTCCCACAATAATTTCATCCCGAATTGCTTGAAATTCCTCATTATTCATTGTGTCCATGTGAGAGTCCATATTTTTCTTTCTTGTGCAGAATATTTGAGTACTTTCAAGGAAATAGATATATTGTTATATTCCTTTCATATGAATCTTACCATTATAGGAAC
>CAZNKS010000085.1:0-2912 GCA_964574065.1 uncultured Pseudomonadales bacterium | reverse complement strand
ATTTCTAGTTACGACCGATGATCGAGTCACACTTCTCTCTGAGCTCGATGCTATTGTACAGGCCAAGTTCCTCACCAAGAAAGATGCACTCGAAGACATCCTTGCAAGCAAAGTGCGCAGTGATGTGGCTGCAATTTTGCCAGAGCTTTGGAAGGATAAAGATCCATATCTGTTTCTGAAAGATCTGAAAAATGAAGTGAATGGACTACCGGTGATTCGTTTGAGTTTGGCGTTCTCTCCAACCCGTGTCCAACTTGAGCACATCTCACAAAAACTTGAGAAAGAGGATAAGAAAACCTTTTATTTAATAGAGATTTCAGTGATGGAACGCATTGTTGGCGGAGCCGAAATCTCAGTCAACGGTGTGTATAAAGACTACACCATTGCAACCAAGCTGCGAGCATTTATCGCCTCGAAGGCAAGAGACGTACTTGATAGCAGATTACACGCATGAAGAAATTTGAGCACTACCTCCAGTCAACAGAAGAAATAGGCTACATCCAGAAGCTACTCCATGGATTGGTTACAATTACTGGACTTCCAAATGTACGGTTATTCGAACTCGTCGTGTTTGAATCAGGAGTGCTTGGACAAGTTATTAGTTTGCAGTCTGATTTTATTGAAGTCATTGTATTTGAACCAGCAAATCTTCGTGTAGGCACACGAGTGGTGCGAACCAATGAGCGCATATCCATTGGAGTATCAGAAGAATTACTCGGTAAAACAATTGACCCATTGGGAAAAATTGAAGGGCTTGCAGCTCCCATTACAGTCAAAGAAACTCGTTCGATCGACATCCGTCCACAGGGAATCATGGCGCGTGCCCCAATCGATAAACCGCTCGAAACTGGTGTGGGTATCGTTGACATAATTATCCCACTGGCAAAAGGACAACGTCAGTTAATTATCGGAGATCGGAAATCTGGAAAAACAACATTTTTATTTCAAACACTACTCAATCAGGCAAGAGCAGGGCTTATCTGTGTGTACGCTGCGATTGGAAAACGTGCGATTGAAATCAGGCAGCTTGAGCAATTCGTGGTCACCAACCATATCGAAAAAAATGTCATCATAGTAGCTACCTCTTCATCGGAACCCTCAGGTCTAATTTATTTGACTCCCTATACCGCGATGACGATTGCCGAGTACTTTCGTGATCAAGGGAAGGACTCACTGGTCATTATGGATGATTTGTCCGCACACGCCGCAGTGTACCGCGAAATCACGTTAATAGCGCGTCGTTTCCCTGGAAGAGGTTCATATCCAGGCGATATTTTTTACACCCATGCCCGTGTCATGGAACGGGGAGGGAACTTCGTGACGAACAATGGCAGTGTCTCGATTACGGTTCTTCCAGTCGTGCAGTCAGTGATGGGAGATTTGGCTGCATATATCACTACCAACATCATGTCGATGACTGACGGACACTTGTTCTTTGATACGCAGCTGTTTGATGCAGGACGACGTCCAGCAGTCAATCCATTTTTGTCGGTCACTCGTGTGGGATTAGAAGCCCAAACCCCAATTATTCGTGACGTTTCACGCACCCTACAAAGTTTTCTAGTCCAGCACGAAAAGATGAAACAATACACGCATTTCGGAGCGGAAGTGAGTCAGTCGGTGCGCGATACGATTTCTCTTGGTGATCGTATCTATGTGTTTTTCCAGCAGCTCTCGGATGAGATCTTTCCAATTACCACCAATATCTACATTCTCGCTCTTCTGTGGGGAGGTCTGTGGGCGGATATCGAGCATGAGAAGATGAAACGCATCATGCGTCAAATCATGAACAGATACACAACCGATAACAACTTTAAAACTCAAGTCGATACGATGATTGCACAAGCGACTACCTTTACCGATATCGTTACCAAAGCCAAAGCAAGTATCGATGCAATGAGCGTGCGGTACGAACAAGAGGAGGGAGACAAGTAAGACAAGAGGCGACAGACGACAGATTACAGAGAACACGGTTAACAGTTAATGGTTGTCAGAGTAAACAGGCTACAGAGGAGAGGCTACAGAGGAGAGGCTACAGTTATTAGTTTACAGTGAACAGTTTTCAGCTTTCAGTTCACAGACTATAAAGTTGGATATATGCAAAGTAGCAAGCACATACAAACACTGATCAGCGAACTTGAAGTGCTAGAAACTGTTACGCGTGCGTACGGAGAGATTGCCTCACTACGCATGAAAAACACACGTGCGGGTGTGTTGTCCACCCGTGAGTTCTTAACCCAGTTGAAGGACGTTTTTGAAGACGTGCGAGTCTCATACGTGGAAGAATTTAATGCGCTGATTGCCAAGAAAAAAATGAAAGGGAAAGAAGAGATTACCTTTCTTTCGCACAACGGAAAATCAGTTGCAGTGCTACTCTCTGCGAACAGTGGATTGTATGGAGATATTGTCAGAAAAACTTTTAACGCCTTTATCGAAGAAGTACGAAGTTCTGAGAGTGAAGTAACCATTGTGGGTAGACAAGGGCAGGCGTACTTTGAAAGTTTGGAACCGGAGTCTCCCTTTACGTACTTTGATCTTCCAGATCATGGATTCACGCAAGAGGCAGCCAGTAAAATTATTAAACACATCGTCAAATACAAAGAGATTCATCTCTATTATGGACGGTTCCAAAATGTGTTGATCCAACATCCTGACATGCAAGTAATTTCTTCCCAAGTGAATTTGCAGGATCTGGGCAAGGGCAAGGAACGAAAGAAGTATTTGTTTGAACCGTCACTTGAAAAAATTCTCATGTTCTTTGAAACTGAGATGTTCGCCTCCTTGTTTGAACAGACGGTTCGCGAATCCCAACTAGCTAAGTTTGCTTCGCGTATCTTGGCAATGGATCAGGCAAGTGAAAATATAAAAGAAGAACGAAAAAAGTTGTTGTGGCAAAAGCTTGCCTCACAACA
>CAZNKS010000084.1:0-3090 GCA_964574065.1 uncultured Pseudomonadales bacterium | reverse complement strand
CCTTAAAGAAATACACTGTTGGTCCATTCAAAGCAAAACTTTGCGCAGTAGCTTCCGATACAAAATCAACTTGTCTGGCTGCTGCGATGCCACCTTTTTCTGATCCTTCTTGGGCGCCTTCATTTTGAGGAACAGGTGTTTCATTTTGTTCTGCAAGTTTACTATCCTTTTGAATCTCAAAGTTTGCCTCTGGTGTGGGAGTTGGAGTGCTTCCTGGTAATCGACTGCACGCTCCTAAAAGAAGTGAAATTCCAATCAGAGAAAAAGAGAGAAGAAGAGTTCTCATATGACAGTAGTATACACAAAAACTGATACGATACATGTATGCCTCCTCAACTTTTGCACGCATGGGTTGCTTCCATTCCAGGAATTGGTCCCAAACGCTTCGCTCTGTTGTTTGAACTTTTTCCTGATCTAACAAAGCTTCTTTCCATTTCACACGCCACACTGATTCGTCGTGGAATTCCTGATCGTCTTGCAGCTGCGATCGTATCGCATCAACGTACACATCCGATTGAAACGATTGCAACGTTTTGTACCCAAACGAATACTCAGGTCCTTTCTCTTTTCGATCCTACCTATCCAAAACTTCTTTCCCAAATTCCCGATCCACCCATTGTTTTATATGTGCAAGGAACTCTTCCACATCAAAGTATCCCGCGAATTGCAGTCGTGGGGACCCGAAAAATCACCTCCTACGGAACCCAAGTGACGAAAGAGATAACTACCCAGTTAGTGCAAGCAGGATGCTGTATTGTGTCTGGCTTTATGTATGGAGTTGATGCCGTTGCACATACAGCAGCCATCGATGCTGGTGGGGTAACCATCGCAGTATTAGGATATGGATTTGGTGTGCCATTCTATCCTCGCGAGCACACGCAACTTGCCAAACACGTGTTGCAAGCTGGAAGTTGTTTGGTAACAGAGTATCCACCGTGGGAACAACCAGACGCCAAAAACTTCCCCAGACGAAACCGTATTGTTTCTGGGATGTCAGTGGGAGTTGTAGTGACCGAAGCTGCAAGCAAGAGTGGGACCAAGATCACGGCTAATCTTGCCGTCGATCAGGGACGAGACGTCTTTGCTGTTCCGGGACCCATCACGTCTATTTTCTCCGAAGGAACCAAAGATCTGGTCAATAATGGTGCCAAACTCGTAACCAGTGCAACTGATGTTCTTGAGGAGCTTCACATTGATTTGTAGTCTTGGATATGAAGCCACGAAGCGATGGGAAATCATGCGTGTGGTATGATACTTTTTTCGTGCCCCTAGACCGTATTGCCCAAACGCTATACCCTAACTTGTATGCATTTAGTTATCGTTGAGTCACCAACCAAAGCCAGAACACTCAAAAAATATTTGGGTGCCGATTTTGCCATTGAAGCTTCAATGGGGCATATTCGGGATCTACCCAAGAGCAAGCTTGGCATTGATATTGCACATGATTTTGCGCCTGAATACGTCAAAGGTGAAGGGAAAACAACCGTCATCACCAAGTTAAAAAAACTTGCCAAAGAGGCAGATAAAATCTATCTGGCAACAGACCCTGACCGAGAAGGGGAGGCAATCTCTTGGCATTTGCAGTCCATCATTGAAGATGCAGCCAGAAGCAAAAAAGAAAAAGATGGCTTACAAGACAAATTTGCACGCGCCACGTTCCATGAAATTACCAAAGAAGCTATCGTGCATGCGATTGAAAATCCTGGGAAGTTAAACATGGATTTGGTCGATGCCCAGCAGGCACGACGTGTGCTCGATCGTTTGGTCGGATACTATCTCTCTCCTGTGCTCTGGAAAAAAGTTCGGCGCGGTCTGTCTGCCGGACGTGTGCAATCTGCAGCACTTCGTCTGATCGTTGATCGTGAACGAGAACGAGAAGCCTTTGTGCCGGAAGAATACTGGGAAATTACAGTCGATGTATCGACTGTAATCCTGAGCGAAGTCGAAGGATCTTACGGGGATTCTTCGCAGACTGCTCAGAATGACATTCTGACAGTTCAACTCTGGAAAAAAAATGGGAAAGAATTCATCCCTCATACCAAGGAAGAGGCTGACCCGATCGTAGCGGACTTGAAAACAGCTTCCTACAACGTTGCAGCGATCAACGAAACGAAAAAGAGTCGCGCTCCGTATGCTCCTTTTACCACCAGTACTTTGCAGCAAGCAGCTGCGAACAAGCTAGGGTTTACGAGCAAGCGCACCATGAAGCTGGCACAGGACCTGTATGAACATGGTGTGATCACGTATCACCGTACCGACTCAGTAAATCTCTCACTGTCTGCCGTCAATAGCGCCCGCGACTATATCGCTGCCACCTTCGGACAAAACTATTTGTCCGAGAAGATGCGTACCTTTGCAACCAAAAGCAAAAATGCTCAAGAGGCCCACGAAGCCATTCGTCCCACCGAGAGTGGTAGACGACAAGTTGAGGCTGGTGGGACGTTTGATGAATCGCACGTTCGACTCTATGATTTGATTTGGCGCAGGTTCATTGCCACCCAAATGGCAGAAGCTCAATACAATCAAACCGCAGTATTGGTTGATGCAACCAAAGAACAAGCGGTGTATACCCTCAAAGCCAATGGCAGTGTCCTCACGTTTGATGGCTGGATGAAAATCTTTCCAGGAAGTGATGACACAATTTTGCCGAAACTGGAAGTGGGACAACAGCTTTCCTATAAAGATCTCCAGGCTCTGCAAAAATTCACTCAACCACCAGCACGATATAACGATGCCTCATTGGTCAAAACTTTAGAAAAACTTGGTATCGGGAGACCGAGTACCTATGCTTCCATTATTTCTGTGATTGAAGCCCGTGGATATGTGGAACGTGAAGCCAAAGCCTTTAAACCCACAGCAATTGGCTGTACAGTCAACGACTTCTTGGTCAAAAACTTCCCACAAGAACTTGATTTCCAGTTCACCGCGAATATGGAAGATGATTTGGACGCCATTGCTCGTGGAGAAAAGGAATGGATCAAAACCATTAAGACCTTCTTTGGGCCATTTGAAAAAGATGTCCAAAAAGTCTCAGAAACTGCTGATAGAGCTCAAATTCCAGTGGAGAAACTTGGTGAAGAGAAGTGTCCC
>CAZNKS010000083.1:0-3198 GCA_964574065.1 uncultured Pseudomonadales bacterium | reverse complement strand
ATCGTATCGGCACGAGGACAAGTTGTAGAAGCGCAGTTTTTGGATGAAAAACCATGCCTGCACGATTTGTTAGAAACCGATGATGAAGCCAAGGCTTTAATGGAAGTGTATGCCTCCAGTAGTGAAAACACGTTCTATTGTCTCGTTCTTTCCCAAACCGACAAACTGTATCGAGGTGCCAAAGTCATTTCCAAAGGCACGCCACTTCAAGTTCCAGTTGGTCCACAAATGTTGGGTCGGGTGATTGATGTCTTTGGCAACCCTGCCGACAATCTTGGAGACATCCAAGTGGAAGAGCACTGGCCAGTCCATGTGCGTCAAAATGTCACCAAGATCTCGACCAAACAAGAACTCGTGGAAACCGGAATCAAAGTGATTGATTTGTTTGCTCCCTTAATCAAGGGAGGGAAAATGGGATTGTTCGGAGGTGCAGGGGTTGGCAAGACAATGTTGTTAACAGAAGTTCTGCACAACATCGTCGGCAAAGAAAGTAATTTCGTTTCCGTCTTTGCAGGTGTGGGAGAGCGTTCTCGTGAAGGATTGGATCTGTATCACTCACTCAACAAAACCGGCGTGTTTGGACAGTCATCCTTGGTATTTGGACAAATGGGAGAGAACCCGGCAATCCGTTTCCTTTCTGGGTATGTAGGTGTGACTCTGGCAGAATACTATCGTGACCAACTGAAACGTGATGTCCTGTTTTTTATCGATAACGCCTTCCGTTTTGCCCAGGCGGGGAATGAACTCTCAACCCTGACAAATACAATTCCTTCAGAGGATGGCTATCAAGCCACACTTGAATCAGAAATGGCTGAGTTTCAAGAACGTCTCGTTTCTACCGACACCGGTATTGTCAGTTGTGTCGAAGCCATCTATGTTCCGGCTGACGACCTTCTCGATCACGGTGTGCAAGCGATCTTCCCATATCTTGATACAACCGTTGTTCTCTCGCGAAGAGTCTATCAGGAAGGAATCCTCCCAGCCGTTGACATCCTTGCATCCACTTCTTCAGCTCTGGAACCAAAAGTTGTGGGACAAGCGCACTATGAAGTGGTCTTAAAAGCCAGAACGCTGCTCAAATCCGCAGACTCGCTGGAACGAATTGTGTCATTAGTGGGAGAGAACGAACTCTCTGCTGATGATCAACGCACATACAGACGCGCCAAAAAACTTCGTAACTTCATGACCCAACGCTTCTTCACTGCCGAAGGACAAAAAGGAAAGAAGGGTGTGTTTGTTCCGGTTGCCAAAACCATTCAATCAGTGAAAGAAATCATTGATGGAAAACACGATGCAGTTCCCGATGAAAACTTTTTATTCATCGGTGATGTTTCTGAATTGCAACATGAATAAGACGCTATGCAAATCCCACCGTTAAAGCTGATCGTTAAAAGCCGTGATAAGACGCTTTTTGATGGGGAAGTGAAATCTATAACTTCCTACAATGATAAAGGCGTTTTTGACATCCTACCGCTTCACAGCAACTTCATCTCACTTATCAATCAAAAGGTAGTGATTGAAACGCCTGATGGTTTAAAACAGGAAATTTTTGTTGACAATGCGATTTTGCGTGCAGTTGAAAATACGGTCCAAGTTTTCCTTGGAATTTCCAGTTAATACTTCTTTTATTTTTCCCACGAATAGTTTTCCACATTTATCTGTGTTCAACTTCGATCATCACAGTTTTCACAATAGACATAACATATCAATATGCATCATCTGCATTTTTTTATTGAGAAAAATCTTATTTTGTACACAACCGAGAAAACTATGTTGAATGTTGCGTTCGTATTAAAAATTAGGTATAACAATACAACATTACAATTTGCTTGAGAACAATCCACATTTTAAATTCTTTGTTCACACGAATTGAAAAACAAGCATTTGTATTTCACAGAATCGGTTTTTTTATCGCTGTGTTTATCGAACTAAAGGGGCAATGATGAAAAAAACAAAAAAGGAGCTTTTACTGACTCTTGCTCTTGCGTCAAATTTGTCACATCGTCGAAAAGACGATATTTTGCTTACCTATCCAATCCTGTATCAGCTTCTTTCGTCAGCTCCCAGCACTATTCGGGGAATGATAGGGGAATTTGAAGCGCTTGGATGGATACAACTCTATGAGCAATCAAAAGGATTATCTTTTTCTCTATCTGCAAAAGGGAAAGAACTCGTAGCAAGTGAGTTTTCAGCGTTCTTTTCAACGCGTACAGAGGCTCGCTCCTATACACTTATTATCTATACGGGAGATAAGCTCACCGATAAATCCTATAATGCTGTAGCCACTCATCTCTCCTACTTTGGGGCCCATAAGTTGCGCAGTGGAATATGGATGATTCCAACAGCAACATACATTGTTCATAAACGATCACTCTTAAAGTTTCCTACCATTATCCTTTTTGAGGATGCCAAGCTCTCATCTCGATTCTCGCGCAATGCTCTTGAGGATGGTGCGGAATATTCTGCGTTGCGTCAATATGCGAGAATGATTTCTTCTCTGGAGGGTGAATTAACGCAAATGATGCATACGGGAATGAGGCGACCAACTTTTGCGCTTCAAAAATACCGCAGTTTAACGCATGCGCTTCTTACTTTTAACGATCATTATTCACGCATGAATCTGGAATATTTAGCGCAAGGAAGCATCGAACTAGTCCGTTTTCCACATATCGCAAAGCAATGTGCCGAGCTATTCACGCATGTATACTAGCGCATAGGAAACGGGAATAAATACCGTGCGTTAATATATAGCTGTACTTCATGCAGATATAAAAGAATGCACGAATAATGAAAATAAGCAAAATGCGTTAATGCTATAAGATAATTGATACGAAAAGTGCGTTGGAAAAACAAAGTAAGAAGAAAATTTTGGAAAATATGGTTAAAACTGATACACCAATCTTTTTTCGCTCTTACAATGCTTAGCAGTAGAGTAGAATTGCTGCTTTCTCCTCTGGAGTACTATATCAATCATTTTTTGCGGAAGTAGGAAGGTTCTTGTCTGGTTTTTGTCAGCTGTTTTTGTGCCTTCAGTACTTCCAGAAGTCCAATGGAAGGCATAGTCTATCCAGACTCTTCAAACACGACATATTTATCGCCTATAGGCTGAAGAGGGAGTGCTGATTCCTGGAGTGCGGAAAAGGAGCATATTTTGTTGCCTATCTTCCACAAGCACTAGAGGTTTGTTCTTGTGACTAG
>CAZNKS010000082.1:0-3201 GCA_964574065.1 uncultured Pseudomonadales bacterium | reverse complement strand
AAAAAGATTTCAGAAGCTAAAATTGAAAACATTGAAGATATTACAACCTCCACGGGAGGTTTTCTGCAGTCCGTCTTAGATTTTGGGGATGTGAGGATTCAGACATCGGCTGAAATTCCACAGATTGAATTTAACAAAGTTCCACATCCTGATAAGGTGGCCAAATTCTTAAGTGAAATGTTGGTTCAAGAAGAACAAGAAAAACTAGAAGGACGAGTACGATAAATCTATGAACGAAGGACAAATACTAGGTGTTATTTTTGATCCAAACAGCCCATTTCTTTTTTCAGAGGCATTTGTGTTTACCATACTGAAATGGATGACGCTCATCGCCTTTGGGGTGTACATCCTTTTTGCACTCGTTATCGTGCGTCAGATTGCGTTAATGACGAAGACAATTAAGACTGGCTTTGAATTTGTTATTAAAATAGTTGGATACATTCATCTTCTTTTTGCAATCCTTATCTGGCTCTTCGCTTTCTTTACACTGTAAATCCTCTTCTACATGCCGTATGATGTGTACGTATGAAGCTGCGCAGCGCATGTATTGCAAGTATTCCAAATGATGAAGTATGGACAAGCGTCATCCATCAGCCAGTTGACGCAGGATATTTTTTTGTGGGAGTGTATTGTGCTGGTGAACAGGCACACGAAACTGGGGTACGACTGCGAGAGTCTATCCAGACCTTTTTGCAGTCACCGTTTGATCCACAACTATTCGTCTCGTTCTTTCAATCGCTCGATATTGCGGAAAGCACACTGTGTGCTGGGATACTTACAAAACAAGAATCCATATTTTTTGCTGCGGGGACAGGGAGAATTGATTTGCTACGAGAAGGGAGTCCTCATACTATTATTCAGAGTCAGGAGGGTGCCGCTTCGCAATTTATGCGTGGAGAAATAATTGCAAACGATGTAATTTGTGCAGGAAATGAGGGATTCTTCTCTCGATTTTTTGATGCAGTACAGACAGCGCTTGATCCAATTGAAAAAGTATCTCTCCTTTCTTCAGATACAGCTACACTCGCCAATATTTCAAATGTGGTGGGAATTGTTTTGGAGAGAGAAGAGTCGGTAGTGGTGACTCCAAGCCAGAAAGTGAATCTACCTCCTCCATCAACAGCTCTGACCAATGCAAACGTCACTTTGGTCGGTTCTCGTCATTTCGCTTCAACTTCTTTTTTTACTCCTCGGAAAGTACAAATTATTAGAAAGATAGGAATGGTTTTTCTCATTATTCTGATTTGTATCGGAGGAATCTTGGCTGGGCAACAATTCTTACTGAACCGGAGAAATAATCGAATCACAAGTGTCCTCACGCCGTATCAAAAACGATTTGAATCTGCATCAGACTCAGGAAAAGAAAAGATTGGAAAAATTCAAGAACTCCGCTCATTACTTACGGATCTTGAAGAACTTGAAAAGCAATATGAAAAAGATAGGCTTTTGTCCAAAGAGATTGACAAATTAATTGGAAGTGTTCGTAGTACCTATACACAAACATCAGGTCAAAAAGACATCGCAAAATTAAGCGTCTTTTATGATTTTAGACTTGTTGCTTCAGATTTTATTGGAAGTGCGGTAGCATATGACGTTCCAGGCAAACTTGCCGTCTTTTTAGACAGTAACAAAAGTCGCTTGCTCTCATTATCACTAGAAAATAAATCTCCACAAACATTAACCGTTGATGAGAAACTGGCCAATCCAAGATCAGTTGCCGTCGAAAATAGAAAAGCTTATGTTCTTGGAAATGCGGGCGTATTAGAGCTTTCTTTACCATTGGATCAAATGGGAAAGATGGTTGTGAACGCAGATAGTGAATGGAAAGAACCAAAGCTAGTTGGAGCGTTTGGTACAAATGTCTATGTGTTTGACAGTGAACGCCGTGCCATTACGCGTTTTGACACAACAGACTCAAGTGCATCCGGATCTGCATGGCTTCGAAATAAAGAGGGTTTAGAATTTTCTGAAGTTAACTCTTTGACTGTGGACGGGGAAATGTGGCTCACAACAGTAAATGGGAAAATTTTCCGTTATATTCGGGGAGAAAAAGTGGGGTTTACTCTCCACGACGCAGTTGGACTTCCGAATTCTACATTACTACTCTATACCACCAAAGACAGTCAATATGTATATTTACTCGAGCCACGTCAAAAACGACTTCTTGTCTATACAAAGACAGGGGAGTATGTATCCTCTGTGCAAAGTGAAGATCTTGCGACTGCTACATCTTTGATAGTAGATGAAGAAAGTAAGACTGCCTACATTTTGGCAGGAAGCCTTCTCTATAGCGTAAAGATCGAATAGTTTTAATCAGAACTTTTTCAATTCTTTCGAAGGTAGATTATAATTCCCTCATGACGTCATTGGTAGAAAATCGCAAAGCCAGAAAAGAGTACACAATTTTAGAAACCCTCGAAGCAGGGATTGTTTTGTCTGGCCATGAAGTCAAAGCATTGCGTGCGAAACGAGCAAGCATTACGGAAGCATTTATTAAAGTCCTTGGTGGTGAAGCATTTCTGGTTAATGCTCGTGTTGAACAGCTCTCTACCGTGGCACATATTTCCTATGAACCCACCAGGTCACGCAAACTGCTGCTCCATAGAAAACAAGTACTCGGGTTGGAAGAAAAGATTCACACAAGAGGTCTTACGGCAGTTCCCCTTAGTATTGGAACGTCAGGGAATTTTATAAAAGTACTAGTTGGCATTGGGAAAGGGAAAAAGACATACGAACGGAAAGAAGAACTCAAACGAAGGGATCTCAAACGAGAAACTGAACGAGCAGTAAAAAAATACCGATAAATGTGGAGATGCCGAGATTGAACTCGGGTCCGTATATCCTAATCTCCATCATCTACATACATAGTCTCTTCTTGATTGGTACAGTTGGGGAAGAAACAAGCCATTCCTGTACCTGTACTAGCCTACAAGGCTTATCCACTTCGGACTAGCAGCGAAGTGTTGTCACACCGACCATGTTTTCACCCATCGCCTCACGTTGGTGAGATGAAAACGATGAATGCCATTAGGCTGCAATTGCTGCAACTTCTGGAGCAAAAGGATTCAAGGAAGCCAAGAATGCCTTTGCTTTACTGACAATTGGATTGACAGTTGTTTTTTTGACCCTGTTTTACATCTTCTCTGGTCAAAGATGGTATGCAGATGGAAAAGAGCAATACACGTCGAAACGTACATCCCC
>CAZNKS010000081.1:0-3321 GCA_964574065.1 uncultured Pseudomonadales bacterium | reverse complement strand
TGATTTCGAACGGATCGTTTCATAGCCTCACCTTCAATCTTGCTGACGAGCTCTGAAGATACATTGTATTTGCTTTGTAGTGTTTCTCCAACTGAAAAAATTTCATTAATAGTATCTGGACGTTTATATTCTTCTAATAGCTCATTTGCCGAAAATGGCACGTTTCCCACCAAACGTGCTTGCAGATGAGAGGGGAGAGGAACAACTTCTTTATCTAGAACAAACCCTCTCTTTGTTTGCTCCTGTCCTTCCAACTCCGAAAGCAGTTGTGCTGCGATGGCATGTGCCATGTTTTCCCAGTTTTCAAAGATTAGTTCTCCTTGCTTGTGATAGAACTCGACCAAGAATTTAAAGTACTTTCCCACGATTGGAACCACCTTCCAGCGTAGTTCAATCCGTTCTCTTTCTCGTTGTTGGCGAATATCTTCTTGTCGTCGTTGTTCTTCCTTTCGGGCAGCTTCTGCCTGTCGTTGCCGGTAGCGGCGAACTGCAAGTACTCCTCCAGCTCCTGCAAGAGCGGCTCCACCCACTGCTAGTGGAATCAATGGATTTGGAGGAACAGTCTCTTCCTGTGGTTGTTCAACAAGGGGAATTTCCGTCGGAGTTGGAGAGGGAGGGACCTCATTAGGAAAAACTGGAGTTGTGGTAGGAGGCGGAAGGTTGGTAGGAATTAGGGTAGCGGCCGATTCCAGTGTGGCATTGGGTTCAAAGGTCGGCGTAGGAGGAATAGTAGTTGGTTCCATGGGAGGAAGTTGTTGTGTTTCAGTTTCCACATATCCAACGCTGTCATGAATCCAGCCCCGCACACTGCTTTCTGGAGCCAATACTTCGTACCACTTGCTTCCATCACCAATACTAGTTTCCTGGAAAATGAGTAAGCGATCTCCGTCATTTGCTTGTGCAACAACACCCGCACTAAAGTTGGCACTTTGACGAATATTGGCTTTGGAACCGTTGGTTTGCACAATAAACAAACGCCTCTTGTGTTCTTGTTCCCCCTGAGAAGGAACAGATGTAAAAGTTGGTGGAATTTCGGTTAATGTGGGAACTGGAGTAGTTGGGTGAGGAGTCGATGTGACTGCATGCAAAGTAGATGCACGATCGCTCGCTTGACGTAGTATGTCAAGTCCATACTTCTCAGGTTCAGTTAATAGGTTTAAATTGTCTAATTGACTCGTAGAGGGAAGAGTAGCATCAAACGTTTTCCAAGTACCATCTGCTTCATCAAGATAGACGACAATTTGATGAGCGTCGCGGTCCGACGCAATACCTCCAGCCGACGAGTAGTTAGCAAAACCCCGAACTAGGGCTACATCTTTATATCCAGCGTCCTGCATAACGAGCGGAATTAACCAACTGGATTGGTTGCAGATAAGTGAGGGTTCGCTATATAAAGCACCCGCAATTTGTGCGTTGGTAGTATATGGATCTGGAGAAAAATCACCCCCTTGATAAATAATCCCAAGCTCTCGTTGTTTTTGATACAGCCATTCCATTACTGTGCGTTTAGAAACCCCTTCTGCATGCATTTTTTTGACTTGATTGGTGATTTCAGTCAGGACATCTCTCCCTTTAAAGGATTCAGCCATGGTTTGATCAGGAAGTGAGTCCGCATTGAGTAGTGGAAGGGTACCGGTATACGGTGCGAGCTGAGTGTTGCTTCCCACTCGCTGGTATGCGACCAAGATTTGTGCTGCTTCACCCTCTAAGGCTATTCCTCCGAACGGATTCCAAGATGCTCCAAGTGTTCCTTCTGTTGGTTTGTACCAATAGACATCAGTAGGAATAAACCCAACCGGAACTTCAATGTGATGAATAGACTCTGTGGAAAGTAAGGTTAGCTTCCCTTCATTCACGAGCTGATCTTGAAGACTGGTAAATACTCCTTCATCATGTATTGCAAAGAGGTGATCGCTGGAGAGGGGAGTATCCAGATACTCTCCATTCTCACGCTGCAAGCACCCTTCCTGGGAAGGAGAAGGTGGTACCTGGCAAGTTTGTCCCACCAAAAAAGTGGGTGGAAGACCATTCACCCGAAGACGATAACGATGATTATTCTTATTAATCTTTTCAAGTTCCACGTTACGGGGCAGAGCACTTGCTCCATACTTGTGCGCAAAAAACTCTGATGCATTCATTCCCTCAAGGACAACATCTGCAGACGATTTTCCTTTTTCATTCTGATTTACTATATTTCGCCTTTGAAGTTCGGCAATGAAATTTCCAATAGCTTCACCTATACCCTCTAAACCATCCCCGATGTTATCCACTGTCTGAGAAGCTTCGGTCGCTTTTTGTCTGATTAATCTATCAATAGAAGAAAGTATGCCTGAATCTTTTGCAAAATTAAGTGTTTCAGGCGCCACACTTAGAAGTCCGAATGCAAGTAAAAGAACAGCGGTTTTATTTCTTATTATTTTGAGTTGCCGATTCAGTATCTTTTTCTTTCGTGAAAGGGCATCTTGAATAGTGCTTTTAAGCATGGGCTCATATTTAGAGTACGAAACTCTATCATATTCTCTGTATCCATAAAACCTTGTAGTAAGGCTCAAAGAATAGATTGCTGCCGGAATGTATGTTTTCAAATACAACTCTACTTGTTGGGGTGTAAAGTTTGATTTGCCGTCAAAGATAAAACCAAGTGCAACTGCAGCCGGAATACCCCAGAGTCCCAAATGGAACATACTGGCGGACACTAATTCCATAAGTCTTAGAGCAGGCGTCTCTTTGAAGAGTGTCATTCCTGATTTTCTGTACTCGTCTTCCATTTCTAGGACAAACGCTTCTCGATCCTCTATGAGTGCGGTGAGATGTTTATCATGTGAAGAGATACATCCATCCTCGAGAGTGAAATCTTGGATAGCCAGCCGCCCTTCTTCGTTGAATTTATCCCAAGTTGCAGAGGAATTAAAGACACTCAAATCTGCGGGAGGCAGATCAATAGGGAGAGGAGTGTTATCATGGTATTCTTTTAAGCGAAAAAACACACATGTCTTTAACTCATATAAAAATTCCCACTGATCAGCGCGGTCCTTTACTTCTTCTAAAATTTCCGTCTCTAAAACCAAAATAAAGAGAGCAATTTTTTCATGTGCAGTCGCTTTGATAGTTGGAAGTTTGTCTATTCCGTTCGAGAGAGGAGTGTTAGTACTCTTTTGCAGCATTTCCAACGCATGGGTGATATGAGTCCAAGCTTCCTCACCATCAGATTTAATACTGTGCAATATTTGTCCCCGGTACTTCATCAGAAACCCGTACAATTGTCGATACGCTTGTCGATGAAGTTGATCTTTCGCTTTTGTTTCAATTTGGGCTGCAGTT
>CAZNKS010000080.1:699-3404 GCA_964574065.1 uncultured Pseudomonadales bacterium | reverse complement strand
TCGATGAAATCTCACTTGCACTTGCAGCAATTGCAACCAAAGAAAATATTTCCATTGAAAACGAGCTGGTGCGGCGTATCGCCACTGCAGGCGATGGCAGCTTTCGTGACAGCGTCAAACTATTGGAAAGCATTGCAGCCGGCAAGAGTACGGTCACCGCCACGGACATGGACTCAGTTCTAGGAGGCTCCACTTCATTGCTCTCCAATTCTCTTCTCAATGCGCTTTTGAAAAAATCCGCTGCTGATGTGATTGCTGTCTTTGAACAGGTGGAAGAGAAGGGAATGGATGGGGTGTTCTTTGAAAAAGAGACACTCTCACTTGCGCAAAAACGTATGGTGGAGTTTGTGCAAGCAAATGATAAACGCTGGCAAACACTCTACGCACTGTTAAAACACATCACCGTTCCCATTGAAGTTGCACTGCCAATTCCTTGGATGCCTTTTGAACTGGCTTGTATTGGCTGGTGTATCGGGGATGAACACTTGGCAGTACAACCAGTTCCCACACCATCGAAAGAACCTGTGGCAGTGAAAGCAAAACCACCAGCCAAGGCAGAAAAAGCACAGACCAAAAAAGAGATATCACAACCAATTGATACACAGCCGATGGAAGAAACCTTTCCGGTAGAGATACAACAAGTTGCAGCGGTACTCACTCCTATCCCCGAAGAAGAGTCAATTGTGCAAGATACTCCTGAGACCCCTACAACTGGTGCAATTGAGTTATCAGTGATTGAAGCCAAATGGACTGCAATCTTGCAGGCAGTCAAATCCAAGAGTGTACCAGTGGAAGGACTGCTGCGTGCAACCAGACCACTTCGAATTCATAATGGCAAAGTGGTCATTCAAGCAATGTACCAGTTCCATAAAGAACAACTAGAACTCGATCGCAACAAACACGTCATTGAAGAAGTCATTGAAGGTGTAACCGCTACACCTGTGAAAGTGATGTTTGAGCTAGGGGAGGGTGGGAAAGTCTTTAGCCACACTAGTCACAACAACATCTCTGGCAATGTTCCTGATGAGGGTCTTGTGAAAGCTGCTACTGAGGCATTTTTGTAGATAATTTCTACACGCTATACTAATACCAATGAGAAAAACTCCCGATACTTCACCAGCTACGGAACCCAAAAAAAAGAAAAAACTTTCTCTGCCTCAAAGATTAAAGCGTCTTGCGTTTGCGGGTATATTGGGGGCTTCTGCGGGGACTGCAGCGATAGAAGCCGACACACATTTGACAAAGGGAATCTTTCAGGATCATTTGCGAAGTTTTATTACAGATCCTGGTTATCGAGAAAGTGTAGGTGAATCTTTACTAAAAGGTGAGATTTTACGTGATGCAAGTTCTCTCCTTCATGAAGCCCGGAATCAGATGAACGAAGCAGAAGCAACTCCGGAAAGTCCGGAATTTGTTCCTACCCTGCATCTATTAGAAAAACAACCAATACAAAATGAGTTTTTAGCTCGTTATTTTAACTTCTATGAAATTCGAGAAGTATCGGGTGGAAAAGAAGGTGATCCAAAACGACTCGTCTATATCGCTGAAATTGACAATCCTCAAATCGTTAATTTTAATGTCGGAACGGATGACGCACCAGCATATGATCCTTGGATAACAGAGGAGAACATTGGACCATTCGTCACCATTCCTACTAATTCGAGTGATTCTGAAGGAAGCGATCGAACCCACGCATTGTACTCAGCTTATAAAACAGAAGAGGGAGTCAAAGAGTATGAAGACGTGGTTTTCTCTGAACAAGGACGAGATACGCGGGTCATTCGAGCCGGAGCGTTAGTCCTTTTCTCTGATAATGGGACCAATCGCCTGCTTGTGCGTGACAGTAGAGGATTTGATCTTCAGGTCAATGATGTGACTCCTGATGGAACAGTGCTGGCGATAGAAAGTTTTGGTGCTGCTATTTTTTCTGATCACCAACAAGAAGATATTGAAAGCATGCGTCAGCTTGTGGGAAAAGCCAAAATTCCTGAGTTTCGAAGAAAAAACTATAATGCAATTCTAGTCACGTATGTATTTGAGCAAGGCCCTCCCAAAACGTATGGTGTTGGAATATACACAGATACCCGATCTCTGACCGAAGGACAAGCTCCATGGCCGTCGGAGGAGCAACTCACACCGCAAGATTTTTACTCAGTCGCTTTACAATTTGGAGAAGAAAGCAATGCGATATCCACCAATGTTTTGTTTTCTGATCCAGGACCATCTTCCACATTGTATGATCCCGAAATGGCAATGGGTGACGTAACCAACACCTATCACTCCAGACTTGCCATACGGCCAGAATATAGTCTTGTCCAAAAAGGAGTAGGATAGGCGTGCGACTTTCTATATGAATAGAGAACACCACGTTATCTTCGTACCTGGACTCAATGACAGTTCAAAGATATACGACCTACTCATATCTTTCTGGTCTATGTATGGAGTGATTCCTCATATCTATCGGGTGGGGTGGCACAATGAAGAAAAATACTTTCGTCCAAAGCTACAGAGGCTGATTGCCAACATAGATACTCATCTTGATCGTGGACACGTTGTTTCTCTAGTTGGTTTGAGTGCTGGGGGAAGTGCCGTTCTCAACACTTTTGTAGAGAAGCCAGAAATAAATGCTGTGGTGAATCTGTGTGGACGACTACGAGCCGGAAAGGATGTCTTCCCATCACTTGCGCTTGCTGCACGAACAAGCG
>CAZNKS010000080.1:0-689 GCA_964574065.1 uncultured Pseudomonadales bacterium | reverse complement strand
AGACGCTCAACGGAAACGAGTTCTGAACGTACTTCCTCTTTGGGACGAGGTGGTTCCCACTTCAACAATGTCTTTAGAAGGGGCGTATAACCAGAGACTGCCCTCCATAGAACATATGCTTACAGGCTTCCTGGGAATGACTGTCTTCTCTCCCATACTCATTCGATTTCTCAAGCAAAAAGCAGAAAAAGCACTTGAAAAGTACTAAAAAGGGTCTATAATTGGTCCATATGGATACAAATGGAACACAAGTAAAGGTCACCCTCCCTGGTCCCCTGTATGACTACGCCAGTAGTAAAGCGGGGAAATTTGGCATCACGATTTCCTCTTACATCAAAAATCTTATTCTCAATGATGTAAAAGATATGGACCATCCTGTGTACAATGCCTCTACGCAAACAGAAAAATCCTACCAGAAGGCATTACAGGAGAGGGATCAAGCCACTGAAGTCAAAGATATTGATGCTTTCTTTGAAACTTTATGAAAACCATAAAGTTTGGTCCTACTTTTCATAAAAAGCTACAAAACCTTCACAAACGAGATCCGCAACTCACCAAAAAAATTCAAAAACAACTAAAGCTTTTTTCGCAAAATCCTACTCATCCATCTCTTCGACTCCATAAGCTTCGAGGGAATTTGCAAAGCACTTGGAGTTTGTCAGTGACGATGAGCTTTCGACTTCTTTTCA
>CAZNKS010000079.1:0-3405 GCA_964574065.1 uncultured Pseudomonadales bacterium | reverse complement strand
ACGATCTCTTCCCATTCCGAACAGAGTCATCAAACGCGTCAGCGCCGACGATAGTTATCTCGCAAGGGATTGCGAAAATAGGTCAAGGCCAAAACAAAGGGTTTTTTTGTACTCTTTTTCTTTCTTGGTTGACAAGCGCTTCCATTTCTCTCTATGCTAAAAGGAACAAAAGGGAGTCCCTATGGCAAAAAAAGTTGTAAAAAAATCTTCAAAGTCAGTCGCAAGAAAGTCAGTGGTGTCGGCACCTCCACAAAGGAAGCAACGTCATTCACTTTCTGATACGACGCTCATGTTCCTTGCTCTCTTCTTTTCTTTGGCAGCTCTTTTTATTGTGTTGGTGAATAAGCAGCAGACCGAAACTTTCCAACGCTTTATGCGTATGCAAATGAATGATTCTATGCGCTATGTTCCAGCTCCTGGACAACGAACGATGGGATCGCCGACACCGTCGACACAAAATCAGTACTAAGAAAAATTATTACCCCCTTATTCGAGGGGGTTTTGTTGGATGACATCATCTTGACAACGACTCTAGAGAGAAGGGATGATGAATGCATCAGAATATTTTTGTAAGGATAGCATATGGATTATTCTCCTTCATTACCTGGACAACGTTCCAAATCTGGAATACGACGAAACATTGTGTTTCTCGTTGTCGTTGGAGTTGTTTTTTCAGCAATTGCATCGGCCTTGTCAATGTTCTCACGAACAAACTTAGACACTCGTTCCAATGCTGCGCTATCAGGAATATCAACACAAGAAATTCAAAGAAATACTTCCTCATCAAGCGATGTGTTTGATGTCTATGTCGATAACTCATTACAGCCCTCTGATGTGAAATATATTTCTTTTGGTTCTGAGGTTACGCTCCTAGCTGACCCGAGTTCGGGAGTTTTGGGCATTACAGATGAAGCCCCTTATGAGGAGGATGAGGATTCTGAATTGCTAGCACAAGCGAATAGATTCCCAGCTGTTGTTAATCCTACAATTATTCCTTCAATTTCTGTCTGTGGAAAGCCATGTTCAACAAACAGTCAATGTGGTGGAAGTGGATATGTGTGTTATCAACAGCCCATGCCAGCTTGTCCGCCAGGAGCTGCTTGTCCACAAGTAATGCCACAAAAAATCTGTCGGGCCGTTTCATGTCTAACCAGCGATAATTGTTCGTGTGTGAAGGCTACAATTCGTCCTACTTCAGTTCCAACACCTCGTACATCGAGTATTCCGACAGCGACACCTAATCCAGTCTATGTACTCGCCCGAGATGGATCGTTGGCCATCTCCACTGAAAAACACATGATGGATGTTCTTTCTTTCGACAAGCCAGTTATTGCTAGATCTACAGATGGGAAAGGGTATAAGGTGACCGTGAAAGCAACCGTAAAGAGCGCTTCTGATCCAAAAATTCAGCAGATGCTCCGTACTCGCTCAAAATTTTTTACCGTACGGTATGAGGCGAACCCATCTGGAAAGAAAGTCCAATCTGCAGCTCTGACCTGGCGAAGTATAAAAGGTATACGTCCTAGTATCCCTGGAGTAGTGGCGGAGTTAACAGCCCCTCCAGCTCCATCTACAGCGCACTGTAACGCAGTTTGTGATCCAAAGGTTACTGAAAATTCAGCGCAGTGTGGTGTGAAAATGCCATGCGTACTTCAGAACGGTCGAGGATACTGTCAGATGCCTGGGTGTCCCCCAATTCCAACGCAACCAACTCCACCCCCAACTCCAAGCTGTATTCCACGTCCAGCTTGTGCGGATGGTATTCCCGATCCCAACGGAAACATAGTGTACTGTGATCCACAACCTGGAGTTGTGTGGTGCCCTCCCGCAAGTCCAGTACCAACAGCCTTCCCAACCCCCGCTCCACTATCGTCTTGTTGGAATAAAGTACTAGCTCAAAATGGGCAATATTACTGGCCAGATGGATGTCGAGGTAACCCAAATCCCGCAGGACCTTGTATTGAGGCACTGACGCCTCTTACAACGGCAGAAGAAGCGGGTTATTCAAATTGGGTAGCTGCAGGAATTCCACTGCCTTCGAGTTGTTACGGTCAAGTTCCGGCAAACCCAAGAAGCACCCCACGGCCAGTTACAAATCCAAGTCCAATTGTCTATCCGCAGCCTGTTATCTATCAAACACGGTAAAGAAGCAAATATTTACTGATTGCTGTCATGGCGCAAGCTTTACGCTTGCGCCATTTTTGTTCCTAGAAGTTAGAGTCTATATCTGGTACAATTGCCCCTATCAAAACGAAAGGGGACTTATTTGTTATGCCAAGAAAAGCAAAGCAAGCTGAAACTGAGCAGTCAGGTGAAACACAAGCTCAAGAAACGCAAGAGAAAGAGGTAGTTGTAGAAACTCCCAAAAAGAAAGAATCCAAGAAACCTGCCGCAAAAGCTCGAACAATGGAGGAACTGTTAGCCAACACAGGCTACACCCTCAAATCCCCTAAAAAAGGTGATGTTGTCGAAGGAATAGTTACTGCCGTGACCCGCAAACTTGTACAAGTTGATGTCGGCGGAAAAACCGAAGGAATTGTTACAGACAAAGAATTTGAAGCCGCTATCGATTTTGTAGCTGATCTCCATATCGGAGATACAGTCAAAGCGTATGTGGTCTCGGCTGAAAATGATCGTGGACAGATCTTACTTTCTTTCAAGAAAGCAGCTATGGATCAGAAGTGGGATGCCTTTAAGGCTGCCATGGAATCTGGTCAAGTTGTTACTGTGCGAGGATTAGAACTGAATAAAGGTGGAATGATTGTATCTTACGAAGGAATTCGAGGATTTGTTCCAACTTCTCAGTTTGGAAAATCTGTCATCGGTAACTTAGAAACTTTACTTGGAAAAGCATTCAAGGTGAGGGTTATTGAGGTCGATCGTGATAAGAATCGTCTTATTTTCTCTGAACGTCATGTCTCAGAAGAAGAACTTATTCGCCAGAAAACTGCTGCTTTAGATGCAGTAAAGATTGGTGAGATCTATGAAGGTGTCGTTTCGGGTATTTTGCCATTTGGAGCTTTTGTTACGCTCAATGTTCCTATGAGTGATGGAACAGGTCACATTGAAGGACTCGTTCACATCAGTGAAATTTCCTGGGAAAAGGTAGAAGATCCAAATAAATATGTTAAAACAGGTGACACTGTAAAAGTGAAGGTTCTTGCAATTGATCAAGCTTCCGGAAAATTGACATTATCTATTAAGCAGACGATGTCTGATCCATGGGCAACCGCAAAAGAGAAGTATCCTGAAGGAACTGTTCTTTCTGGAACTGTCTCACGTATTGCACAATTTGGAATTTTTGTTCATATTGAAACCGGAATCGATGGATTGGTTCACATCAGCAAGATCATGAACTCCGAAATGCCACGTGTTGGTGAAGAAGTGAGTGTTACTGTTGAAAGT
>CAZNKS010000078.1:0-3442 GCA_964574065.1 uncultured Pseudomonadales bacterium | reverse complement strand
AAGTAACGCCAGACAAAAAGCAACTGCCCATCCTAGTGCGTACTGAATTTTATTCGTTTGTACATAGAGCAAAAAAGCAAGCAGTGAGAGGCACACCCACATGACAAGAAATGGCTCTGGCAAAATGACACGTGAATAAAAGACAGAAAATGGTAGTAATCCAAATACCGCAGCAGCAGCGAGGCCTGTCTTGTCATCAAATATCTTTTTCCCAATGAGAGCAAGTGCTGTAATCGTTATCAGTGATGCAAGTATCGAGAACAGTCTTGAAGTAATGACGAGATCTAGGGATGGAATAGTACGGATGAGCGTGGCAATGAGTGCGTTGATAAATGGGAACTCAACCATTCGCCACCCTTCCAAATTATCCTTTCCACCAGTTAATACACCGGACTGAACATTCGAAAGATCATGATAACGTGGATGCAAGAGATCTACTCCGTGCTTTACGTATTCACGTGTAACGGAAGCAGTATCAGCTTGTCGAAAGCTGTGCCAATCTGCTAAAGGAGTTGTGATTTTATAGAGACGGACAAGGAAACTGATACACAGAATAAAGATAAGGATCTTTTTGAATGACAATTTCATACATTCTTTGTATCGTGTGGATACTGGTGATCACCCTTCTATTTTCTTCTCTTTCGTTTGAACTTTCGTGTGGGTTTGACTGCTTGCTCAACTAATATTTTTTCCGTAGGAGTGTCACCAAGCTTGAGCGCTGCAAATCCAAGTCCCAACACACTCCAATACAAGAATGCAACCTTGGAGGCAGCAAAGACGTCTATATAGAGTGCATTAAACAGCATCCCAAGTGACCCAGCGATGATTCCAAATGATATGGCAGCTACCAAGAGCGATCTGTGTTTTTCAACACTTTGCAAAGCCTTGATAATGAACAAAATAATTGGGCCATAGAACGCGATTGTTCCTAAGATTCCTACCTCTCCAAGTGAACGCAAGATATCATTATCGGTACTCTCGGCTTCAGTAAACTCAGCTTGATACTCTTTGGTGAGTGTTGAGTATCCAGAGCCTACCAGTGGGTTTCGCACAAACCCATTAATAGCTCGTGGCCATAGAGTCTCAAAACGAATACAGGCAGATAATCCATATTTATACGTACATTCAGAGAATGTACGTGGAACTTCGATTACCTTCACAACTGTCTTCCCACCTTCAGTTGCGATAATAGTTTTTAAGTCTGGAATGTTTTTATAGACATCGGGAGGCAGACCTTCGGTTGGGAATGGCACTGAACTTGCCTGTGGCTCTCCACTGCTTGTCGGTTGGGGAATCGGTTGCTGATCAGTCTTATCTAAAGGATCTACCTCTACTTCAACATAATTTGGCGCTTTCTGCGTCAATGGTGAAGTTAGTGCCACAAAGCTTTTCTGTACATTTTGCACAATCCCAAGTTGTGAAAAGCGAGACGATAGATCCCCAAAGAACACCATGACTGACAAACTAAAAAAGAAAACCAAAAATCCTCGGGTTAGTGTCCATACAAGCGATCGCTTATAGATACCAACAAGTAGTACCAAGATTCCCATTGCTAGAAGATAGGCAAGAAAAGAAGAACGAGATGCCCCTAAGATAAGAAGCCAGAATCCCATTCCAAAGACGAGAAGAAGCCCTGCTTTTTCATAGATGCGTTTCGAAAAGAACGTGAGTGACAAAATAATAGTCAACAAAAACATCACAAAAGCTGACATGTCATAGTGTCCACCAAAGGTTGAAGGCACACGCGCATGCTCAGTTAATACTAATCGCATTCCCTTGGAGAACTCACGGTTCATGGTTGAATACACGGGCCAGTACAGATATTTTTGTCCAAAGCCATAGATCGATACTCCAACCATGACCACAAGTAGTCCAATGAGCACCATGCGGACATGCCGCCGTTTAGAGATCGCGTTATAGAACAGAAAGAAGAGCGAGAAGTATTCTATTCGTCGTGCGAAATGCAAAAACATTTTCCCTATATGGAGAAACTCAAATGGCACAGACTTCACCACAAAGATAGCCGAAAGCATAGAAAGAATTCCCACCACGATGTATGCCAGGATGAACCACGTGATAGGCGTCTTCAGAGTAACCTTCCCTCGAATCCACTGAATTCCAAAAACAAACAACACACCGGTTAAAAAGAAATCTTCTAAACGAACGCGAACAATGTACCCCGGGATTAAATCAAAAAGTGGTAGTTTCGGATAGAAAGAAATAAAGGTTAGGAGTGAAAGACAAAGAAGCGTAAACCAGTTTTGTGAGAACCATGACACAATCTGTTTGAAAACTGATATGTTTTTTGATACAACTTTCATTCTTTTTCCTCGCTTCTTACCTCTATACCTGTATGTTTTTGTAACAATTTGATTTTCAGCACGCAACGTCGTACCTATTCTATGGAAGCTGTGAGTACTGCAAAATCAAATTGTTACAGAATCTAAGTTCCTAACAAAACACTATTGCATGCTGACTTGTACAATTGAGGCATACAGTTTGCGTGCCCCCAAGTCTCCTCTGAGTATACCAAACAGCAGGTACCGTAGGATACCTCCGAGGCAAAAAATCAGTCGAAAAAGTATGACTGAAAAGAATGAAAAATGTTTGGATGCGAGATAGAGCAGTCCTTTGACTTCCCCAGCCAAAGCGTTGTGACTGTGTCCACTCGCGCTTCCGTAGTGTATGATTGTACATTCCGTGGAAATTGCAACCTTATATCCAGCTTTCCAAACTCGCATACAAAAATCCACATCTTCTGCGTACATGAAAATTTTCTCATCCAAAAGCCCCACTTTTCTAAGAATACTTCTGCGAATCATCATCGCCGTCCCTCCCACCCATCCCGTTTGCACGACAGGTGAGGACGAAGCAGAGTTTTGGGGGTCAATCGGATTTTGGTACGGCTCTATAAACGGGAAGATTCCTGGAACTGGCCAAAGCCACCAAGCAGCAAGAGAAAGAAGGGATGGAAGATTTCCTCCTTGCGGCTGAAAGCTTCCGTCTTTGTTGAGAAGCCGACAAGACAACACTCCTATTTCTTTGTTGGCATCCATGATCCGAATCATCTCTTCAAGTGCATTTCCTTGCACCAGAGTGTCTGAATTGAGAAGAAGCACATATTTCCCCGATGACTCTCGTATGCCTTCGTTGTTTGCAACTGCAAAACCGCCATTGTCATCCCTAGCTATAATTCGAACTTTGCGGCCAAATTTATCTTTGATAGCAGAGACAGAATCATCAGAGGATTTGTTGTCTACCAAGATAATCTCATAAGCTAGCCTTGGAAGCTTGGACAGACTCTCGAGAGCAGAAGCAATGGTCTCGAGTGTTACCTTTTTCGTATTATAGGATACAATAATGACCGATAATAAAGGTTTCATAGAAGGGTGAAAACTAGTCCTAGGCACAAGTCTAGCACACCTACCTACTCCAGTCTTCC
>CAZNKS010000077.1:0-3544 GCA_964574065.1 uncultured Pseudomonadales bacterium | reverse complement strand
AATTGATAGCCCAATGGAACAAGATTCCAGTCAAGAATTGGAAGACAGTCAATATCAAGCCGATGGTTGATGCGTTCGCCAACGAGCTTGCAGCCTCTGGTCTTCGCAAAGGCAATATCATGGCCAGAGCCCGAATGATCGTGGTCTTCGATACTGCCAAAAAGCTTGATGGACTTGTTTGTGGAACAGAGAATAAGTCAGAGCACTACCTAGGTTACTTTACCCGGTTTGGAGACGCAGCCTCAGATATTGAACCAATCAGTACTCTTTATAAGACACAAGTGCAGGAAATGGCAACATTTTTAGGATTACCTGAAATCTTCACCACGAAAGCTCCCAGTGCCGGACTCTGGGAGGGACAAACAGATGAAAAAGAAATGGGATTTAGTTACGAGGATGCTGATAGAGCCGTAGCTGTCATTTTGGGGGAGAGCAAAGAATCAATCGATCCTACAATTCTTAATAAAGTAAAGGCCTTGATGGATTCCCAGGCATTCAAACTCAAAGTGCCATACAAACTTTCGTGGAGTTAATTTCCAATCGCAAACTCAACGATATCGCCCTCCTGCATGATGTACTCTCGTCCTTCTTGGCGAAGCTTTCCGTTCTCTTTCACACCCTTCCATCCTTGTAGCTGTACAAAATCCTCGTATGAGGCAATGAGAGCCTTGATGAATTTTTTGGAAAAATCTGTGTGTATGACACCGGCAGCTTCTTGTGCTGTCGTTCCTTGTTTGATCGTCCAGGCTCGCACTTCCAATTCTCCCGCAGTCAAGAAACTTTGCAGCCCAAGGGTTTTGTAGGCAGTCTCAGCAAGTCGTTCAAGTCCACTTTTTTCGAGTCCAAGCTCTAAAAGATATGCTTTTTGATCCTCTTGTGAAAGTGAGGAAAGTTCGCTTTCAATTTTGGCACTGACTATTACGATTTGTTCGGGACGAACACCAAGCATGCTAGCGATTTCTTGCTGACTTGCTTGCGTTACTTTGGTAGCAATCTCCCCTTCATCGACATTGATGGCAAACAGTTCTGGCTTTACGGACAATAGGCATAATTCTTTGACTACAGCCTTTTGATCATCCGAGAGTAAATCAAAAGCCACACTTTCTCCTTCAGAAAATTTTTGCTTAAAGAACACAATTGCTTCCCATCGCTCTTTGGCTTCTGGCTTTACGACTCCTTTTGGTTCTGACTGTTTTTGCAGCGTTGCAAAATCAGCAAGCATAAGTTCGGTACGGATTGTTTCTAAATCGTTTTTGGGTGAAACGGAGCCTTCCCGGATAATGTCTGGATCAGAGAAGTCACGCAGTACATGACAAATAGCCGCAGTTTCACGAATGTGAGAGAGAAACTGGTTTCCCAAACCTTCTCCTTTGCTTGCGCCTTTGACAAGACCAGCAATATCCACAAACTCCACAGTTGCCGGTTTGAGGACCGGTGTATGTACGATTTTGGCTAAGGTCTCTAAGCGACCATCAGGAACTTGTGCCACCCCAACGTTTGGCTCAATCGTGGCAAAAGGATAGTTGGCAGCCAAGGCAACTTGTTGTTTTAAAAGAGCGTTAAATAAGGTGGACTTGCCAACATTAGGAAGTCCAACAATTCCAATCTGCAAAGACATATGGGATGTATTGTATCAAGAAAAAGCAGTTTCTATTGCAGCGTTCGCTTATAAAACTCAACAGTTCGTTGCATTGCGGTCGTAAAGGGTTGTCCAGAAATGTTGTGTCCACCATTCGTATATTCGAAGAGCTCATGGTCAATCTGGGTTGTGTCCAAAATTTTCATGAGATTTCGACTGTACTCAATCGAGACTACTGAGTCATTGAGAGCATGATGGAGTTGTACTGCGCCTTGAGAATCTGCCACATAGTTTGTGGGAGCTACAAGCTTCCAAAATATACTATCTTCGGAAAAATCTCCGTGGGTTTGGCGAAGCAAGGCACGCTTGCGAGTCCGCTCGGAATCCTGTGGAGGTGGTTGATAGCTTCCATCATCGATGCCAAATTCCTGCATGTCTTTGTAGGTGTACACAGCTCCTGCCCAAATCACGACTGCTTTTGCATCCTTTTGCGCGACAAAACTTCGAAAGGTAACATTTCCTGCCATGCTATGTCCCCACAAACCAATTTTGTTATCAGCAACAAAGTCTGATGCTTTTAATGCCGCAACCGCATTGAGCGTATCGATCACATAGTCAGAGGAGTAGTACCCTCCTGCGGCTTCACCTTCCGATGACCCGTGTCCACGAAGATCGATTTTAAAAACCACAAACCCGTTGCGAGCCAGATAGTCAACGTAGGCAGCATATTGCGTGCGAGTCTGATACCTTGCTGGAGGAATATATCCATGAACAAATACGACTGCAGGCCAACCACCTTCTGGCATCGTTCCTTTGGGTTGTGTTAAAAATCCATTTACTCGAAAGCCATCGGATGTATATGAGGAAAGATATGACGTATATGTTGATGTTTCAGCTATCTTTTGCGTGTTAGTAAGCACACTCGTATATGAACGCTGCCGAAGGTACGGAACCGTTAATTCATAAAAAGGCATGGGAGTCGGTGATGGAGGAATGATAGCTATCTTTTCATTTGAAATAACTTCATTGATTGTTTGAGAAATTGCCTCTCTTTTTTCTGGACGAACTTTTGGAACTAGAAGAAATGCGATCATGAAGAGTATCAGAAAAATTCCGGCAAATAGAACCAAGAGTTTTTTCTTTTCAGTCCCGTTTGGAAAAACTGATTGTGGTTCAGGCTTCTTTTCCATAGGAAAAAGTATAGGAGGACTGGTATATGTAAGCAAACTCTTTGGCTTAGAAGATAAAACGCTCGATCGCTGTGGCTAGACCATCTTCTTGTTGCGGAGGTGCCACCCAATCTGCTTGTGCTTTTAATTCTTCTGCTCCATTTCCCATGGCTACCTTTATGCCACCTATTTCAAATAGCGGCATATCATTGCCACTATCCCCCACTACCAATACTTCCTGTGGTAGTACTTCTTCAATTTGTAGCCATTCTTGCAACGCGTGTTTTTTACTTGCTTCTTTATGAGTGATATGAATGTCAACATCGCCTGCAATCCAAGCTTTAACTAGCAGCACTGATATGTCTTGAATATGTTCGAGTTGTTTCGTAATTTTTTTTGCATCCGCCATGTGAACATTCATGATGTACACAATGGGCTTATCAAAAAAATAATCATATTTGTTCACTGGCTTCTCTGGACCCGAATCAGAAACTGCACCCATCAAATATGTCACATCAGGGCATGCAGTCACAATTTCTTTGATTTTGTCCGCAGTGAGCATTCGTTGCCAAATGGATGTTTTTGTCACTGGGTCAATAATCTGTGATCCTCCGGCAACAATACAAGGTGATGTAAATTGAAACGCATCAATAATAGGATAAGCAATTCCTACTTCTCTACCGGTTGCACAAGCAACTTTCACTTTCTCTTTCGCAAGAGAGACTGCCTGGATCACTTTTTGTGAAGGCATTCCTTGCGGACTGTTCGGAATTGCAGTGCCATCAAGATCGAAGAT
>CAZNKS010000076.1:0-3567 GCA_964574065.1 uncultured Pseudomonadales bacterium | reverse complement strand
CCCACAGCTCTTCAAGTGTTAGGCCTTACCAAGCCGCCATGTATGACTGGAGAAACGCTGATTGTAGAAAAAGAATAGAAAGAATCTGTATGTCTGCACACATACACAACCATTTTCAAAAGGTAGATCCCATTCTTTTTGCTGTTATTGAAAAGATTGGAGGAATTCCTACAGTTTCAAAAAAGGAGAACTCTCAGTTCTTTGTAGAACTGTGTTCTTCCATCGTTTCCCAGCAGCTTTCTACAAAGGTTGCAGATGTTATTTGGGGTAGGTATGTATCGTTATTCCCCAGCACGAAAGTTACTCCTCAACACACGATTGATCTTGATTCGGAACTGATTAGAAAGCAGGGAATTTCCTACTCAAAGATAAAATACCTAAAAGACCTTGCACAAAAAGTAAACGACAAACAATTGCTGCTCGAAAATATCGATCAGTTGTCAGATGAAGAGGTGATTTTGGAATTAACCAAGGTCAAAGGAATTGGACGCTGGACGGCAGAGATGTTTTTAATGTTCTCTTTAGCACGAGAAGATGTGTTCTCGACCGGAGATTTAGGCTTAAAGCGCGCAGTTCAAAAGGTATATAAGCTGGAAGAAGAGCCATCGCTTGTTGATCTCCTTCAGATCAGCAAAAAATGGTCTCCATATAGGACACATGCAAGTCGCATTTTGTGGAAAAGTTTAGAGATAACACTTTAATCTCCGGGACATTGTCGACATACGTATTTCCCGCCTTTTGCAGCCTTTGCGTCCCAGCTCATTTTGTTTCCACATGCAAAGCACACGGGAGTCTTTTGTGTTTCGGTTCGCTGGGGATAGTCTGGATTGAGAACAGCACGCCGAGAGAGTAGAGGGGTCTGAATTGTGCTACCAGGGATCTCTTTTTCTTTGCTCGCCATAACAAAGCATAGTATATCGTGTTTACAGTGTTTTTTACTTCACACATCAGCATGCATCAGTGATGCATAGGTACTGATTACCGATACTAGGCAGCAAGTGTGGAAAGAAATGCCCGTATGTCATCCTTTGTATGTGCAGCTGATAGTTGAATTCGGATTTCATCTCTTCCTTTTGCAACCACAGGATAACTGATAGCTGTCGCCATAATTCCGTTTGCAAAGAAATGTGCCACAAGTTCTTTCGTTTTGGCTGGGTCGCCAACAAGTAGCGGTTGAATTGCATGGAATGAATCTGATGCTAAAGACAGACCCAGCTTTTCTAAACCAGTTTTCATCTCAGTAATGTTTTGACGTAGTTGTTGCAACATCTTTTTGCCTTCATCAGAATCAACAAGCTCTACGGCCGCCTTTGCAGCTCCAGCTGTTCCGGGAGAAATGGAGTTGCTGTAGATGTAACTTGCGGCTGATTCATGTAGATAATCAATGATTACTTGATCTGCCACGACGTATCCACCATCAGCACCAAATCCTTTTCCAAAGGTTCCAATTAAGACATCGGCTTTCACGCCACATACCTCTTCGGTTCCTCTCCCAGTATCGCCAAAGGCACCTACGCCATGCGCATCATCAACCACGAGCCACACGCCTTCAGGATACTGCGTATCATATGTATCAACTACGCGACGCAACGCAGCAAGATTTTGGTACTCTCCAAGCATCGAAAAAACGCCATCGGTAATAACCAGAGCTCTGTCAAATTTTCCAATATTCTCTTTCAACAGTCGCTCACAGTCTGCTGCATCTATGTGAGCAAAAACAGGGCGGGAATCTTTTTCAAGATTGGCAACACGGATGCCATCAATAATTGAGCGATGATTTAATGCATCAGATAGCACGAGTGTTTTTGCAGAAACAAGAGAATCAGCGGCTTGTCCTTTGATAAGAGCATGCAAGACTGCAAAATTCGTTGCAAATGCCGATGAAAAAATCATTGCTGCTTCTCGCCCATGAAATTTCGCAACTGTAGTTTCTAAGTCTTTGTGGATCTGTAGACTTCCGGAAATGAAACGAACAGCTCCAGGTCCAGCTCCAAACGCAAGTGAAGCAGCATGTTCTGCTTCTTTGAGTTTTGGATGGTGACGTAATCCTAAATAGTCATTTGAATTGAAAATGCGATATTCTTTTCCACCAATCACAGCTTTTGGAGAAGCTTCGAGAGTAAACCCTGCAATTATTTTTTCATTTCGTTTTGAAACACTTGCTGCATCTAAACGCTCAAGCTCTTGTTGAATGATTTGTGTAAATTGTATACGAGGCATACGTATCCTTTGTTATACGTTAAATTTCTTTTTTAAATTTTCGACCATTACTTGGCTCATTCTGTCCAGATCAAATTCATGTTTCCATCCCCACTCGTTTCGAGCTACAGTATCATCGATTGATTTCGGCCAAGAGTCAGCGATAGCCTGTCTATGATCGGGTTTATACGTAACGGTTACAGGCACATATGCATTGACATTATCAGCCAATTCTTTAGCGGTAAAGCTAATTGCAGCCAGGTTGTAACTTGTGCGCACCGTAAGACTCTCAGCAGGGGCATCCATGAGCATAAGTGTGGCTCTCACTGCATCATCCATATACATCATCGGAAGGGTCGTTTCTTTCGATACGAAACATTCGTATATGCCTTTCTGCAAGGCTTCATAATAGATTGCGACTGCATAATCTGTGGTTCCACCACCTGGTGGAGTTTTCCAAGAGATTATTCCAGGATATCGCACGCTACGGACATCCACACCGTATTTTTTGAAATAATACTGACATAACAATTCACCAGCTACTTTGGTAACACCATACATCGTGGTTGGAGCAAGAACGGTATGTTGGGGAGTGTGTTCCCGAGGAGTTGTGGGTCCGAAGGCAGCAATTGAACTAGGCCAGAATAACCTAAATTTGTAGTCTTTTGCCAGATCTAAAACATCTTTTAATCCAAGTAGATTAAGATTCCACGCAAGGTTTGGGTTTGCCTCACCAGTGGCTGAGAGCAGGGAAACAAGATGATACATCGTATCAATTTGATGTTTTTCAATAACCGTTTGCAGTGCTTCTTTTTTAGATACATCAACGTGTTCGACGATACCATCATAATTTTCAGGAACATTCCGATGTGCAGTAGCAATCACATTTTCTTTTCCATACTTTTGTTGGAGGGCAGGGACAAGTTCAGAACCGATTTGTCCAAATGCTCCGGTAACAAGAATTTTTGACATACGACGCTCCTTTCAACAAGTGAAGTATTTTCACTGTACAGATTGCTTCGTCAAATGACGCATGATTTGTTTTTTATTTTTGTACAGTAGAAAGAAGGTGAGACATAGTAGAAGAAAACCACCAGCTTTCATACCAAGCTGTAAGACGGAGTTTTGTTCTACTGTTTTTAAAACATCAATTCCTGCAAAACCAAACCATAGGAGGAGAAAGCTTCGAACAAAATATCCCGCAAAAGTGGAGATTAGAAAAGAACGAAAGTTTACTTTAATAACTCCGCATAGTAATGAAACACTTCCTGTTGGTGCAATTGGAATTGCACGAAGCAAAAAGAGAACAAAATCATCACGCCAATCTTTGGTCAGTCTTCTTCCAATTCCTTCTACTAATTCATGAGT
>CAZNKS010000075.1:0-3697 GCA_964574065.1 uncultured Pseudomonadales bacterium | reverse complement strand
TTGGTGATATCAATAATAGTGTCATGGACATTGATGCCAATCTGACGTAGCCGTTTTTGCATCCATTCTGGGGATGGTACTTTTTGGACATCTGCAACTACTTGGCACATGATGCGTTTGCACAACGTTCGTTCATTGACGATCTTGGGGAGTGGTAACATGTCATCCTGAGCGTGATGCGAAGCATTGAAGCGTGATGATCCCACGGGTTTTACTGTAGATGGGATGCCTGCCTGGGAGAGAATCACAGCAGCTTCACGAGCAATACCACGTACAGACATCATGTCCACACGGTTCGTAGTCACTTCTATGTCATAGACAGGCTCACCTTCAATTTCGTGAATGCGTTCAACCGATGGGCCAGAGAGAGAAAGTAACCGCTGAATTTCTTGCGGTGTTGCATTTGTTTCAAGGTGTTCGAGTAACCAAGAATGGGGGATGAGTATGTTCATAAATTAAAATTGCTGAAGTAAGCGCAAATCTCCGTTGTACAGCATACGAATGTCATCGATGTGAAGGCCAGGTCGAAGCGTATAGGTTCGTTCAATTCCCCAGCCAAAGGCAAAACCCGTATACTCATCTGGATTGATTCCTCCAGCCCGAAGGACATTGGGATGTACCATTCCAGCTCCACCGACTTCATGCCACCCGGACTTACAGAATCTGCACTTATCACCATTTGTAAGCTTTCCTGTTCCATCACAGATGGTGCATGAAAAATCAACTTCAAAGGACGGTTCCGTGAACTGGAAATGGAATGGTCTTATCCGTGATTTTGCCTCCGGTCCATAGAACTCATGGGCAAAGTGATCAATGGTCCCTTTGAGGTGTTGAATGGTGATATCTTTATCTACTACCAATCCTTCGAACTGATGGAACATTTGGGTGTGAGTGACATCTGCCTGGCGACGATAGGTGCGAGCAATGTTGATCATGCGAATGGGAGGCTTTCCCAATCGTTCCATTTCTCGAACTTGTCCGTTTGACGTATGCGGTGTGAGGACGATCTTGCCTCCTGCCGTGTCTGGATGACGGGTGCGTGGGTTAAAAGGATCGTATGCGATATCTTTCGTCGTATCAGGAAGATCAACAAAGAATGTTTCCCATTCATCTCGAGCCGGATGATCTGGTGGCATATTGAGGGATTCAAATGCATACCAATCCCAGTCCATTTCGGGATAGCGAACACGTGTGAATCCAATTCGCTCAAAGATATGAGTGATTTCATCAATTGCTTGAGAGATGGGATGGACGTGACCCACATGCATGTCTTTTCCAGGAAGTGTCGGATCAGGAAGGTGCGCAGCCTGTGCGTTTTTCGTAGTAGATGTTCCAAGTTGCTCATTGAGCCACGCTTTTAGTTCATTGAGTAGCTTGCCTGCATCTTTTCTATTCTCTGGAAGGATTGTTTTCAGACTGTTGGTCAGTTCCTTAAACTTCCCCTTGTTTCCCAGATAGTATTGTTGTTTTTCTTCAGTACTCCGGGTATCAGAAGAAAATTCAGCCCGGAGTGTCTCTATCGCAGCTGTTAAATCATGGAGTGATGCAATCATAGTTTCCTTTATTGTAGCAGCCATTTTTTAAATTCTCTTGGCATAAATAAAAAACCTCACCTACAAAAAAGCTCCCGATTCTGCGGGAGCTTTGGATACAATACGTCTCCCTTACCTTAGAAGGCTAAGAAGAAAAAGTGTACGGTATTAAGTTTCATAGTTATTTACTTGCTTGTTTGACGATAGCTTCAAAGGTTTGTCCATCCTTGAGAGCGATGTCAGCCAGCACTTTGCGATCAAGCAAGATGTTGTGCTTTTTCAAGTTGTTGATGAACCCACTGTAGTTGAGTTTTTCATCAATTGCCTTCAAAGCTGCGGTTAAGCGAGTGATCCAAAGTTTTCGAAAGTCTCGCTTGCGAAGTCTTCGTCCGGCAAAAGCGTATTGACCTGCGTGCAAATCTGCTTCAATAGCCACCTTGATCAGGCGGTTTTTGGTCATTCGATACCCTTTGGTGCGGGCCAATACTTTTTTGTGTGATCTGCGTCGTGCAAATCCTGTTTTTGTGCGTGCCATAGTTTCCCCTTATGCCAGACCGAGCATCTGCTTGATCTTCTTTGCAAATTTGCCTTTGACTTCAACTGGTACTCTGTACTTGCGAATTGCCTTCTTACTCTTGTTCACACGAAGGTGACGTGAGTTTTGGCGGCGGCGCAATACTTTTCCGGTTGCTGTGATTTTAAATCGCTTGGCCACAATCGAACGAACTTTGACGCGTGGCACTGCTTTGACCTTACGCATAGGTACTCCTTATTGATTATTCTTCATCAGAATCTTGATTCTCTACATGTCTCTTTTTGACAGGTGCAAGTTGCATAAAAGCGTTTTTGCCAACAAGTCTTGGAGGCATTTCCACCTTTGATACATCATCCAAAGATTCTGTTGCTTTTGCAAAAATAGCGTCTCCAAAATCTTTTCTGGTGATTTCGCGGCCTTTGTATTTGACCACAAGTTTCACCTTGTCACCATCTTCCAAGTATTCTCGAGCTTTTTTCACCCGCATGTCAAAGTCACCTTTGGCAATAAACGGCGTGAACCAAATTTCTTTAATATCGATCGTCTTGCTTCGTTTCTTATCATCCTGCTGCTTTTGCTGCAGTTGGTACTTAAACTTGGCAAAGTTGATCAGTTTTGCAACCGGCGGCTCCGCATTGGGGGCCACTTCCACGACATCGACTCCAAGAGCAACCGCACGATCCAAAGCTTCTGCCTTGGTCATCAGACCCAGTTGTTTTCCGAATTCATCAAGCACCCGCAAGTTTGGGGCAGTAATGAATTGGTTTATCTTAAAAAACACTTTTTTTGCCATGCGTACTTGGTTGTAACCTCTGGAAATACTCCCAAAAGCTCAGCTACCTCCTCTTTCAAAAATCAAAGAAAAGATGATGAAAAAGTCTACTTTTTTCGCTTTTTACCAGCTGTCTTCCGATTTGAACGTCTTATTGTACCAAAACTCTCGATAAAAATACAGGAGAGGATGTAGGAAATTGTGGCATAGGTTGCGACAAGGACTGGCCAGGGTACATCTGCAGACGGCGAGGTCTGGTAGCTGCCATAGTATTGCTTCCCTGAAGTAAACTTTCTGCTGGCCTGATATACCGTTGGCTGAAGGCTGTATTTATACGTCTCCATGCCCCAGACGCTAAGCAGCAGAAGCATGAGTGCTATCCAGAGGGCTATCTTGTTTCCTGTAGGTCTAATATATTCAACAAACCGCCCATGCATATCTTTTATTGTACACATATCTATGGCTATGGTCATCTACGATTCTTATTTCTACAAAAAGCCGCCCCCACAAGAGCGGCCCTCTTTGTCGTTTTTGTGATACTTAGACAGCAATTTCTTTCGTAGCTACTTTTCGAACTAGCTCCTTGATGAATTCATCCACGGCCCATACCCCTCGTTTTTGGTTACCTCGAGCACGAACCGAGACCTGTTCTCCTTCTTGCTCTCGCTTTCCAACCACGAGCATGTATGGAACTTTCTCATGCTCCGCTTTTCGGATACGATTCTGCATGCTTTCCGACTCGTTCCAGTTCTCGGCACGAATGGTGGCAGCTTTGAGTTGCTCAACCACTTTGACGGCGTAGTCATTCTGATCCTGGGAGATAGGAATGACGACAGCTTGAATCGGAGATAGCCACAA
>CAZNKS010000074.1:0-3763 GCA_964574065.1 uncultured Pseudomonadales bacterium | reverse complement strand
ACCTATTTATGATCTATTCATCGTTTTTCGGTAACACTTTTTATGATCTATATCGAGGTATTGTCTTTGGGGACTGGTAGAGCTATAATGCGGTCATGAATACTACCACCGAAAGGAGCGGGTCAACGCTTCATGGTGGTTGTTCTGTATGAACACACCTGGAAAAACTACCAATAGACCACTTCAGAACATGTCGGCAAACCCATTTGCACGGGCATTACAAGAAATTGGCGGCACGACTGTCAAACAAGCTGCTGCCATCCCTGGCCAGATTATGAATGACGCCATGAGTTCCATCTTTGGAGCCGGTGTGGCCACTCCTCCTTTTGAACAAAATCCAGACGGTAACAACCCGTTTGCAAACGCATTCGAGCAAAACTCGCTGATGGAAGAACAGCGCAAAGAAATGGAACTGGAGAAACAGCGAGCTCTTCGCCACAAAGAATTCCAAATGACGGAAGTCTTCAATATGCGAGAGCAGAAGGACAAAGAGGTCATCAAGCAGCTGCAAGAACAGCTTCGCGCCTTAGCTACAGAAGTCAAAACGCTCGATAGTAGCGTGAAAACAGCTATCCACCAAGATGTGGTGGATCCTGGTACCTACCACGTCCATTTCTTCCAACAACTACTCAATTTCGTTGTTCTTCTTCGTAAACGTGTCCACGAGGCCAATACTTGGATTGAGAACTTCAATTCACGCAGCAAGAAGCAAGGTGCCTTCTGGAACCAGGTGTATAGCAAGCAGGGTGGCACAGCCTATATGATGAGCCAGGAGCATCAGATAGCAAGAAATGTAGGGTAGACTACTTGAGAATATCCTAAGTATTTTCGGTAATTGACAATGTTTTTTATATAGCTTATAATGTAGAAATATGACAGAAAACAATCCACGAAGCACCCAGGGTACGCCAAACATATCAGAAAAAGCCTGGCTTGAAACAGAAGTAGATACATATCTTAATGAGAACTCCAGGGAGCAAATGGAGGCTACCTTAGGTAGCGCCTTTGTTCTTGTAGAAAAGCTACAAGAACGTATTGATGCCCTTACTCGTATTGCAAACACAAACGACTTACCAGAGAGCACAGAATTCGAAGCAGCAAAGGGAGCAATAGCCAGGCTGCAGTTACTAAAGGACAAGTTACTGCAGACGACAGATTTTGATTCCCTCAATTATGTGATGGGGGTAGTAAATATGTTGGCTACCGTTGTTGTAGCGATGCAATTATCTCTAGCCAATGCACTGAATGAGTCAAAAATAGAGCTGCTTCCTCAAGTAAATCCCGAATTGTTTCTAGGCGCAGTTGGAGTAGTAGCTATCACAAACTTTGTGAACCAAGCGCGTTTGATCCGCAAACAAGTATCTGCTCGGAGTCGTGGTATAGTGCTGGGTGTGGAGATTGTGCAAGAAATAGAACGTGCTGATGACTTACTTGCTCAGTTAAAGCTCAAAGTACACCCAGACAAACAATAAGGCTTTCTTCTTTTTGCCTCGAAGTCTTGATGAGGACGTGCTAGCGCATTTCTTTTGATCTTCTCATTTTCTAACATGCTGGTATAATTTCCTCTTGTGTATGGGGCGGTTAGCTCAGTTGGCTAGAGCGTTACATTGACATTGTAAAGGTCAGAGGTTCGACCCCTCTACCGCCCACCGACACCATTCCAAAGATTTCCCCTCATTTGCAAAAAATTCCTCCATCGGTCATCATTAGGATATGAGCGACATCCAACCTCGTCAACCAAAATCCATGTACGATGCTTCTGTGGGAGAGATTGCGACCAAGCACTTTTTTGCTGGCATGATGCAGGGCTTAGGAGGACTTGTGGTCACCATGATTTCCTGGGTCCTTATTTACATTCTCTTGATCAACATTGTGTTGCCCCAAATCTCTGGAATGCTCACCCAAGCAGAGAGTCTTATTAAAAGTGTGGAAAAGGTGCAGGGTGGAGCCACCAATCTTATGAACCCTACCAGTGGTTCTTCGTCAACTGGCGGACAAACAATCACCATTCCTCCAGGTCTTTTAGAGCAGTTTGAGCAGATGCAAAAGACTCGCTAATAGGCCTCTCTTCCAAAAGTAAAATAATTCCGACAATCTGTTATACTACGTATAGATATATTTTCCGACGGTAGACCCCACCAATCTACCCCGCATTAAGGAAACGTGCTCCGAACGACTCGGAGTGAATCAAGACCACCAGTCTTTTCGTTGGAACGTTTGGAACGAAAAGCAAGCGTGGTCTCTATTTATTTATAAGGAGCTCGTATGGACAGGAATTCACAAGAATATCTGGATAATCTGCGCCATTCCTGTGCGCACTTACTGGCAGCTGCCGTCATGCAGCTGTGGCCAGATACCAAACGAACCATAGGCCCTGCTATTGAACATGGATTCTACTTTGATTTCGAATTCTCACATCCAGTTGGAGAAGAGGACTTTCCCAAAATTGAAGCCACAATGCATGAAATCGCCAAATCTTGGAAAGGGTTTGAGCGGTATGAACTATCAGCGGCGGATGCCAAAAAGGAATACCCTAAGAACCCATACAAGCATGAATTGATTGATGAATTCTCCAAGGAAGGAGAGACATTAAGTTTCTATAAGTCAGGGGAATACTGGGATCTGTGTCGTGGAGGACATGTCGAGCACCCAAGTGAAGAACTCAAATACTTCAAACTCCTCAAAGCCGCTGGTGCGTACTGGCGTGGGAACGAAAAGAACCAGATGCTCACCCGTATTTATGGAACCTGCTTTCCCACGTATGAAGAACTCGACAACTATCTTGCTATGCTAGAGGAAGCAAAGAAGCGAGACCACCGAAAACTTGGAAAAGAGCTTGAACTTTTCTTCATTGACGAGATTGTTGGCAAAGGATTAGTAATGTGGCTCCCCAAGGGGACCATCTTGCGAGACCAAGTAGAGATGTTGGCAAAAGAAAAGGAAGCTGAGGCTGGATATCTTCGTGTAGCAACTCCTCACATTGCTAAGGAGGAGCTCTTTTTAACCTCTGGACATCTTCCATACTACAAAGACAGTATGTATCCTCCTATGGTCATGGACGATGGAACCTACTATTTGAAGGCTATGAACTGTCCTCATCATCATCGTATTTTTCAACATAGACCTCGTAGTTATAAAGAACTTCCTTTGAGGTTAGCAGAATACGGAACATGCTATAGAAATGAACTATCAGGCACACTTGCTGGGTTGCTTCGTGTTCGCGGAATGACCATGAACGATGCACATATGTACTGCACCAAAGAACAAATTAAGGAAGAATTTGCTGGGGTACTAAAACTTACGATGGAATACTTTGATATCTTTGGTTTAAGGGACTATTGGTTCCGGTTGTCAAAATGGGATTCAAAGCATACTGAAAAGTACATTGATGAGCCAGAAAATTGGGGATACTCTCAGAATGTCCTTCGTGAAGTTCTTTCTCAACTCAACGTGAAATTCATTGAAGCAGACGATGAGGCGGCATTTTATGGTCCAAAGGTTGACGTGCAATTTAAGTCTGTCATTGGACGAGAAGAGACAATGTCGACTATTCAGCTTGATTTCGCAGCAAAAAAACGCTTCGGACTCACTTATACGGATGAGACTGGAAAGGAGAACAACGATGTGTTCGTCATCCACCGAGCTCCTCTTTCAGTACATGAACGCTTTATAGCATTCTTGATTGAGCACTTTGCGGGTGCCTTCCCGTTGTGGCTATCTCCGATTCAAGCTGTCGTCATTCCTATCTCCCAGGATCAGAATG
>CAZNKS010000073.1:0-3910 GCA_964574065.1 uncultured Pseudomonadales bacterium | reverse complement strand
GTAGTTGAATGTACGGCACACACAGTATAATCACAAGCATGAACTGGATTCTTGCTGTACCCAAGGGGAATTTTTTGTACAATTGAGTTGTATATATTTATTCATCCAACATGCATGCACAGCATTTGATTGATTTCCTCTTATTTTGTAGCGCATTTCTGATTGTTACTGCGGGTGTGCTTGCGATAGCAAAACGTTTTTCGTTTCCCTACACTGCATTATTGCTGCTGACTGGCTTTGTAGCGCAAGGATTTCTCACCGTCACCGGCATATCAAGCCATGTGTATGTGTCGACAGATATTATTTATTTTTTACTACTCCCTCTGCTTTTGTTTGAATCAGCAGTTCATATGAACTTCCATCAATTTCGATTGCAGTTTAAGACCGTAACCTTCTTGGCTACGTTTGGATTACTGCTCTCAATTGCCACAATTGCAATCCTTGTGACGTATCTAGCTGGCCTTCCCTTTTCGGTTGCACTGTTGTTTGGAGCCTTAATATCCGCGACCGATCCAATCGCTGTTCTTGCCATTTTTAAAAACCTTGGTGCTCCAAAGCGATTGTCCTTACTTGCTGACGGTGAAAGCATGTTTAATGACGCGACAGGAGTGATTGCATATAAAGTCGTTGCTGCTGCAGTGCTTGCTGGCAACTCATTAGGTGCGGGTGAGACGATTCAAGGAGTGGGTTCATTTCTAGTTGTATTTGTGGGGAGTATTGGGTTGGGTGCTGTATGTGCCTATTTGATGTCGCTATTTATTGCAAAAATCGATAATGATCGATTAGTAGAAACAACCATGACAGTTGCGCTTGCAATCGGTTCATTTGTTATCGCTGAACATTTCTTTCATTTTTCAGGAGTGATTACAACAGTCGTTGCTGGAATTGTGCTCGGTAACTTAGGAAAAACAAGAATATCTGCCGGAGTCCATCAGTTTTTGGAAGAATTGTGGGAATATATTGGTTTCATCGCTCTCTCAGTTGTCTTCTTTTTCTCCACATTTACTCTGGAGATAGAACACTTATTTTCAAGACCTCTCTTTTTCTTACTTATTGTTGTGTGCGTATTTATTGGTCGTGCCGTGTCGGTCTACGTGTCGTTTTGGATCACGAATCGAAGCAAACTCTTTTTTGATGAGCCAAATGTTCCACTCGCTTGGCAGCACGTGCTTACGTGGGGCGGGCTTCGTGGTGTGATTCCACTTGTTTTGGTGTATTCGATTCCAGACTCCTATATGTATAAAGGGCTGTTGCTCCAGGCAACACTCATTACCTTTTTGTGCACGTTGTTCATCAACGCAACCACGATTGATAAGCTACTTATTGCTTTGGGACTTCATCTGCCCAAGAAAGAAGAAGAGATTGTCAACCTTGAAGAAGAGATTTTTCAGTTAGAAGAAGCCAAAGAAAACTTGTCCAAACTGCATGGTGATGAGTTTGACTCTTCAGTGGTGCATGAATTAAAAGAACGCATTCTTACACAAGAAAAAAAACTCAAAGAACATCTACTCGATATTGCTACCCCAGCGGAGTTTGAAGTGAGTCTTCGATTAGCCGCCATTTCTATCGAGCGATCGGTCGTGCGTGGTCTCTATGAGGGAAACCATGTCGGTGAGAATGTATTCTTTGAATTCGAATCTGAACTAGATTTGCAGCAAGATGCGCTGGAGCATCCAGAGATAGTCCGCAAAACAAGAGGAGTACGGGAGGATGGAACAATTGATAGCAGCTCATCATTTTCAAAACGAATTTTTCGAGCGGGATCCCTCTTCCACAACACTCCAATACTTGGCAGATTTGGAAAATCTGGGAAAGAGCGTTTGATTCTTGATCGATTAGCGCTACTCTATGCGCGAATGAACGCGAGTTCGCAAGTTATTGAGTACTTAGAACGAGTAAAGACTCTCATAGGACAACATCACCATTTCCATACAATCATTTCCTCAATTCGTTCTGAACATGAAAACTATAGACTTCGAAATCACTATCAAATCCAACACTTAACCCGAGAGTATCCTCGTATTTATCGAAAGTTTGAAACTCCGCTTGTTGAGTCTTTTGCGTGGTCAAAGCAGCACATTGTCCATGAATCATAAAATTTTGTGATTGGTATCACACGTTATTCCTTTTGCTTCTTCTTTTCACTTGACATCGTTGTACGAAAACCTGTCTAATGATACGTAGCACCTTTTTGTGCAAGGAGTTTTGTATGGATTCATCTGCCCCACAACCAACGAGTACACCCACCCCACCAGCATCCCCTGCGCCAGTGTCCGAATGCTGTGGAAAAGGAAATTGCGGACAGTGTTTGAAAGGAGGATTTCCTATGAAAAAGGAGATTCTTTCATTCGTCGTGTTATTACTTATCGGCTTGCTCACGGTAGAAAGCGTGTTTTATGTGCAAGCTAAGCGTGAAGTTGCCAAACTGTCACGCACGCAAGAAAGTGAACAGAAAGAAGAAGTACAACCCGCAGCACCAACTCCGTATCCCACCACCAAACCACGTGCATATACTGCACCAATTGCCTTACCCAAGGCCAAGGTGAATAGCACGATGTCAATTGAGAAGGCCTTGCAAACAAGGAGAACCCGTCGAACCTTCACGGAAGAGAACGTGAAACTTGCGGATCTTGGACAGATGTTGTGGTCAGGACAAGGCATCACCGTTCCTGGTACTGAAAAAAGAACTGCTCCTTCTGCACGTGAATCCTATCCAATGACTCTCTTTGTGGTAGCAAAGCGCGTCGAAGGTTTACAGCCAGGTTTGTATGAGTACCTTCCAAAGACCCACTCCTTAGGTTTAGTTGCCCAAGGTGATTTTGATCCAGCTCTCAAAGAAGCGGGCGTGCAAGAAGGAGCTCAAAAAGCTCCCGCAGTGGTGCTCGTGAGTGCTGCAATTGGAAACTATCAAGCCAAAACCAAGTCAACGACAACAACTGCAACCTATTTGGAAGCAGGCCACATCGGACAGAACTTATACCTGCAGGCTGAATCACTACAAATGGGTGTGGTAGTGATGGCTGGCTTTGATAGCAGTAAAGTTGTAAATGCACTCAAACTTGATCCAGCCGAAACAATCGAATACGTCGTGCCAATGGGATACCCAGCCCCAGAACCAGTTGCCACAGGCAGTGCAACGACACATTAAGACGTCAGTTGATTAGCGTGCACATTTGTGTACATACTAGTGGATAGAAACGTATGAAACGATTCCTTATTCTTCTCTTGCTATTTGTATTTGGTGTTGGTAGTGGCGTATTTCCGACGCGCTTATTCGCACAGGAGAAAACCTTCACGCTGGAAGAGCTTGCCAAATACAATGGAAAAGATGGAGCCCCTGCATACTATGCGTATGAAGGGATTGTGTATGACGTCTCTAAAAGTCCCTTGTTTAAATTGGGACTGCACTTTGGCCATGAAGCTGGCAAGGATTTAACCAATGCATTAGAAGGCGCTCCTCACGGTGATGACATCGTAAAGTCACAACCGGTTGTGGGAAAACTAGTTACTACAGGAACAGCAGCAACACCAGCACCCGCCACAGTAGTGCCTGTTGCAACCACAGCTCCAGAGAAGAGCTTGCAGCCCTCTGCAACTCCAGTGAAATGGTACGAAGGACGAATTCGTATTTTTGGATTTAGTATCTTAGCGTGGACAGGATTTTTGCTTGCAGTAACGTTTATTCTCAACTTTGCAACCTGTTTTGCATTACCTTGGAGCAAGTTCCCCCTTCCTTGGGAAGGAAGCAGGCCAGGACCGGATCCACTCGATATCAATCACACGCACTTGAAATGGGCACAAGTGCATAAGTATTTTGCCTGGGCAACTGTGGTGATTGGAATCATCCACGGAGTGATTGGATTCCTCCAAGTCCTTGGTGTCTATTTGTAGTTCCTTTTCCTTCTCTTGC
>CAZNKS010000072.1:0-3943 GCA_964574065.1 uncultured Pseudomonadales bacterium | reverse complement strand
TCTGTCCCACGAGACTTGTATGTCTCCATTCCCTATGACGGCTCTGATCACTACGGCAAAATTAATAGTGCCTATGCAATTGGAATTGATACGAACAACTACAGCAACAAACTGACAACCTATACCGGACCGAATAGTGGAGGAGCACTCGCCAAAGCTGTCGTGACACAAGTAACTGGCATCCCAATCGATAGGTACGTCACCATTGATTTTTCTGGTTTTGAACAGGCAATTGATGCTATTGGCGGTATCGACATCACGGTAGAAAGAGCTTTCACCGACTATGAGTATCCTATTCCCGGACGAGAGCGTGCCGACTGTAGCCAACCACAAGAACAAACAGAAAACACGCCCACGTCTGTACAAGAATTAATCGAACAAGGGAAAATACATAGTGAAACGTTGCCCAAGCTTCCCAAAGAATTTCCCTGTCGCTATGAGGCACTGCATTTTGAAGCCGGCAAACAAACTATGAATGGAAAGACTGCATTAAAATATGTCCGATCCCGTCATAGTAGTGAAGATGGCAATGATTTTTCACGTTCCAGACGACAAAAGGTATTAATCGAAGCCGTGTCTGAGAAGCTTTTTAGTCTCAATCAAATTACCAAACTTCCAACCTTCCTTTCAACCCTTCGAAGTCACATCGATACGGATATTGGAGCTGCTGACTTTGTCACGTGGACACCAAAGGCAAATGAACTGCGAGGATATCTTGTCACTTCACTCACGCTCTCAACTGATAATTACTTATGGCAAGGATACTCAGATGATAGACAGTTCATCTTGCGGCCACTGGCAGGGGTAGGAAACTATACTGCGATTACCGATTGGATCAAAGCGCAAACAATCCCTAGCCACAAGCTTTCGTATCCTGTGATTGAAGTGCGAGGGTTCTGGAAAAATGCGTCAGCTGCAAGTGAGTTAAAAGCAAAACTTGAACAAGAAAACTTTCCCGTGAAACTTGCACCGCTGCAAATGAAAGATGCTACACCGGCAGCATCACTGACAATGTATACACAAAACCTTGATCCCAAGGTCATTTCTAAACTGCTCTCCCTTACAGGTATTGGAACTGAACACGTTGCGACAGTGAGTGCGCAAACAGCTCACACCGCAGACATCTTACTGCAAATTCCATAATACTTTTTTTCTCTAATGTGATATAAAGCATACACAATATGGCACCAAATGAAAGAAGGCGACACGCAAAGTTTCATCGGTCTGTACAGGAAGCCCGAGAAGCTCTACGAAAAGCTCTAGTTGAAAATTCACATCCGCGTGATGTTTCTTATAAAATCCTGCAAACGAATGTTCCCATCCTGGAACACCTGGGGGAACTATCAATGCCGTGTCCAGGAAATACTGGCAACAAGTTTATTGAGAATGGGAAGGAAGGCCTTGAATGTGCGACCTGTTTTACAAGAGGTGTTCATCAGGATTTTGACGCTAAGCTCGATACAACTCGGCCCCCCACACGTTCAAAAAGAAACTAAGCTCCTCCCACACAACCTCCCTAGAGGATGATGCTGTCATCATCGGGGATCTTTGTAATTTTGACGTAGATATCTTTATTGGTGACGGCTTCATTCCCAACAAATTCACACTCATCTCGTAAGATGCTTTCCATTTCCTCACAATGTCTGCATACCCCAGTTCGACACGTGAGCTTATGTAATTGCCGTGCCAGTTTTATTTGTTTGGCAACTTTTAAAATATTTTCTTTGGCGACCGCACTATCCGGAATTTCTTTGGTCACTAACTCATCAGAAAAATCTAAGTACCAATAACTAATCTTACTCACTTTTCGCTTCTGGGTGTTTTGTACCAAGAGGGCATAGATGGGAAGCTGCAATGACTTTCCATCTTCCTCATTTTTACTCGTTTTGAAATCTATGATATGGACACTATCATCCTTTTCGTCGTATTCGAGCCAGTCAACTTTGCCACATAAAATAATATTGTCTGTTTCTGAGATCCAAAAATGAGGAAGATCTTCTTTAATTTTGACTGCCTTGTTTTTTAACGGACCAGGATTATTCATCACTCTGCGAATCATTTGTTCCCCACGGTCTTTGTAGCGAAGTTCGACCTCCTCATTTATAAACCCACCTCGTTTGCCTGAGATCTTCTTCCAGGCTTCCTCAAATTTATCAAGCAAAGACTCTTTGAATCGGTCCTGGGTCGGAATAACCGACAAACCTTCAATGACCTCATGCACAGCCTGTCCAAGTGCCAACGGTGGAGACATCAACTGAATTTTGTGTCCAGTCTTTGGATCCTTGTATATATTCTTTAAGTAATACGCACGAGGACACTTGAGAAAGTCAGAAATGGAGGAGTGGGAAACCCAAACAGCCGAGTATTTATCTGCGCTCATACTGTGTCCACTCTATCTGAAAATGAGAAGAAATCAAGGTTTCTTTGAGAAACCTTACTGTTCATTTCCTTATTCACATCTCTTTTGGATCCAATTCTGGTCGCCTTTTGTCATGATATGCCGCAAGAATGTCTTTTGTAAGCTACTCTCTGCTCTTTCCCATTCGTACTGCATCCCCAGTTAGTTCGTGTCCTCGAAGCCACTCCCAATTTCTTTCTTCATGCTCTCCTCGTGGAGGAATACACAGCATGTTCATTTGAATTCCAAGCATTGCATAGGCAGCTCGAAGCTGTGCTATTTCTGATGGATAGGAAATAAGTAAGCGAGGTGGATTGGTTCGAATCTTGGGATAGAAAGTTTGTACTTGCTCACAAAGATGTGTTGAAAGGGAAAGCTCCCCATCAGGAGTAATGACTCCATCGGGAAGCCAAATTTCATAATCAAAGCGCTCATTGTGATCACCATCACTTCTTACTACAATACAACCTGATGAATGTGCTTGATCGACTTATTCTCTGGCTGAGTGTCATCGTGTTCGCGCAGTTCCTGCACGGAGTAGGTGTTGCGTATGGAGTACTATTTCGAGGCGAATTAACAACCGCAGTTCTTTCTGAAGCACTCGCATTTGCTGGAGGAGTCTTAATTGGGTTATCGTTTGCTCTCTCTGGATTGTCGTACTACCTGAATATCTTCGATGGCTTTTTAAAGTACCGAAAGTTTTTAGGTTTGGTCGGATATTATCTTGCCCTCATCTATTCCATTACCTTGCTTTTCCGTTTTCCAGAAAAGTACAACCTTCTTGATTCACTTTCTTTTCTTACCGTTGAATCAATCCTGGGGCTATCTGCAATGGGAATCTTTACGTTTATGGCTATCATCTCTGGAACCTGGGCAGTGAAGCGTTTTGGAAAAACCTGGCGTTCGTATCTTCGCCTTGGATACGTAGCCTACACACTGCTTATCATCAGAGCAGTCATCGTCGAAGGCAGTATGTGGAGTGAATGGTGGACACTGAAGGCAACTGTTCCGCCACCACGCTTGCTGTTGTCTTGCTTTGCTATTGCAGTCATCTTGCTTCGCATCGCACTGGAAATTTCACTTCGTACCAAACAAAAAGCTCCAGTTCCAGTTGCACCTCCCGCTGCTATCCCCGTTGCCCCGTTAGTTGAGCAACACAATAGCTAGGTTGAGAATCGTCGCAAAACTCACCCAAGCCAAATATGGGATGAGAAGAAAAGCAGCTTTTTTATTTACTTTTTGAAACTGTAGTATTGTCCCAAGAATTGCACTCCACAGAAATACTATTTCTATGAGTGCAAGTGAAGGAGATCGTATTCCAAAAAAAAGGAATGACCATACCGCATTCAAAGACAGTTGAAGCCCAAATACAAAGATTCCCTTTTGAAGTTGTGTGGATGTTTGTTTGCTTGTCCAATACACATACAGGGAAATTGCCATCAGAAAGTAGAGGATTGTCCAAACTGGTCCAAAAAGCCAATTGGGTGGACTAAATAATGGTTTTTGCAGGTTTGCGTACCAACCTTCTTCTATTGCAGGAAATGT
>CAZNKS010000071.1:0-4059 GCA_964574065.1 uncultured Pseudomonadales bacterium | reverse complement strand
GAACAATGTGAAGATCCGCAAAACTTGTGGGACGATAGGTACGGTACCAAGACATAGAAAGTGGCTAAAAATGTGAATTCCCATTCTTGCTGGAAATAGGCAAAAATGCAACGACTTACTGCTTACTCTACACTACTTCACAAAGATGCCAAGTATAAAAACCAAGTATTGAGAGGAAATCCTTTTTGGAGATTATTGGCGATCGTGTTCACCAGTGTTATCGTCTCCACTTGGGTCATCACTATCTTTTACAAGCAGACGTCCAAGCCCTGTGCGGTGGTAATATTGATCAGCATCATCAGGAAGTGGAGGTAACCTTCCTGTTTCAGGCTTTCTCTTCGTTCTCTCTTGTGGTGACCGTCCGTCCAATTCATTTTCTCTCCGGTTGCTTGCTCCCCTTTGTGGTCCTACTCCTTGTCTGTCATCACGTCCCTCTTCATAGTTTTGAAGCCTCACATAATTTCTCCTTATTCATGATGAATACCAAGTAGATGTGAGAGCCCATGTTCGACCAAGAAAATAATATGGTCATCTACCATTTTTCCTTTTTTCATGGCTTGACGGACTACTTCAGGAAAACACACAACAATATCACCCAGGTTTCTGGTTTCAATAGGTGGAAGCACAAAGGCGCCGTGTTCGTTGAGCTTCGGAGTTGGTTCCAAAGTTGATTCATAGTCGACGGTTGAGCCGGCGTCATACTGTGGGAAAGACAGGACATCAGTGATACCTTCGTGTTTGAGCATTTTTTCGTTGAGCTCTTTAATTTTGCGCTCACCCACGATACTCACGTTGACGATGGCTTCAAAGACCTGGTGCTCCTGGAGATATTTTTTGATTGCATCACGGATTTTTTTGCGGTTGACTGGGTATCTTGACCCGACAGAAAGAAACACTGTAATCATAGTTTGAAGGTACCATTGTACCACTAGAATAGATCCAAAAAGGGCCTGGAATTTCGTCCAAGCCCTTTGACTTTCAAATGAATGAAAATTATCCCATTCTTGCCTGGAGCTTGCGCTCGCGGGAGAGTTTTTTGGACAATTCTTTTTTCTTTTCCTTGCGAATTAACGCAGGTTTAAAATAAAACTCTTTGCGCTGAACGAGGCGTAAAATGTCATCCACAAGCACGCGCTTTTTAAAGCGTCGGATTACACTATCGGTATTTTCATCCTTTTTTGCTTTGACGATGGTTGGCATGTATATACACCTCCTTCCCGAAGAGATTTCTTGAAGAACGTTTAAGAGGGGATTAGTATACCAGAGAAGGCTCCCAATATCCATCTCTCACCTCCGCCCGACGGGTGGAAAAAATATAGGTCTACTCCAGTGCTGCCTTGGCGACGTCTTTCCATCCTCCTAGAACATGGAGGTGAATGTGATGCACTATCTGGACCCCCCTCCCCACGTTCATCATGAGTTTATAGTTTTCGCTAATCCCTAGTAACTTGGCGACTTTCCTTCCGGTAAGGAGGAGTTTTGCGTGAAACTGGGTGTCCTCTGGGGAAACATCTTCGAGGGTAGGAATCTCTTGTTTTGGGATGACCAGCACGTGAACTGGTGCCTTCGGGTGAATATCATGGATGGCAATAAATTCATCATCCTCAAAGGCAACCTTGGAGGGGATTTCTTTATTGATGATCTTCGTAAAAATGGATGGTTCGGGCATAGAGTTAGGGGTTCAATTCTTTGTCAACTTTTTCTGAAAGAAAAATTTTCATCAAAGATTGGTAGGGTACATCTTTTTTATTTGCCAGAGCCTTAATACGAGCCAGCAAAGTTGATGGCAGACGAAGAGAAATTGATTCAGTTGATGGCTTTAAATTAGGAAAAACGACAGCATTTGCCTCTGACCAGTCAATATATTCGGACGAATCGTGAGATGCCCAAAAATCCCGCTCTTCATCTTCATTTTTGAATACAGGTATCTTTTTAAGATTGTTCATACGTGCTCCTTTCCTTTTTACTCATGTCGCGAACTGAGATCACTCGTACTTTATAGTTTCTTATGGTAAAAGAGAGAAATAGCCTCCGAGAATTATTCGTTCTTCCAAGGGCTACAAACCGCTGTTCCTGAAGGGAATGAGACATGTCTTGAGAAATAAGCAAAGGTTCATTGAAAAAAACTTCCTCGGCTTCTTGCATCGAAACGTTGTGCTTTAGAAAGTTTTTATTCTTATTGCCAGCATCCCATTCAAATTCAAGAGGTTCGGCAAGAACTAGCATACTATGAGTATATTACTATGATATACAAAATCAAGAGTCTATTGTATTGACTGGAATACCTTGATGACTTGTTGGATCGTTAAAGGACTTGGTTTTCGAGAGAGTTCCTTACTGGAACCATTTAACAACATGGTTTTGCCCGGATGGAAATACCATCGGCCAACTGTATCCATCTTCATAATTTTGTCGGCTATTGGAGTGAGATCGATACCTTTTTGTGGAACCGCCTTTATACGGATATCTCCTTTGTGTGGGTCTTTGCGGATCGCAATTGCATACCCACTTTTTTGGGAGAGCTTAATGACTTCATCATTGGCAGTTTCCAACGCAATCCCCTTGCCCCATTTGGTGTCAAACTCTATTTTTTTTGTTTCAATGATTTCCTGGGCTTGGATTTGTTCCGCAAGCCCTGCATAGGCTGCATCCAAACATTGAAAGCCAAAGTTCATGACAGCTTGATCATCCTGAACCCCACTACGACGAATCCCTTCAATTAAGTTGTGGACCATGAATTGGTATTTGAGGTCCGCTGCATTGTCCCATGCGTGCTCTTCAAAGTGATCGATCATCGTTACATATTCAGCAATATAGGCGAGGGCTTTATCTTGCTGCAGTTCTGGATGAATGTGACAGACGTATTGTGTGACCAAGCTGGTGGCGCACATACGCTTCATCCCTCGTTCAGGTTGATGATGGTCAAAATCACCAAGACCGGTGTCGGTATGGGTAATATCTTCCAAATTAAAGCCCATATCTGCAGCCACTCGCGGATCGATAGCTTCACCTGCATTCACAAAATACAATTTTGCATCTGCATATGATTGCGCATCAAAACGTTTGAGTACCCAGACACTGGTGATGGCATCCAGATCAGGGGCACGATGTGTAACAAGAAGTTTCATGTGGCAATCTTATCTGAAAAAAGTGAAAGCTGGAAGTAGTGCTCCACTCTGTTTAGTTCCGAATTTTATTTTTCAAAACAAACGGTAGGGATTGATCGACAGCCGATATGAACTTGTGCCGAGTCATCGTAAGAATTTCTCCACGCTTCTTCTTGCCTTTTAGAAAGCCTCGTATTCCTCCTGGGTGAAGCAGCGTATATGGAAGTTGTACGGATGCAGGTCGGTTGTCCACATCTCCGTTCATGTCGAAATATGGATACTGTGTTGAGTCCGCATATCCTTCGGTTTCGCCTATACATATGGTGTCACCAAGGTTTGCAAAACAGGCAAAGTACTTCTGTACACCTCGTTCCACATATAATTCTCCCACTCTGCTTTTTATTCCAATCATCAGTCCCATCACCTGCAAAGGAATAGGAGAATGCCTCATGCTTGGAGTAGCAAACATCCTCATCATTTCTACTAATTGATGTGGAGGAAAGGTGTCTAGGTCAAAAGGAATAATTTTGGGAATAAAAAGCTTTTTCTTATTTGCATAGAAAAAACCTGCAACTGGTTTTCTGTGAGTTTGTTTCCCAAGCTCTTGAATAAGTGTGATCGCTTCTATGATCTCTAACTTATGTAGACTTTCTTGAAGAATTGCCGATGCCATGTCAGAGAGCTGTTGATCATTACGACGCTCTTGCTCCTCTTTATTTTTCTCCTTCTCTACTCGTTGACGCTTAGTAGCATCCATTTGCTGTGTCAGCTTTTGTATAGGAGAACGATGATCAGGCTCTACTCTTCTCATAGTTCGAGATGATACGCTTACTTTCGGGTTTTACCAATATTTTTATTAAAATAAAATTAGGAGAAAAAAGAAACAGTATGGATGTGAACCAACCATACCACCTCCAGATCAATAACTTGTTCTGTGGTGGTATCGTTGTCT
>CAZNKS010000070.1:0-4060 GCA_964574065.1 uncultured Pseudomonadales bacterium | reverse complement strand
TCTGCCCCTTCAAGAATCTGACGGCCCAATGTTTCCTCAGCCTGATAGCCGACAAATAAAAGCCTGTTTTTGTTGCTGCCTAAATATTTGGCGGCATGAGAGACAATCCGTCCTCCTGTCATCATTCCTCCACCGGCAAGAATGACTTTCGGTCCAGGACGATCTTCAATGGAAGCACTATCATAGGAAGAGAACGTCACTTCAAGTCCAGGAAAATCAAATGGGTTTTGAGTCTCTGCTTCTTTCTGTACATGTTCATTAAAGAGATTGCTGAAGCGAAGATAGATTTGTGTTGCTTTCACTGCCATCGGACTATCTATGAAGACTGGAGTCTCAGGTTTGATTTTGTTCTCAGCTTTTAAGTGCTTGATCAAATGCAATAGTTCTTGGGTTCGTTCCATAGAGAAGGCAGGAATTAGTAAGACTCCTCCATTCTCTTCTATTGCATGTATTTCTGCCTGCACCACATCAGCTGGGTCTTGTTTGTCATGCAAACTATCACCATAGGTGGATTCCATCACCACTACATCGGCAGTATCGATCATCTCGGTTGGATCAAGTAACTGCTCTGGCGTGTTGCCAAGGTCACCACTAAAGACAATCTTTTTGTACGTACCAGTTGCTTTCTTATCTTCTATTTCTAGACTTGCAGCTCCGAGTAAATGTCCGGCATCACGAAAGGTGACTATAAAATCTCCAATATGCATGGGTATTCCATACTCTGTTGTGAGGAACCGTTCGATTGTTTGCTCTACCAGATTCTTGTCATAGAGAGCAGTTTTTTTATCTTTCTTGGCAATCTTGGCAGAATCAAACAACGATAATGCAGTGAGTTCATACGTTGCTGGAGTCATCCAGATTTTCCCGGTAAAACCATTTTTAAGCAAAATGGGAAGTCTGCCACAATGATCCAAGTGCGCATGGGTGAGTACTGCCGCATAGATTTTTGAGCAGTCATAGGCATACGGTTTAAAGTTGAAGCGATTGATCTCTTCCGTTCCCTGAAACATGCCAAGATCGATGACAATGGATTGTCCAGAGTCTGACGTGAGAATATACGAGGAACCAGTGACAGTTCCGGCAGCACCCATGAATTTTATTCGCATTCCCATACTCTACATGACGAAGCCTTAGAAAAAAATAGTGGAATTATTCTCGCTTCTCAAAATCAAATCCACGTAGGTTGAAACGCTGACATAACAACTGAAGGAACTGGGAACGAAGCTGGTCTAGTTCTGAGGAGGCAAGCTTTTCTACTTCATGTCCATAGAAGGTCACATGATAGGAGCCACATCCTGCGAGGCTTGCAGTCTTATGTTGCTTACTTTTCCTGCCAGTCATTTTGTCTCCACTAGCAATTTCAATATAGAGGCGCTGATTTTTAGAATTCGTGAGGAGGAAGTCTGGTTTAGTTGTTCGTGGTCTCTTCCCACTACAAGCTGTAATTGTGACATTGTGTTCTACTCGAAGATGCGGAAAGGCTTGTAGGATTGAGAGTGCAAATACACGCTCATAGGGATCATCAATTCGAGCACAATCCGTAGTGCTCTGCAGCTCTGTCATACCAACTACTCTCTAGAGGCAATCATAGGCCTCAAATTATTCTGGTGTGCAATGTATCCGATCAATATACTACACAAAACCCATCCCACAAGAGCAGCGAAAAAGAAAACAAATCTGTTACAAGAATCGGACCTTCCATGTCGATACGTGTTGATTTTTCACAAAAAATGGAGCGACGAGCCCCGCCTCCGTGTCAAAGAACAAACAGTGAATCTGAATCGATTTGAATCCATCACCTTCTTCAATACTATAGGTGAGTGGTTTGAATTCTCCTTTTTTGTTTTTTCGAAACGAAGTGAATATTTTCATTTTATTCAAGATTGGAAGACACCGCTTGAAGTGAGCTTCAAACTGCGTGGATGGTTTGGGAGAATCAATTACAATGTATGGACGCAGCATACTCCGCCGAAAAGATAGGAGCAGATGCGGTATCTGAAGGAAGCGTAAAATTGGGACTCGGATAAACTGAAACTGAATAAAATTTTCATCATCCGAAAGGTCGGAAACGATCAAGTACGTAAAAGTGTCACGATAGGAAAGAGCGAGCGTGAGAACTTCATGCAGTTCAAGGTCTTGCGAAAGATATGAGACTCAATGACTCATGAATTCAGCATACCGATCATACGAGGATATATGGACGAAAAAAGGCCTCATGCATATATGCATGCAGAGGTCGCCTTGGAGAAATATGTGGAATACATCATGAAACAACTTGAGCATACTTGGTGAGTATATCGCTTCTTGTTACATTCGTAAAAAATGAATGAGTTGAAACTCAACTCCTTTCATTGCACGTAGAGAATGCGTTCCAGGTTGAAGGTTAGTGGCTCTTGGTTCTCTGCCGTGTAGGCTTCTAGTCCTGGGAAGGTACTTCCCCCAAACTGCATATGATCCAATCGCTTGGGGGTAACAATCTGGGTTGATTCATCATTGTGGGCTTTTAAGTACACAATTGTTATCTGTGATTGCATTTCAATTGCATCCAAGATCCGTTGCACTTTTTCTTCCGACGGTTGGATTCTATTTGCTCTCCTGATTGCAAACGAGACAAAGAACTTGCCTATTCTTGTATTCATTTGTACGTCTTTTTGACTTAATGGATGGGAGAGCACAATTCCTTCAAAGGTTTTGCAGCGAGAGAGGGCCACATACGTTTGTCCAAAGGCAAACGCCCCTCGTTCCATATTGATAATGACATTATCAAAGGTCTTTCCTTGGGACTTATGAATCGTCACCGCCCAAGCAAGCATGAGTGGAAACTGAGTGAATGTTCCTAGTTTTTCTTTCTTTAATTCCCTCGTATCGGTCACAACCGTGTGGGTTAATTCCCAGGTATGGGGAGTGATGTCTTCTGTCTTTCCACTATCGAGCTTGACCGTGATCACTTCATCGGTACAACTTTTTATAGTTCCTAAGGTTCCATTCACGTATCGTCCTTCTGGATCGTTGGCAACAAACATCACCCGTGCTCCATTTTTAAATGATAGTTCGGTTTCAGTTGGCAAATGACCATCAGGGAATTTCCCCACCACTCGTCCACTATATGTATGCAGTTGTCCGTGCAGTTCATCCAGTTGCTGCGCATTCATGCGGGCTGCAGTATCACGTCTTCCAGTTAGTGTGATGGGTGGATGTTTTGTCTTTGAAGACGTTTGTGAGGGTGAATAGGTCTGGACACGTTGATTGAGTCGAAGGAAATGCTTGGGTTCAATCGTTTGGAGTCTGATGTGGTTTAAAAGATCAATAAATTCCTGATCAGATTGACGAAAAATTGTATCAAGTTCAATGAGTTCAAACTCATCATCATATTCTGCAAAGATTGCTTGCATGATGTTGCTATCAAAAAACCATTCGCTTTGATACTGCGTCCGAAAGATATCGACCTCATCACGCGTGACAACTGGAGGAAGTTGATACAAATCTCCAAAGAATATCATTCGTACGCCACCAAAGGGATGATGTGATTTTCTCGCACTTCGAAGAAATGCATCAACACAGTCTAGTAGGTCTGCACGTACCATTGAGATCTCATCGATGATAATGGTATCGACCGTGGTATATAACTCACTCTCAAAGTTCTTGTATCCAAGCGTTCGTGCTTCACTGGGAGTAATGCTTGGAGAGAAATGAAAGAAGGAATGAATCGTTTCTCCATCTACATTCACCGCTGCCACACCTGTGGGAGCAAGGACAACCACATTGTTTTCCGTATGATCGCGATAGTATGAAAGCAGCGTTGATTTCCCTGTCCCTGCTTTTCCAGTGATGAAGAGATGTTTCTTGCCTTCTTGCAGTTGCTTGAGGGCATATTTCCACTGGGAGTTCATTTGGAGTGTACGCATGAGAGAGTTAGTATACACAAAAGAAGAGACAAAACCTTACAGATTCTTTTTGGGAAAGAAACGCTGTGCGAGTGGAAGGAAACCTAGTACCAAAAAGACAGCCAGACTTCCCCCGCCAATAATATCTGAGGTCCAGTGTTTTCCAAGGATGACTA
>CAZNKS010000069.1:0-4069 GCA_964574065.1 uncultured Pseudomonadales bacterium | reverse complement strand
CGTGTCATCGACCGCATGAATACAGAAGGTAACTTGCGCAGAATCATTCGTGAAAATATTGAACGCTTAAAGCGTATTGGCTCCTATCGTGGAGTCCGTCATATTAAAGGACTTCCAGTCCGTGGACAACGAACTCGTGTAAATGCTCGTACCAAGAGAGGCCGCCGTATGACCATTGGTGCAATGACCAAGGAAATGGCAGCCAAGTTAGATGCAGCAAAGAAGGAAACGAAATAGTCTATGCCAGCAGCAGCAACAAAGCAAACCATTAAAAAACAAATTCCCCGTGGACGTATCTACGTTCAAGCAACCTTTAATAATACTATCGTGACCATCACTGATGAAAACGGGAACACAGTGTGCTGGGGATCTTCAGGAAATGCAGGATTCTCAGGATCTCGAAAATCTACCCCATACGCCGCAACCGTCACCGTTGAAAAAGCAATCGATAAATCAAAAGAACATGGAATGAAATACATGGACGTCTTCATCAAAGGACCAGGTCCTGGACGTGATGCTGTCCTCCGTGTCATCCGTGCAAAAGGTATCAGAGTTGGCATGATCGCTGACGTGACCCCAATTCCACACAATGGAACCAAACCACGTAAGCGCAGACACGGATAAGGATAAAAGGAATATATGGCACGATACACTGGACCAAAACAAAGACTACAACGCCGCATGGGTGAAGACCTAGGACTCAAGACAAATGCTGTCAAAGTACAGCGCCGTCTTGCAGTTGCCCCTGGTCAACACGGAAAAAAAGGACACCGAAAAGTGTCTGATTACGGAATGCAATTGAAGGAAAAACAGAAGTTGAAGATTGTGTATGGCATTGTTGAAAAACAAATGCACCGCTACTATCAAGTAGCAACCAAGACTCCTGCATCAACCGGTGCAGCTCTCTTGAAAATTTTGGAACGTCGCTTAGATAATGTTGTGTATCGTCTGGGTTTTGCTCCTACCAGAGCCGCAGCCCGTCAAATGGTGGCACACAACCATGTGACAGTGAGCGGAAAGAAAGTAACGATCCCATCATATCTGGTGAAACCAGGAGATGTGATTTCACTCAAAGAGAAAGCGCAAGCAATCCCTGCAGTCGCGGCTCTCTTAAAAGATACAAAAGCAGTTCCAGCATGGTTTGAACGCCAAGGAACAAGTGGGAAGATTGTTCGCTTCCCAGAACGAGATGAACTCGATTTGAATATTAACGAACAGCTTATCGTCGAATTCTATAGTAGATAAAACTTTTCTGCACAGAGTCTCACCAAGGGGGTGAGGCGGTGAAACTGAAAGGAATGTATGAACCAACCAACATTTACCATCACAGAAGAAAACAAAGAACTTGGGTTTACAACCCTCGTCTTTGAACCCTTGGAAAGAGGGTATGGACAAACTTTAGGAAACGCCTTGCGTCGAGTCCTTTTGTCATCCCTTCCAGGATTCGCCATTACTTCTCTAAAGATTGATGGGGTTTCTCACCAATTTTCAACACTCGAAGGAATGAGTGAAGATATTGTTGAATTCATTTTGAACGTTAAACAAATCAGACTTCGATCAACCACTCAAGAGCCTGTAACTCTATCGTTAGATGTCAAAGGTCCTGCAGAAGTGAAAGCATCTGATATTTCTATCTCCTCAGGAGCAGTAGAAATTGTAAACGGTGACTTGCACCTTGCAACTCTCTCAGCCAAAGCAAAACTCTCAGTTGAGATGACTGCTGAATATGGAATGGGATATTCCTTAGCAGAAGAACGCAAGAGTGGCAGTATCGGAGTAATCCCTGTAGATGCTCTCTTCTCGCCAATAGAGAAAATCTCTTTTAAGGTGGAAGCAACTCGTGTTGGACGCCGCACAGACTTTGATAAATTAATCATGAATGTTTGGACCAACGGAACAATTGAGCCAAAAGAAGCTGTTGAAGAATCAGCTCGTATCTTAGTTGCTCAATTCACTCAAGTCTTCAACCCAGTTGAAGCTCCACAAGTCCAAGCACAAACCTTGCCAGCTTTCAGTAAACAAGATGAAGTCCTCAAGTTAACCGTTGAAGAATTGGATCTTCCAACACGTATTGCGAATGCATTGCGTAAGGGTGGATTTAAAACTGTCGGTGACATCATGGCATCAACAAAATCTGATATTTCTAAAGTGAAAAACTTAGGTGGAAAGTCAATTGAAATTGTTGAAGAGGCATTAACTAAAAAAGGATTAACCTTATCATAAGGCTACAGTGGGAGAGTGAGATTCACTAGATTCTATGAGACATCGATCAGCAACCAAACATTTTAACCGTGACACAGAACAACGCAAATCTTTGTTCAAAAATTTGATCCGTGCTTTATTTGAACACGGACAAATTGAGACAACAGAGTCAAAGGCAAAGGCTATCAAAGGTATCGCCGATAAACTCATCCACCGTGCACAAGCAGGCACAATGCCAGCTCGCCGAATTTTGCAGCGTTTCTTTGGTACTCGTACCGTTGTGAATCACCTTGTTGATGAAGTAGCACCAGCCATGGGAAAGAGAACAAGCGGATATACACGCATTGTTCGCCTCGGCAAACGACGTGGTGATGACAGTATGATGGTGAAAATGGAACTGGTTGAGAAACCTGCAAAGAAAGAGGTCACTGCTCCTGCAAAATCAGCCAAAAAAGCTGATGGTGCTAAGGCTGAGCAGAAAGATCAAAAATAATATATGAAAACGACTCAAATCAAACCAAGTGAAGTCAAACGTGCCTGGCATGTTATTGACGCAAAAGGAAAAGTATTAGGAGAGGTGTGCACGAAAGCTGCCGTCTTTTTGATGGGCAAGCACAAAGTTTCCTTTACCCCACATGTTGATAGTGGAGATTTCGTCGTTGTCATCAATGCAGCGAATGTTGAACTGACTGGAAACAAAGCAGCCAAAAAAATGTACTACAGTCACTCAATGATTCCAGGTGGATTCAAAGAAATTTCCTTTGAGAAACTCATGGAAAAAGATCCAACCAAAGTGATCGAGCACGGTGTCAAAGGTATGCTTCCTAAAAACAAAATGCAGGATCCACGCATGGCAAGACTCAAAATCTTTGTCGGAAACGAACACCCATATACCAAAGAAGTAGAGGCAAAATAAGCGTATGGCAATTTTAAAGAAAAAACATCAAGCAGTACAAAAAATTGTGAAGAAAGCTCCAGCAGCAAAACCAATGGGACGTCAAACAGTTTCGAGGGATTACATTGCAGCTGTCGGCCGCAGGAAAACAGCTTCAGCTCGAATCCGTTTATTTGTCGGCAATGGTGATAACTTGGTGAATGATAAGTCTATCAAGAGCTATTTCCCAACTGACGTATTACAAACAATTGTGATGCGTCCTTTGGAAGTTCTTTCAAAGAAAGATGCCGTCCATTTCACCGTAAAGGTTGTAGGGGGTGGCTCTCATTCTCAAGCCGAAGCCGTTGCTCATGGTATCTCAAGAGCACTTGTAAAAGCTGATGAATCCAACAAAAAGGCACTTCGAGATGCAGGACTTTTGACTCGTGACCCACGTATGCGTGAAACCCGTAAGATGGGAACAGGTGGAAAATCTCGCCGAGCCAAGCAATCTCCAAAGCGTTAAAATTTGAGAAGATAACCTTCAACTATGGCAAGGGCAGAAAAAATGCTTCATATTTCTGAGATTACCTATCTGCTTTCAGTCATTAGCATGGCAAATTGGCAATTTATCATTCCCTATATTTGTGATACTTCGGAGAGAGGAATTCAAACAGGAGCTCTTATCGCTGTCCCTTCTGTTTTTCTTAATTTTATTGTTTGTTACCTAAATAAAAGTAATTGCTTAAGATCTCGTTAGTGGGCCAGTCACGGAACGGGATACAAATAAACTCCTCTGGTGATACAATATTACCTGTGGCCCGGTGGCGGAACTGGCAGACGCGCAGCACTTAAAATGCTGTGATCGCAAGGTCGTGTGGGTTCGATTCCCACCCGGGCCACACAGATAGATATATTCAGGTATAATAACACTCTCATCGGGGTGTGGCTCAGATGGCTAGAGCGCTTGCTTTGGGAGCAAGAGGTCGTGAG
>CAZNKS010000068.1:0-4073 GCA_964574065.1 uncultured Pseudomonadales bacterium | reverse complement strand
TCCTTTATGGAGAGGATTAGGAGGGGCAATTATTTCTGGTCTCTTAGTCGCAAGTACCATCATGTTGCTCTTCATCCCTGTCTTGTATTACAGCTGGATGAAACCGGAACGCTTGGCAAAGGAATAATCACGTACCATTTGAATGCAGCGTGTAACTTGTACGAGCTTTTTTGTAGATAATCTGGTAAGCAAATTGAAGTGGTGGTATCCTACACATGGTATTATTTCTGGTTCGTTGTTCAAGTACAAGCCAGATTTTTTTGTTTTGAAAGCAGGTGGGAGCGCATATGGCAAATATTCTGTCCGTAACTGCCCGAGAAATTTTTGATTCCCGGGGTACCCCTACTGTAGAAGTCGATCTTACGTTAGATGATGGATCGTTTGGCCGTGCTGCGGTCCCATCCGGAGCATCAACCGGAATCTATGAAGCTGTTGAACTTCGGGATGGAGAACAAAGAGTGGGTGGCAAAGGTGTTCGAAAAGCTGTTTCCAATGTCACAGAGTTCTTGCTTCCTGCAGTCAAGGGAATGGAAGCAGAACAACGAGTGGTCGATCAAAAAATGATTGAAGTTGATGGGACTCCAAATAAAGGGAAGATTGGTGCAAATGCGATTCTTGGAGTTTCCATGGCTCTTTCTAAGGCCCTTGCTGTTAGCAGAAAACAGCATTTGTGGGAATACTTCCGATCTCTTTCGACCACTGCTCCTTCGGAATACAGAATGCCGGTTCCAATGATCAACATTCTCAATGGCGGAAAGCATGCAGACAAATCATCAGACTTTCAAGAATTTATGATAATGCCCGTAGGTGCAAGGTCATTCCGCCATGCAATGGACATGGCTGCAGAAGTATTCATGGCTTTGAAGAAGAACTTGCACAAAGCAGGGTTTGCAACCACAGTTGGTGATGAAGGGGGATTCGCACCAAGCTTAGGAACCAACAGAGCTGCATTGGAAGAAATTGTCAAGGCAGTTCAAGCATCTGGATATAAACTTGGAGATGATATTGCAATCGCGATGGATGTGGCTTCCAGTGAGTTTTTTGCAGATGGGAAATATACATTGGCGTCGGAAAATAAAGTTCTTTCTGCAGATGAGTTAATTGCGGTCTACGAACAGTGGGTGCAAGAGTTCCCTATTGTTTCGATTGAAGATGGTTTGGATCAAGATGGATGGGTAGACTACAAAAAATTAACAGAGAAAATTGGGAACAAAGTACAGCTTGTCGGAGATGATTTATTTGTGACCAATGTGGAACGTTTGCAAAGAGGCATAAATGAAAAAGTTGGGAACGCAATCTTAATTAAACTCAATCAGATTGGAACTGTCACCGAAACAGTAGATGCAATTGATCTCGCTCGGAAAAATGGATACAACGCAATCGTCTCTCATCGCTCTGGAGAAACTGAAGATACGACAATTGCTGATTTTGTTGTCGGTCTCTCAACCGGTCAGATCAAAACAGGCTCCATGTCACGGACAGACCGAATTGCAAAGTACAACCAACTACTTCGTATTGAAGAAGCTCTTGGTACTTCTGCTCTCTATTCAGGAAAAAACATTTTTTAAGTAGCAGCGTGTGATGCGTGTATGGAGAACAAAAATATAGCAATCGAGCGCGAGTATCGAATTAGAGAGATGTTGATTGCTTTTTTCTTAGTCCTATTGATCATTGCAGATGCACCACGCCTCAGGAGAGAACGAGAATTGATTGAAGATAAAAAGACAGGATGGATAGAGATTGATTACACTCGCATTCCTACGCGGGAAGCGATTGAAGAATTTTTATTCTGGAATAACCTACACGCTAGCCAGATAACTGCTGAAGGTGTTACAAAAGAAGTTCTTTCTGAGTTTGCTCCTACGATTAGAAACGCTGGTATCATATTAGGTCATCGTGAAGGGGATTCAACAGCAAAAATTCAATTTGAAGATTTTGGCGCGTCGGGTGAGATACGTGCCGGGTATCTTGAATGCTATAACAAAGACGAGAGAGATATTCATATTTCTACCAAGCTGCTCAATGCACCTGAGTTGGCTGGGTATGCACTATTCACCGTTGCTCACGAAATTTCTCACGATGACGCAGAGCATTGTACAGTAACGCCACCTCAAGTAATCGATTCCATAGATTTGTTTTCCATGTCTCTTAGCTCTGCGTGGATGGTAGAAGCCACGGCAGATGTGATGGCGCTTGAAAAATTGGCGTATGTTTTTTATACCACCGACGACGTACAAACCAAAGGTTTAGCCTATAAAGGCTTCATTGCAGGAATGCAAAACATATCTGGATTTTCAGTGTTGTATCAGGCCAGGGGGGAAACAGACACCCAATCAATAGGTCTGATACAGCAGATGATGAAGGAAAATGAAGTAAAATCAGGGAATATAGAGGAAGTGCCATTGCGGGACTCTTTTGCATACGGGTCATATCCAGCATATTTACTAAGACTAAGCATGAATAACACACACGCTCCTGTCATCGTGAAAGAGTATACTCAGCGTACAATCAGCCTTTCATATACGCATCTTTTGCTGCAGCAGATACAGAGGGGAGAACCATGAAAATGATCAGCGGTCCTTTGGCAGTTGTCATCCTCGATGGATGGGGAATAGCGGAACCTGGTGAGCATAATGGAATCTCCATTTCCAATACTCCAAATTACGATGTCCTTTCCGCAGCCTATCCTTTTACTCAATTAGAGGCTTCCGGAGAAGCTGTTGGTCTTCCTGCAGGTCAAATCGGTAATTCTGAAGTTGGCCACACAACAATCGGAGCAGGATGCGTTCTGTATCAAGATTTAGTACGGATTAGTAAAGATGCAGAAACCGGGAAATTTACGGAAAACAAAGCATTTCTGCAGGCTTTCTCACATGTGAAGGAACACAATAGCACCCTCCATGTCATGGGATTACTTTCACCTGGAGGGGTTCATTCACACGAAAATCACTTCTTAGAAGTGATCAATGCTGCCCTTAAGAATGGAATTAATGATATTGTTTTGCATGCATTCATGGATGGTCGAGATTTTTCTCGAACTGGTGGTCAAAATTCACTCGAGCGACTTGAAAAACACATTGCAGGAATGAATAACGTACGTATCGCTACCGTAACTGGCAGATATTTCTCAATGGATCGGGATACCAATTGGGATAGAACTGATAATAGTTTTCGTGCCATCTTTGAAGGTAAAGCAGCGTTTGTCTATAACGCATCAGATCGACCTTCCCAAGTTATTACCCAGTGGTATGGCAAAGAGATCTATGACGAGATGTTGGAGCCACAGGTCTTTTTGAAAGAAGACGGAAATCCTTCAATTGTTTCTCAAAACGATGCGCTTATTTTTACAAATTTCCGTCCTGATAGAGCAAAACAGCTTTCAAAGAAAATTACCGATGTATTGAAAGCGAAAAACTTGTGTTTTGTGACGATGACAAACTACGATCCAAGCATCGAATCAATTGTTGCGTACGATCCCGAAGTAATTGAGCAGACGATGGGATCGGTTATTTCTGCCGCAGGAATGAAACAAGCCCATATTGCTGAAACAGAAAAGTTTCCCCACGTGACCTATTTTGTGAATGGTGGCAGGAAAGAACCACATGACGGAGAAGAACATGTATTGGTCCCTAGTCGTAAAGATGTCAGAACCCATGATGAAGCACCGCAAATGAGAGCCAAAGAAATTTGTGATGAGGCGATCAAACGTCTCGATGACGTCGATTTCATCTTTTTGAATTTTGCCAATCCTGATATGGTAGGGCATACAGCGAAGCCGGCTGCAATCAAGATTGCTGTCGAAACCGTTGACAGTGAGCTTGGACGTTTAGTCGATGCTGTTCTTGAAAAAAATGGTGCCCTGATCGTCATCGCCGATCATGGGAATGCAGAACGAATGTATGATCCCGAAACAAAAGAACCTCATACAGCTCATACAACAAATCCTGTTCCATGTATCTTTATTCATCCTAATTGGCATCCCAAACTTCGAAACGGTGGAGGCTTACAAGATATCGCACCCACAGCTCTTCAAGTGTTAGGCCTTACCAAGCCGCCATGTATGACTGGAGAAA
>CAZNKS010000067.1:0-4087 GCA_964574065.1 uncultured Pseudomonadales bacterium | reverse complement strand
GTTCAATGTCACCCTTCCAAGGTGAAGAGAGGGGTTCGACTCCCCTTACCCGCTCAGAGAATACACACATCTTACTTCCTTATCCCACACAGGTTTCCTGAGAGAATTTTTCTTTTTTATTGGTATTTCAATCCTTTTTGAATTTCTATTTTGTTTTTTGTAATTTTTTTGGTATTATTGCCCCATGAAAAAGACAACTTCTTCCAAAACCACAAAAGCAACAACACGACGCAGTAAAGCCGTTCGAAAAGAAACTCCAGTTATTGAACCTGAAAACATTCAAGACATTGAGAGTGATGAAGTAGATGATGGATACATCGAAACAGTTTCAACAAAACCACGATCATCAACTCGGAAATTATTCATTACAGGAATAATCCTTGCCATTCTTGCTCTCGGTGCTTATAGATACCGTTACTTGCTAACCCCAGTAGTTGTAAATGGTCAACCTGTCTATGTGTGGGAATATTTTTCAAAATTGCACCAGCAATATGGACGAGAACAACTCAACTCAATGGCAACCGAGAGTATGATTAGGCAGGCTGTTGCTAAAGCTACTATCTCAGTTCCAAAAGAGGAAATTGACTCAGAAATGAGTGCTATTGAAAACGAAGCAAGTGCTTCTGGAGGGCTTTCGGCAATCTTAGAATCTCAACGTATCTCCTTGGAAGAACTTCGTGGCAGAGTAGAACTGCAACTCGCAGTGAAAAAGATTCTGTCAGATAAAATCAAAGTTTCCGATCAAGAAGTAAATGATGCATATAGCAAGAACAAGGACTTTTACAAAGGGATGACAGAAGCTGCAGCCAAAGAAATGATTAAGTCTCAATTAGAAGATCAAAAATTCCAAAATGAAGTAAGTGTTTGGTTGCAAGGAATTCGTCAAGATTCCAAGATTGATATTAAATTCCCAGGAATTTAGTTGGCTACACGGATGATTCACTGAGAGTAGAGGACTATTTCTCTACCGGATAATTTCTAATTTTTTCGAATAGTGTCTCACGGGTATTGAGTGTTGGATCGTCTAAAACCTGCTCAAAAAGATCATTGAGAATCTTCCCAATTTGGGGACCTGGTTTTATTCCAAGTTCTTTCATCACATCATTCCCATCCACAACGAGATCTGTTACTTTCATGGGTTGGTGCATCTCTGCCCAAATACGGTCTTTGAGCTCTTCCAATCTCCAGCTGGTTGCTTTACTCCCACTCCCAACACGGTCACCAGTACGCAGAGCAAACATATCCTCTAGGTTTTCTATTCCAACTCTGCGCATGAATCGGCGAATGTATGCATCAGTCACGAATGATTCATAGGTAAACATATGCCAACGAACAAGAGTAAAAATACGGTCACAATCTTTTTTGGGAAGACGCAATCTTGCTGCAATCATTTTTGCAATGCGCGCGCCCACCACCTCATGATTGTAAAAAGTAATACTTCCATCCTTTGTCACTTGATAGGTAGGAGGCTTCCCGATGTCATGTAGTAAGGTAGCAAGGCGAACAATTGGATCAGATGATGTGCAGGAATCGAGTGCTCGAATCGAGTGTTCCCACACGTCATAGATATGATGTCCACCTTGTTTTACTCCTTTTGCATCTAACAATTCTGGAAGAATAAAGCGAAGCAATCCAAATTGATCCAATAAAAAGATTGCAGACGCCGGAGCTGGGCTTGCAATCATTTTCATGAATTCACTACTAATACGCTCCCAGCTAATTTTAGAAAGTAAGTCATGGTGAGAACGAATTGCATCTCCAGTTTCTTTTTCAATCACAAAACCCAACTGAACTGCAAAGCGAACTGCACGCAGCATGCGAAGGGCGTCCTCTTCAAAGCGTTCGTTGGCATTGCCAACGGTTCGAATTCGTTTGATTTGTACATCAGAAAATCCCTCAAATGGATCAATCAGCCTGCACATAACAGGAACAGAATCTGCAGAGAGTTTGTTGGGAAGATTTTCAATTTCAAAGGCCATCGCATTGACACTGAAATCTCTACGGGTGAGATCTTCTGCAATGGTTTGTCCCCAGGTCACATTTTCAGGGTGACGGTGGTTGCGATACTCACCATCACTACGATAGGTCGTGATATCAAAAATAAGATCTTCTTGGCCTTCTGGACAGGTGAATTTAAATTGCTGTGCAAGATGCTTCTGAGCAACCATGACAGTACCAAAGGCGTTCTCATAAAAACTCTCATCAAAAAGAGGTTGGATTTGCTCAGGAGTTGCGTTGGTCGTTAAATCCCAATCTTTAGTTGGGACACCGAGGATGACATCGCGAACAGCTCCTCCAACGATCTGCACAGCAAATCCAGCATCAACAAGCGTTTTGTAAATATGAAGAACAGCGATCGGAAAAAGAACCTTCATGAAGGTATGATAGCACCCAAAATGGGTGTCTCGCATACCCTCTGGAGATTACATTTGTTTTTTCGGGTGAATATGATTCAATTGGTACTTGCTCTATGCAGACACAGCTTCTTTCAGAGAAAATTCCAAATACCCAGCAAGAACTTCTACAAGTTATTCTGTCCAATCGAAGTATTGATCAAGTAGAAGAGTTCTTGCACCCCAAAAATCCAGCAGAAATCTCTTGTGAGGAGGTAGAAATTTCTACCACAGAGATTCAAACCGCACTTTCTCTTTTGGAACGAGCGAAAGATAAAAAGCAAACGATTGTTATCTATGGAGACTATGATTGTGACGGAGTCTGTGCTACAGCAGTTCTGTGGGAAACACTTTTTTCTCTTGGCTTCAAAGTGGCTCCATTTATCCCACACAGAGAAAAGCATGGATATGGTTTGTCACAAAAAGGAGTTGATGAAGTCTTGTCCCAATGTACTCCTGATATTGTTATTTCCGTTGATAACGGAATTGTGGCACATGAACAGTGGCAACGATTACACGAACTTGGAATCACATGCATCCTAACCGATCATCATCAACCAGATGAGAAGACCCCTCTTGTCGATAGTATTATTCATACTACTTCGTTATGTGGGACGACTGTTGCCTGGTGTCTAGCACGAGAAGCGGAAAAACACTTCAATCATTCCACCGACCATACATCAACAATGCTTGATTTGTGCGCAATCGCGACCATTGCGGACCAAGTTCCTTTAACGCAAGCAAACCGCTCTTTTGCAAAATATGGACTGGAACAGCTCAATCAAACTTCTCGAATTGGGCTCTTAAAATTGATTGAAACAGCAGGCCTTCAATTGGGAGAGATTGATGCCTATGCAGTCAACTTTGGAATTGCACCTCGCATTAATGCAATGGGAAGGCTGGAACATGCACTTGATGCGCTTCGGGCTCTCTGCACTACAAAGCCTGAAAGGGTTGCGGAACTGATTTCAAAACTCTCAGATGTCAACCAAACCCGGCAGGATATGACACAAACCTTGATTGAGAAGGCAATATTGCGTGCCAAAGAATGGGATGACGAACACATAATTATTGTGGAGGATGAGGAATTTCATGAGGGAATTATTGGGTTGATTGCAAGTAAATTAACTGAAAAATACTTCAAACCCACAATCTGTATTAGTGTGGGGGAGATTACGAGCAAAGCCTCATGCAGAAGTATTTCTGGTGTCCATATTACCAACATGCTTCGCAAAGTCTTGGATGATCTTTTGGAAGTTGGGGGACATCCAATGGCAGCCGGGTTCAAGATCGAGACAGGAAAGATAGACATTGTCCGCCACAGGCTTCGTCTCATTGCCAAAGAAGAAATACAAGATCACATGCTTATCCCTCGAATAGAGGTTGACTGTGTACTTCTACCGTCGCTGCTCTCTACACAAACTGCTCACATGATTGAAGAACTTGCACCGTTTGGATCGGGAAATCGGGAACCACTCTTTTTGCTTGAAAAAATGCAGGTTCTTCAAACCTACACAGTTGGAAAAGAAGGGAAACACCTTAAATTAAGTGTACTTCCAGAGAACGGAAAACCAAATGAAGTTGTACATGCCATTGCTTTTGGTAATGGTTGGAGGAAGGAGGGCATTGAACAACAAAAATTTTGTTCCCTTGTAGCGCATGTCTCTATAAATCGATGGAAGGGAAGAGAAAGT
>CAZNKS010000066.1:0-4236 GCA_964574065.1 uncultured Pseudomonadales bacterium | reverse complement strand
GAGTTCTATCCATTCTGTTATCGTAATGCGAAAAAGGATACCGCATGCAATCACAGATAGAGCAATCATGGCATGGACACGCATGTTACGTTCTTTCGCCGCCTGACAGACACCTCGTCCTCCATGGACAAAACCTAGCAAAAATTTCTTCATGAGGTGATGGTACAATACTCTAGTGGTCTCGCCAAGGGTAGGATGATTGTAATAGTAGGGCTGTTCGTATAGTGGTAATACATAGCATTCGCATTGCTAGAACGGGGGTTCGATTCCCCCACAGTCCACAAGAATAAGACCTTGGCATCTGTATAGGGCTGGCGGGTTCAATTCCGACTAGTCTCACTCAAAAAATTATCTGCCAAGTACGCGTTTGATGGCATCAATGACAAACAGAATCACAAACTTCGTCAGCTGTGCTCCATAGATGATGCTTTTCTCCAACACGCTTTTTCCGGCATTGTACGCAAACTTTTTGACACCACTTTGGTCAACATTTGGTTGGTAGGGAGAGTAGTAGGCCATATGAGTATTATACCGCCACTTTCGCATTACTGGTAAGAATCTGCTATCGCTCTCTTTGCATTCATCAATTATTAGAATTTGTTCATCTTACATAAAATAGACCTATTTATCAAGCTTTAATTATTGGGATAAACACGGTCGTTGAGCTTGGTCTTTTGTCCCCAATAGTCAGCGACGAATAAAATGCAAATAATATCCCTGGGATCCCAGAGGGGAGGAAAAATGATAGAATGAATTTCTATGGATGATGTTATTGCAGTCAAAAACCTGAGCAAGCATTTTACGATCTACCAAAAAGAGCCAGGACTCTTGGGTGCACTGCGTTCTTTTGTATCACGGAAAAGTATTGAGATGACTGCGGTCGATCGGATCTCTTTCTCCATACAGCCAGGCGAACTGGTGGGGTTTATCGGTCCGAATGGGGCAGGGAAAACCACAACTCTCAAGATGCTTTCAGGCCTCCTCTATCCAAGTAGTGGAAACCTTTCTGTCCTTGGCTTTACCCCCTTTGAGCGAAAAAAAGAATTCTTGCGACAGATTTCGCTGGTAATGGGACAGAAAAACCAACTTTGGTGGGATCTGCCCGCACTGGATACATTTTTGCTCAACAAGGAGATTTATGAAATTAGCGACATACAGTATCAGCGCATGATAGGTGACTTGGTGGAGCTTTTGGGAGTCGATTCTGTTGTAAAAATGCCGGTTCGCAAATTGAGTCTCGGGCAGCGGATGAAAATGGAGCTGATTGCCGCATTGCTACACCAACCCAAAGTTTTGTTTTTGGATGAACCAACCATTGGGCTTGATGTGGTGGCACAAGCGTCGATGCGGGAGTTTATCAAACAGTACAATCTGAAGTATAAGGCAACAATCATTCTCACGTCCCACTATATGGAAGATGTGAAGGAACTTTGCAAACGAGTGATTCTGATTGACCATGGAAAATTGTTATTTGACGGTGCTTTGGATGGATTGATAAAAAAACACACGAAAACGAAGCGCATAACGCTTCGACTTGAAAAGGAAATTTCCCCAAAAACCCTCTCTTTGTATGGGAAAATAGAAAAAAATGAGTTCCCATTTGTAACGCTGATCGTAGACAGACAGAAAACCAAAGAAGTAGCCAGTACATTGCTATCACAATTGCCAGTTGAAGACATTGATGTGGCAGAAGCAAAAATAGAAGAGGTGATCCGTGATGTATTTTGCCAGAAAGAGCAGGGTTGATTGTATGCGACACGTACGAATCTTATCGCTTCATATCCAACAGGTTCTGCATTACAAACTGCGTTCTTTTGTGTGGATGCTCGTATCTTCTGTATCTGCTGCAATCTTGCTTATGTTTTGGTCGGCAAAAATTTCTTCCAACCCCGACATCTACACACTTCAAGATTTGGGGAAATATGTTTCCTACTATCTTATTCTTTTGGTCGCTGGGAACGTCTTAATTTCCCATAGCGAGGGAGAAATTGCCTCAATTGATGTTTACAAAGGAGAGCTCGCCAACTACCTACTCAAGCCTTATTCCTATCTGTTGTACAAGTTATATGGAGAAGTTGTGTGGAGAGGGTTATCAGGTTTTTGGGCATTGTGCATTGTAGGAATCATGTTTTTCTTGGGGATTCGTCTCCAGATTACTACAAACATTTTTCTATTCATTTTATTTCTGGTAAGTTGTGTTGTCGCCTTTGCTGTCTCTTTTGTCTATACCGTAATTCTGGGTCTGAGCGCACTGTGGCTGACGACCACCAAAGGTATCTTTGAATTGCACGAGATGGCAATCCTGTTGCTAGCAGGCTTTATGGTCCCCTTATCATCGATGCCTGCGCCTCTCTCAAGAGTATTGTATTGGACGCCGTTTGCATCCATGCTGGCAATTCCAGTCCGTATCATTGCGGGTGAACTACATATTTCTCAAGCACTTTTTTTTGTAGCGATACAAATATTTTGGTTATTTTTGCTGTATTTCCTTTATCGGATCACTTGGCACTTTGGGGTGCGAAAGTTTTGTGGAGTAGGGCAATAGAGGGGTCATGAAAAGATTTTGTCGTTTTTACTATCAACTATGCATTGCCAATATCGGAAGAATCCTCGCCTATCGTATGGATTTTGTGAGCAATGTAATTGGCAGTATAGCCTGGGGAGTCTTTAGTATCCTTGCGATGCTCCTTCTCACATCAAACACAGCGGTCATCGCTGGCTGGACACGAAGTGGAATACTGCTGCTCACGATAACCTATTCATGCATTGTGGGGATCTTTCATATTTGTTTTTCCCGAAATTTTGTCACCGCTGCTCGAATCATTCATTATGGTGAGTTTGACTCTCTGGCACTCAAGCCATTGCATCCGTTGATTTTACTGACAATGAGTGAAATAAACATCTCTGCTTCTATCAGACTTCTTCTTTCTTTTGGAGTACTTTTTTACCTCAATGGTGCGTATGATCTTGGATTTACCCTTGGGCGATTTTTATTCTTTTGCCTCTATGCGTTGATTGGCGTGGCCGTTCTTTACTGGATTCATGTGTTTCTGATCTCGATCTTGTTTTGGAGGAGCTACCTATCCAACTTGATTGATCTTGGATCACTCTTTACCTCTGCAGCTCGCTATCCTATTGATATTCTGCGCTTCGCTCCACCAGGAATCATGGCTTTCTTTTTTGTCAGCCTGATGACGGTCAATATCCCCACAAAAGTTCTCTTAGGGACTGCAACCATCTTCGAGATCGTGAGTTTCCTTGTTATTTCAGTTGTGATCTGCGCAGGGTCTTTTATGTTTTGGACAATTTCAAGACGAGCATATTCTGGAGCCAGTTCATAATAGACATATCTTGTCCTAGCAGGCGTTGATCACTGCCTTTTCCACACAGTTTGTATTGATATGTACGCTTTTTTCTTGGTGTTTGTTCACATGTGGAATTCTCCTGTGGAAAAAAACAATCCGTTTGTACACCTCTGCATCCAGCTGACGCACACCGGGGAAAATAGGTTGGAAAATATGCGATCCCTTGAAAGCAGCGCTGGAGTGTGAGTAAATAGAAGGATGAGCGGGAATCGTGGATTCACCATCATAGAACTGCTTGTCGTCATGGCCATTATTGGGATACTCTCAACACTGGGGCTCAATAGTTTTACCGCTTCACGTATGAAAGCGCGTGATGTCAAAAGAAAAACGGATCTGACTCAAATCCGCACGGCACTGCAGATGTATTACAACGATACCAATACATTTCCGGCGACCGTCAGTTTTGGTGGGCAGCTGCAAAATGGATCGACTGTGTATATGGGATACGTGCCAACGGATCCGCGCAATAGCGGATCCTATATCTACTCCTACGCACCCAATGCCACTGTGGATTTCGTCTTGCGAGCACAGCTCGAGGACATCAATGATCCCGACTCGTCCAAGTCATTGACCCGCTGCAATCAAACAGGACTGCCAGCAGGGACGTATGTAGTGTGTAATCAGTAGATCCAAGTACTCGCACCGTAGATTAGGAGAATCTATGTCAGAATTAAATCATCAAATACAAGGAAACGTAAGGCTGGGGAATCAGCCAGGGTTTTCAGAATCCAATGCCAGCTTTAACCTTGCGTTGCAAGCTGCTACTCATGCGGTAGAAGATGAGGATATAGAACTTGATGACCTACGCACATGGGTTGAAAGTGTAAAGCCCTTAATACAGGGTGATACGAGCCGACAAGCTCAATACGAT
>CAZNKS010000065.1:0-4272 GCA_964574065.1 uncultured Pseudomonadales bacterium | reverse complement strand
TATTCTATTTTTTGCGCAGCGGTGTCAAGCATGAATATTGGACATTTGAAGATGTACATCGACCAAATTTATAGTAGCGGAGAAATGAGTGATACATTTTTCATTTCAACAGCAACAATTTCTATTTTCATCTGGAAAAAGATAGACACAAAAATACCTTCCAATGAATCATCTTTGAAAATTGGATATGCGAAAATAACACAAATAAAATAGTTAATGTCGTATTTTTAACTCTGTCTGGTGTGCAAATAACCGCAAAAAGATACGCTGGAGATGCGTTAATATTATTAACGATTGTGCTCCTGATCACGCTTTTATTGTAAGGGGATGACTTCCTTTTCTATTTGCAGCGGGAACATCTATTTCATCATCGTGTATACATAAAATGGAGTTGAATCTTTTTGTGGACTATTCACAAAGAATATGTGCCTATGTGTTTTTCTACGAAAAAGGAAGCTACGCGCTTTCTACTACTGCTGTAGATCACACCATAGAACAGCAGCAGGAGTGCATACCAACTTTCACAATCACAAAATGTCGATAGGGAACTGTACAGCGTACTTTTTCTATTTCAACTTACTGCATAAAATACGTGACAAAAAATGAATTTTGTCACAATAGTTTGGTGTGTGAGAAACAATAAAAGCAACGGCTTCTTGGATATTTTTTGTATTCAAAAATGAAACCAACTGACAACCGCAAAACGACGGACAAAAACTGGACAACAAACACATTTTATTGAGACAAGTGTCCAAGTTTTAGGCAAAAAATAAAATCTATCAAACTAGATCAATGGTACCCAAAAATTGAATACAAACTATGTTCAAGATCGGCTGTGATCGTGGTACCGATCAAGCACCAGATGGGCTACGTTGTGTACAAGAAGAAAGCTCCTCCATTCATTTGCGGTATTGATGGGAGCTTTGTATACTGAATCCATGGGTGTACGTCTTGGTATTCTTTTTATTCTCAGTCTCTTCTTTTTTTCTCATGATATTTTTGCGCAAGTTGATTCTTCTGATGTTGCTGCCCCTGTTATTGTCACAGATAACCAACCCACAGTGGGAGATGTGATCTGTACAGGCAGGGGAAGTTATGTACTATGTGCAAACGATTACGATACCTCTATGTATGGGGTCATCACTACTATCCCAGCGGCATCATTTGATACAGAACCGCAGCCAGATCAATACCTTGCGGTTACAAAAGGAAAGGCTGTTGTCAAAGTGCATGCAAAGAACGGTGGAATACAAAAGGGGGATTTAGTAACAAGTTCGGATGATGCAGGGTATGCGCAAAAAGCAACCCGCAATGGATATATCTTGGGGATGGCTCTGGAAGACTTCCAACCACAAAATTCCGCAGATACGACGACGATCCTCGTTTCTTTGAATATCCACCCAACAACCGTGTTTGTGGATGTACGAAGCAACTTACTTGAAGCCCTCAAGGAAGGGTTAGCTGCTCCAATCTTAACGCCACTTGCAGCCCTTCGCTACATCATTGCGGCGGCAGTGACTGTAACATCGTTTATTTTAGGGTTTGTTTACTTTGGTCGCTTTGCCAAAACTGGTATTGAAGCCATTGGTCGAAATCCTCTGGCACGTGTTCAAATTCAAACCAGCGTGTTTGTAAACTTGATTTTGATGGCAGGCATTTTTGCTGCAGGGCTTGCGCTCTCGTATTTTATTTTAGTGCTGTGAGGGTTCACAGGCTACAGTTTACAGGCTAGAGTTTTCAGCAATCAGCTTTCAGTTTTCTGAACGAACAGAGTATAAGAAGAATGAAAACAACCAACATTTTGTGATAGTCTTGAAGAATGGGTTTTCCTTTGTTTTCCGCTTTCTTTCACTCAAAACCACGACTTGTTCCGGGAAGAATCAGACCAGTAGTCTTGATTTCCTTGGATGGATGGGGAATCGCTCCTCCTTCACATGGCAACGCCATTACCCAAGCGAAAATTCCACACTGGAATACGTACATTGCAAACTATCCCAATAGCCAACTCATTGCATCAGGTGAGTCTGTAGGCTTGCCGGCCAATGAAGTGGGCAACTCAGAAGTCGGTCATTTAACCATGGGAGTTGGTCGCGTGATCTTTGAAAGCTTGCTTCGTATCAACAAAGCAATTGAAGATGAGAGCTTCTTTCGCAACGAAGCCTTTTTGGCGGCAGTTGATCATGTCATCACCCACAACTCGAAATTGCATCTATTAGGACTCGTTGGATCCGGTAATGTGCACTCTTCGACTCCACATCTGTATGCACTCCTCGAGTTTTGTAAACGTAACAAGGTGCAAAACGTGATGCTCCATTTGTTTACCGATGGTCGTGACGCGCCTCCACACGATGGTGTCAATGTCATCACACAGCTTGAGTTTATCATCAAGGAAAAGTATTCCTTCGCGCGTATTGCCTCACTCTCGGGTCGGTACTACTCCTTGGACCGTGATAACCGCTGGGAGCGAACCCAAAAAACCTATGATGCCATCGTCAATGGGTTGGGGGTGAAGGGAAGGAATGCGACGACTGCCGTGAGTGAATCATACAAGGCAGGGAAAACCGATGAGTTTTTGGAGCCGACTGTTATTTTGGATAGCGAAGGGAAACCAACTACGGTTGACGATAATGATGCCTGTATTTTCTTTAACTTTCGTGTCGACCGACCCAGACAGCTCACCAAAGCATTTGTAATCAAAGACTTTGAAACGGGAGCCTTTCAACTAGCAGAAGAAGGCAAAACGCCTAGTCTGCTCAATAAACAAAAACCCACCTTTTTGCGGCAAAAAATTCTCTCCAATCTTTTTTTTGTAACAATGACTGAGTATCAAAAGGGGTTGCCAGTCAGTACAATTGCGTTTCCGAATGAAACGGTTCAAGACTCGTTTGCGGAGGTTATCTCCAAGCAAGGCATGAAGCAGTTCCACCTGGCAGAAAGTGAGAAGGAGCGAATGGTGACCTACTACTTTGATGGCCTTCGCATCAAACCCTTTGATGGAGAAGACGTGGTGATTGTTCCCTCACCGAAGGTTGGAACGTATGATCGAAAACCGGAGATGTCACTGCCTGAAATCGCACGTGAGTTTGAGAGAGCACTACACAGAAACCAGCACCATTTCTTCATGTTAAATTTTGCCAATCCGGACATGGTGGCACATAGTGGCAAGATTGATGCCACGATTCGAGCCTGTGAAATTGTAGACGGCGTCCTCCACAAAATGGTGAAAGCAGTCCTCGCTCTCGAGGGAACAGTATTTATCACCGCTGATCATGGCAACGCGGAAGAGCTGCTGACGTTTGATTCTTCAGGCTTTTTCTTTACGACGCAAGAAGGGTCGATGAACACGGAACACAGTAATAATCCGGTACCATTTGTCATGATCAATAATTCCTATAAGGGGAAGACGAACGCACTAACAAACGGCAGTCTGGCCGATGTTGCGCCTACAATACTTTCATTCCTCAAGCTTCCAATTCCGCCGGAAATGACAGGGAAAAATTTGCTACAGCTGTAGCAGAGAACACAAAGACGCTATAGACTTGCAAGTCATTCCTTCAACCTTTACTCTTAATGTATGGAACTTACGCCGCTTTTACTCTACGAATCATTTGTCCTGGTAATAGGCGCAGCAGCTGTGATCGCCTTTGTCCTGTTCTACTTCAAGATGCTTCGTGGCTACAACCTGCTTCGCAAAGAGTACTTAGAGATGGAAGCCAAAACCAAAAAAGACACACAAGAAGTCTTACAACAATCAGAAATCCAGGCCATTCAGATTATTCGTGAATCCAGAGTTCTATCGGAAGAAATGAAGAAGAAGCTCACCAGTATTTTGGAAGAAGCTGCAAAGCGTGAGGGTAGTGAGTATGAACAATTGATCGAAGATGTGGGTGAGGATATAAAAAAACAATCATTGGCTCGAGTCGATCAGTTTGCGAAGACTCTTGAAAAAGAAACGCTTGAATCTCAAGAAGAAATTCAACAAAAGACGGAAGCAAGGTATGCTGCGGTTGAAGAAGAAGTAGCCGCATATAAAAAAGCGCAACTTGCCAAAGTTGATGCGCAAATCTACGACATCATCAAAGATGTGTTGGAACAGGTCAGTGGCAAAGTACTCACCTTGGAAGACCAAGAAAAGCTCGTGATTGATGCACTGGAAGCAGCCAAGAAAGATCACGTGCTCTAATACATATCTGACCTATGAATCAACTCTTGCGTTCATTTCTAGTTACGACCGATGATCGAGTCACACTTCTCTCTGAGCTCGATGCTATT
>CAZNKS010000064.1:0-4736 GCA_964574065.1 uncultured Pseudomonadales bacterium | reverse complement strand
TACAACCTGCTCAAGCAGGCTATTTTTAAATTACTTCTTTCTATCAATCTTTTTTGGCTTTTTTAATGAATATTATTTTTATTCGTTTTCCTGTTTTAGAAAGATAGATAAAATTCAATATTTTCTCCTCTTGCTATAGGATTAACGGCTAAAAATGAATCTTTTTGGTAATTGCTATGTATGAATGAATGGTGTTTGTGTTACCAGTTTCCCTTGTTAATCGCATGACAATTGATGTTTGTCTTTGTAGTTTCATCATTGAAATAGCATTGGAAGAAAACAAAAGGTTTGAACTAAAATGAATAAGAAAGTATGGTGATGAATGAAATATGCATGCATAAAATTTCCTTCATTGTGTGAGGGCTATCACTTCTCTTTTGAGAGAAAAAGCGAGAATGACGTATATTTTCAATGGCTTACTTGAGATAGATGATGAATTTTCTCGAGTAGGCAAGACAAACAAATAATTATAACTTTTCGAGATAGAATGTGTTTTCTCTTGGCTTTACCTAAAATTTACACTTCCTTTGCCTATTCTCTACATGTCTTTTCTAAAAAAAAGGCGGAATTGAGCCTTTGAGGGCCTCGTATTTTTTCGCCTCTTGTATGTATTTTTTGCAAAAAACTGAGCACTAGCGTATGCTGAGTATGTACTTGACAAGTTCTCCATACTGTCGGTACGCTCAAATATGAAGGTTTGATAACAAATCTGTTTTTTCTTTGTATTAAAATCCTCCCGTTAATTATTCTAGGACAACAAATTCCCTTCGGTTCATGATATATTGCATTAATTAACGCAGAATGCGTTTTAGATTGATCTATCCCTCCTTTCCACCACATCGCTCAAGTCCCAATACGTCCTTCTTTCTGCTAAAGTTTTCCCATCCTACTTGAGGAAAAAGAAATTGAATTTCAAAAAACCCGAAAGAGGAAAGGTAGCTTTCACCTTCAATTATTTATAGGATTCAATATATCTGCGGCATATAAAACCTACCACAAAACGTGCGTACTAAAACATAACTTTCAGTACACACGAACAAGAAACGAGAAAAATGATGCTACCTTTTTAGTTTTTCTTACACACCTTACTGTACTATCCGCTCTTATTTCGTAAGAAGAGCGGATATGTATGTATCTATATCAATCGAAACGTCGAACAGCTTCAACATTGTCTATTGTTTATATCTATTTTTGATGTTTTCGTACGAATAAAAGTAATTGCATATGAAGTACAGCCCCACTACTACATATTCGAATGGTACTGTTTTTCCTTTTCATATATATTTTTGTATTTTCTTACATACAAAATAGCTATGAACGTGATAGTATGGAATACTTCTGCTGATTTGATGACAGAAAGATGAAGATAGCAGTACGGATCGTAGCCCATTGAAAACGACCATTGCTTTTACAGGAAGATGCCGTTAAGAAAAAGCGGTTTGTACCTCAAGAAATAGCAAATTTTCCCTCAAGAGACAGCTTCCCCGATCTAACCCGTATAAAACAACCTCTTTCATTGATTGATCAAGAAAAAAACACTGGATAATACCCTAGCGCTCTTGCATTCTTTTTGCCAATCTCTTACCTACCCCACAATACATGAGGATACTGTATCCAATACTCTCAAGAAAACCCCATTTTATAACATGTAGTGACACGTGAGGAAATAGTGAAAAAAGGTTGATCAGTCGCACTAAAACCTCAGTTATAGTCCATAGCGGAAGTGCAACAAGCCATCCTATCGGGAGAAACAAGAACAATGACGAAAAGAAGATAAACGGAATAAGCCAAGCGACTGCCACATTGGCTGGAAGCGAGATAAGTGGGAATATCCCAAAGGAGGAAAGAGTTATGGGAAGCGTGAAAATAGTCGTGGAAATTGCAGCTACCGTATTTTCCACCAATATAGTGTGTATTTTCTCTTTCCAGTCCGCATTTTCCTCACTATTTCCTCTGGTATAGAAATGTGGAAAAACTATAAACAAGCCAAGTACTGCTGCAAAACTCAATTGAAAAGATAATGAGTAGAGAAGAAAAGGTTGATCTATCAACATAATCCCGGCAACCATACTGAGAGTATACAGAGGTTGGAGAGGACGTCCTGCCAGTATTCCAATGCAGGAGAATAGGTAGAACCAGAAAGCTCGAACGAGCGAAGGGTCTCCTCCCACAAAGTAAACATACAATAATACCCAAAATATCGTTAATATTATTACCGTTTTCTTGGTGGTGAAATACTTAATAAAATTGTGAAATACAACCACGACGCTCGCAATATTTGCTCCACTGGCTACCAGCAGATGAAGTAGCCCCAGAGATTGGAGATCTTGATACAGCTTCGTGTCCTTTCCAGGCTTTCGACCCGCTACAATGCCCAAAATCAGATCCGCGTGAGGAGTTGGGAACAATCGATAGACCGTAGCTACATATCCTTCTTTTACTAAGAGCATCCTCGAGAAAAAAGCATCAACCACACATTTTACCGAAACCTCGTTGCAATCTATTACAGAAATAGCTTGAACTAGCAATGAAATCTTATACGTTTTCAGCAGTTTCAAATCAGCATTTTGAGTGCTAACAACGATTCCTCTAGCCTGGTACCGTTTTCCTGTTTGAAGCGTCATAGAATTGGAGGAAGAAATCAATTTTTGAGGCACTTGCAGTATGTATTTGCCTGTATCTATTGTGTATCTGCCTTTTTCTAGGTCAGGACGCTCACGAAGGATAAAAGATACATCTATTTCCGAATTCCCGCTACTTGAGAGCATTTTTTGTCGCATTGCATACTCTTGCATATAACGCGGTATATATAATGATAAGAAGAGGATCAATATACATACAACTTGTATCAAAAAGAATCTATTTTTATGTCCAGAGGAAAACTGTTTTTTAATCCAAATAAAAACCATATTGAGAATTTTTTTAGTTGAAACTAATATCTTTTTTGAACCCATCAAAAATGCTTTGGGAAATACCGGTTTTCGTGAGGAATTCCTGCTCGGATGAATAGGGACGATTATCAATGATCGTTTGCGCTCTACTCTCCCCTATCCCTTTGAGATTTGTGAGATCTTCCTTGCTTGCAGTATTGAGTGAAATGGTTTTTGTTGTAAAAGAGGAAAGTATAGGCTCTTCTCCTCGTCTGGGAACATAGAGTTTGTATCCATCAGTCACACTAGCTGCTAAGTTCACCTGTTTAGCAATTAGTGCGGTATCAGCGTCTTTTGTGAATCCTCCAGCTGATGCAACCACATCTGCAATACGCAAAGACTCCCCAAATGCGAGTGAATGCCTCTGGATACCTGGTTTGGCAACTGCCCCTGAGATATCGACCACTACCCTGTGAGTAGGATTGAAAGCTGGAAGAGGTTTGGGGGTGTTTGATACAAGCGGGTACGTTCTCTGCTCTTTGGGTAACAGCGAAATGCCAAAGACTATCAGTCCAACTGCCAGCAGACCAAAGAAACCAACGAGAAGATGTGAGGAAGTTGCAGTGTTCGTTGAGACATAGGAAGGCAGCTTAGAAGATTCCATCCTTTTCTTACAATAAAAGTCGTTTCGTTGGTTGTAAAGAATGAATTGTAAGAATCGGAAGGAATGAAGCGTTTCCTTCGTTTTTTAGACAACGATGTTGATCAACTTACTAGGAACTACAATCATTTTTTTGATTTCTTGGTTGGCAAGCGTTTCTTGTACTTGGCTATGAGCTCGTACAAAGCTTTCAAGCGTCTCTTTTTGATTTGCAGTTGCAGTTGGAACCATTAAACGTAATTTGATCTTTCCATTCACTTGGATTGGAATTTCGATTTCCTCTTCTGCCAAAAACTGTGGATCAGCTTTGGGCCAAGCTGCAGTATGGATCGTTCCCTGCTCTCCTAGCAATTCCCAAAGTTCTTCAGACAAGAATGGCGCCAGTGGAGCGAATATGCGAGCCAGTAATGACAATTCCTCTTTCGACAATCCGGTCCCTGCATTGATCGCATCGGACCACACATTGGTAAACTCCATCAAAGCCGCAATTGCAGTGTTGAACTTGAGCTCTGGGATATCCCTTCCAACCTTCTCAATAGTTTTGTGCAGTTTTCGTTGCAAAGCGATATTCTCTGATGAAGCAAGTTGCCCAAGATTCTTTTGAAAGAGCGTATAGATGCGAGTAAAGAAACGATAGACACCTACAAGAGAGTTGGTATCCCAGGCTTTATCGGCATCCAAAGGGCCCATAAACATCTCATAGACTCGTAAGGTGTCTGCACCAAATTTCTCGATGATGTCATCTGGATTGATGACATTACCCTTACTCTTACTCATCTTCTTGCCATCAGGACCTAGAATCATCCCTTGATGACGCATCTTCATAAATGGTTCACCAAAGTTCAGATAGCCTTGATCGCGCAGGAACTTGGTAAAGAAGCGAGCATACAGCAAATGCAACACAATATGTTCTGGTCCAATCAGATACATATCGACTGGTAACAAAGATTTGGTGATCTCCTTGTCGAACACTTCGTTAGTGTTGTTGCGTGAAGGATAGCGCAAGAAGTACCAGGATGAGTCAACAAACGTATCCATGGTATCCACTTCTCGTTTGGCTTTGCCCCCACAGCCTGGACAGGTGGTGTATTTCCACTCATCTGCTGCCTTCTCGATCGGTGATTTGCCGTCATCGGTGGGTCGAAAGTCAGGGACATCTGGGAGCTTCACTGGAAGTTGCTGCTCGGACACTGCGTACCAACCCG
>CAZNKS010000063.1:3251-4800 GCA_964574065.1 uncultured Pseudomonadales bacterium | reverse complement strand
GACATGCTCTGTGGCATGGCAACTGTACCAATCACAATCCTACCTGATCCTTCACGCATCCGCCCGCTTGACGTTCCTGGTTTGATTGCAGACAATAAAAAGATACGGTCACTAGGATGGGAACCGCAAGTTCCAATTCAGACTGAACTGCATAATGTACTCGAAGAATGGCGGAAAACAAATTAGACGTAGAAAGGTTTCCATGAAAAAGGCATTTATTACCGGAGTTACCGGACAAGATGGTTCGTACTTAGCTGAGCTTTTATTAGAAAAAGGATACAAAGTCTACGGAATGTCTCGTCGAACTAGTACCCTAAATCACAATCGCTTAGGGAATGTGATTCACAACGATAATTTCGAGATAATTTCAGCTGATCTTCTCGATGAACATTCAATTACACGGGCAATTTCTGATATTCAACCTGATGAAGTCTATAATCTTGCAGCCCAGTCTTTTGTGCATGCATCGTGGACACAGCCAGTGTTGACCGGTGAGTTCACTGCTATTGGTGTCACCAAAGTCTTGGAAGCTTTACAGGTAGCTTGTCCAACCGCTCGCTTCTATCAAGCCAGTAGTTCAGAAATGTTTGGAAAAGTGCAAGAAGTCCCACAAAAAGAAACGACTCCATTCTATCCTCGTTCTCCATATGGCGTTGCAAAAGTATATGGACACTGGATTACAGTTAACTACCGTGAGTCCTACAACATGTATGCAGTCTCTGGAATTTTGTTTAACCATGAATCTCCACGGCGTGGTCTTGAGTTTGTAACCCGAAAAATTGCAAACGGAATAGCACGAGTGAAATATGGAAAGCAAAAGACCGTCAAGCTTGGAAATTTGGATGCCAAACGTGACTGGGGATATGCAAAAGACTATGTAGAAGCCATGTGGCTTATGCTCCAGCAAGAGACACCAGATGATTACGTCATTGCAACCGGAGAAACACATTCTGTTCGCGAGTTTGTTCAAGAAGCATGTAACGTTGCTGGTATTTCTGATTGGGAATCTGCAGTTGAACATGATGCACGGTATGACCGACCCGCTGAAGTCGATCTGCTCATTGGAGACGCATCAAAAGCCAAAGAAAAATTAGGATGGGTACCAAAAACCTCTTTTAAAGAACTTGTACGGATTATGGTGGAGGCTGAGCTTGCGGCAGAGAAGATTTAAAGTATGAGTATCCAAAAAGCTATCATCATTATCCCCACCTACAATGAGCGAGAGAATATTGGCAAACTTATTCCCGTTCTTTTAGATATCGGAAAAGACATTACAAACTGGGACGTTCATATTCTTGTGGTTGATGATAGTAGCCCAGATCAAACAGGAGAAGTGGTTGCCGAGCTTGAAAAAAAGAGTCCAAAGGTTCACTTACTCACCAATGAAAAGAAACAAGGATTGGGACATGCATACCTAGTTGGAATGCGTCATGCGTTTTCAAATCTTGCCGCTGATGTGGTGTTTGAAATGGACGCTGATTTCTCCCATGACCCAACGAGAATTCCGGCATTCTTGCAGGCGATTGACAAAGGTGCAGATATGGTCTTG
>CAZNKS010000063.1:0-3241 GCA_964574065.1 uncultured Pseudomonadales bacterium | reverse complement strand
TCACGGTATATAAAGGGTGGATCTATTCCTGCAGATTGGGGACTTGAACGCAAGTTTTTAAGTGTGGTAGGAAATATCGTCAACATGGTTGTATTAACCGATTTTCGCATCCGTGACTGGACTACTGGCTTTCGTGCAATCAAAAAACAAGTCTTTGAAGCTGTTGAGCCAGAGATGGAAGCCAAACAGTTTAGCGGTTACACCTTCCAAATTGGCTTTTTGCATAAGGCAGTTCGCAAAGGATTTCATATTACGGAAGTTCCCATTCATTTCATTGATCGAAAAATCGGAAAATCCAAATTGGGTCCTGATTACATCAAGAATGCCTTAATGTATATTTTGACAGCTCGCTATCAAGAAATCGTCCAATCAAGAATATTTAAATTCGCAGTTGTCGGTGGCATGGGATTTCTTATTAACACAATTCTTTTATTTGTGTTCTCAAGACTCGCAGCGGTCCATGCGCTTGCTGATGGACTCGCGACAATCCCAGGGCTGGGGTTTGTAAATGGATCCGGTGTCGCATCTGCAATGGGTGCAGAATGTGCAATCGTTTCAAATTTCCTGTGGAATAACTTTTGGACCTTTAGTGATCGAAAAACACTTACATTTCTCTCAACCCTTGGGAAATTTGTGCAATTCAACATTAGCTCGTTTGGAGCCGTGGCGGTGCAGTTTATCGTGGTAAGCGCGGGCACAGGTTTGACAGGTCAAGAAACGATTTCCAAAATGTTTTGGCTTATTGTTGCGACCGCAATTGGCATGGTGATTAACTTTACGATCTATTCGAAAGTGATCTGGAAAAAGAAAAAGGCATAAAGTCCTATGAATTTGCTTGAGTTCGTGAAAAAAAGGTATTTACTTCTCTTTTTTCTCTTCTTCTTGGTTGTAGGAACATTTTTACGGTTCTATCGAATCCGTCAAACGATGCAGTTTTTAGGAGATCAAGGAAGAGACGCCTTGATAGCTCGAGGCATATTAATTGAAAAAGATCCTGCTTTTATTGGTCCTGTAACGAGTGTGGGCAACATGTATTTAGGACCTTTTTACTATTACTTCATGGTGTTTCCACTAATGCTCACATACCCTGATCCGATAGGTCCCGTTCTCGCAGTGGCATTTGTAGGATGTATCACCCTTGCCCTTATCTATCTTCTTGGAAAAGATTTAGTCGGCAAAAACACCGCAATGCTCGCAATGGGCTTGTATGCAGTCTCACCAGTTGTGATTGAAAATGTTAGGTTTTCTTGGAATCCAAATATCGTTCCTTTTTTTGCATTACTTACTCTTTGGTGTCTGCACAAAACGCTCCAAGGGAAGTATTTCTATTGGGCATGGATAGGTCTGCTTGCAGCTGTACTGTCACAACTGCACTATCTTACTCTCATATTGATTGGTGGAGCTGGTCTGGTATGGATCTATGAATTGATCACCATGATCAAAGCCAAGAAATTGGACAAACAATTTTTGGTCTCGACTGGCATTGCGATTGTCATTTTCCTGTTCTCATTAGCTCCAATTTTGATCTATGACATCAAACATGAATTCTTAAATACCAAAGCCTTTACCTCATTCTTTACCGGATCAGAAGATGTCGCGAAGACAAGTCATTTCCGACGACTTTCTGATATTTCTGCAGTTTTCTATGCTTGGATTGCGTTGGCACTTCGCAACTTATTCGAAATCTTTGGTATCAAGATTCAATCATCGGCTGCCCTCATCAGCTTCATTTTGCTTCTCTATATTATTGCCAAAACATATCTATTTGATCGCAGTGAAGCTCAACATCGTGCAGGAAAAGTTTTATTGCTTTCCATGTTTAGCGTCTGTGTATTAGTGCTGGCTTTTTATAAAGCCTCCATCTTTGATCACTACCTAGGATTTGTGTATCCCACAGCAATTTTGCTTTTAGCTACTTTTTTGATGCGATTGTGGAAGTCAATCTTTTTGAAACCATTAGTTGTAGGTATAGTGTTGGTTCTCGTGTTTGTCAGTCTTCAAAAATATCCAGGGCAACATATTTTGGGAATGAACGTGGATGTGTTCTGGCAAACCGCAAGGGAAATTGAGATTAGGGTGACCCCAGGTGAGTCGTATGACATTTTGTTGCTAGCACAAAATAATGATTTCTTAGGGATGAACTATCGCTACTTTTTGACAACTGGAAAACAGAAACCAGCAACTGAAGAAGAGGTGCACTCCTTCAAAAAGTTATTTGTCATTGATGAGAAACATCAAGAAAATCCGCTCGATACGCCACAATATAAGGTCGCAATCTGGCCAAATCGTACAATCACGGATTCATTTGAGATTCCCAATGGCCCACGCGTGGTAGTGCTGGAGCGATAAAGAGAACAAAGTCATAATTCAAAGTGCATACGCTTTTTTTGACAGTTGTCCGTATGCATTCTGCAGTATGAACTTTCCATCACACAAAGGTATACGCTTCACTTCGCTATCTTGGAGAGAAGTAGTTTTTGTGTTGATCCTGTGCGTATCAGCCTTTTTCCTTCGTTCCTATGCACTATACCGTGATCTCATTTTTGCTTTTGATCAGGGAAGAGATGCGCTGCAGATGCAAAAGATATCAAATGGTGATTTAACGCTGATTGGACCTGTGACAGGGCTATCTGGTGTTTTCCTAGGTCCTTTCTGGTATTACTTTCTTTTTCCTTGGTATGTGGTGGGGAATGGCAATCCAGCGATAGCCGGAACAGCGATGGTGTTCTTTCATGCTGTCGCTGTAGGACTCGTGTATTTTGTGGGAAAACAATTTGCTGGCAAGATTGCGGGTGCAACCGCAGCGGTTCTATTCACCTTTTCCTTTAGCAATATCATGTTTGCCAGGTGGCTCTCAAACCCGACACCCTTACCGTTATTTGCATTAACTGCTTTCACACTTTTGTATTTTGCGCTCGAGAAGAAATCGAAAGTCTTGTTTGCCGTATCGGGACTCATCTTTGGACTCTGCATGCAGCTTGAAGCTGCAAATGCCGTGTGGTTTTTCCCTACCGTAGCACTGATCTTACTGATTGAAGTGCTTCGTGACTGGAAAAGGGCAAAGAAAAATACCAAAAACCCAGTCATTTTTCAAATGCTATTGCATGGCATCCTCTTTGCGATTGGAGTAGGAGTCACACTTTTGCCCCAAATTGCCTTTGACTTAAAATCTGGTTTCTTACTCACAAAAAACGTGATTACTGCGTTTGGTGCATCTCAAAAGATACCATTGATGCACTCA
>CAZNKS010000062.1:0-4814 GCA_964574065.1 uncultured Pseudomonadales bacterium | reverse complement strand
TTCTATAGGAATTTCCAGCCGCTTCCTGTATAATCCTGTCCTCACGGTGAACAGAACCCGAAAGGACGTATGCTACGACAGTCACTCCGACAGCGATTCGTTACAGTGCGAAGAAATATTCTTTCTTTCATTGATAAGCGACCACTTATCTCATTCTTTAGTCTTCTAGGGCTATTACTCCTCTTGGTTGTAGTTGGATCATTCCTTCGAAAGCCGGCAACCAATGGAGAAGACGCAACGCCACCTACAAAGCTTGTGGAAACCTACTCCTTTGGAGAAAGTCCTAAAATGGCCTTCACAGCTCGAGTCGAAAAATCTGGAGTTATCACGATCGTTGCACAATCTCCTGGTGTAGTTCAAAAAATTCATCTGAAAGAAGGACAAAAAGTAGGAAGAGGAGGGTCCTTAGTCTCTCTCTCTACCAACTACCAGGGAGGGAATGCAGCGAGCCTTTCTCGTCAAATTGTACAAAAGAACTTTGAAGCGGCGGTAAATAACTTTGATGTACAAAAAGACATTATTGCAAAACAAAAGGAAGTAGCTGAGAAAGGAAATATCCAAGCTAAAGATTTGCGGGAAATTACTCGAAAATCACTGGATGAGACACGCTCTCTTATTTCTCTCAACGAGACAATTGCTTCCAGTGTGGACGCACAGCTTCGTTTCTTGGAAAGTATGAATGTCAATGGATCGAGCGATTCTGCAATCTTAACGGCCAGACAAGGAAAAGCTGCGGTACAAGTTGGACTGAATCAACTTCGAACCGGACTTCGTACGGCGGAGTACCAGTCAGACGAAAATAAGACTCCCGCGCAGATCGGTGATATATCCAAAGAAATTGCTATCAAACAGTTAGAACTTTCGGAACGAGGGCTCGTTCTGGCAAAAGATATGGCTCATCTCAACTTAAAGCTTGCGCAAGTAAGTGAAAGTCTGATGTACCCAGCATCTCCTTGTGAGGGGGTTGTGGAACGAATCCATGTGAAAGTTGGTCAAATGGTATCTCCTGGGACAGTCATTGCAACCATCAAGGCAAATCAGGGAGAGAATACTGCAGTGGTTCTTGTGACAGCTGACATTGCCAAACAACTTTCCACCGCAGAAGCAGCCGATTTTCTTATTGGTGGGAAAAAAGTTTCCCTATATCCTCGCTATATTTCAGCAGAGGCGACAGACGGGAATTTGCACAGTGTCCTTTTTGCGATTCCAAGCGTCTATGGTGCTAAGCTGACCAATAACACCTCTATTCCAGTAAATATCCCTTTAGGATCAAAACAAATTGTGACCGATACGCTGTATATTCCGCTGGATAGTATTTACCAAACACAAGAGAAATCATATGTGTATGTCCTTGGAAAAGATGAGAGTGCTTCTGATTCTGCAAAGACCAAAGAAATTTCTTTAGGGAGTGTCTCGGGACGGTTCGTACGTGTTACATCAGGGTTATCACTAACCGATATCGTTATTTTATCCAGAAACGTTCAAGATGGAGAAAAAGTTCGGACACAGTAACCGATCGTATCTGTATGGCAGAAAAAGGGAAACAATCACCAGGTAAGCGTACATCATATCTTGAGCGGTTAACAATTGACCCAGGTTTGTTAACAGGATTTGTTGGAAAGTATATTACTAACATCCGTTTGGTGTTGTTGCTTGCTATTACAATTGCACTCCTTGGAATTGTGGCGTATACACAGTTGCCTAGGCGTCTAAACCCTGAGGTCGAAATCCCAATCGTCACTGTTGTAACCGTACTCCCTGGCGCTGGTCCTTCAGATGTTGAAAGTCTTGTGACAATTCCTATTGAAGACAAACTCCGTTCCTTGAAGGGAATTGATACAGTAAGTTCGTCCTCTCGAGACAATGTTTCAGTGATTACGCTCCAATTTCAATCAAGCGTTGATCGCACGACCGCCAAAAATGAGGTCCAGTCCGCGGTAGATTCGGTGAGTGGGTTACCTACCGATGCACAGACACCAACGGTAACCGCCCTTGATTTTGAAGATCAACCGGTATGGACGTTTGCGTTTGTTACTTCGAAAAGTTATCCAGATTTGATGAGAACAGCACAGGCTTTACGTGATCGAATGGAGGAATTGCCAAAAATTGATCGGGTAGAGACGAGTGGATTTGATAGCCAGGAGATTGTGGTTGAAGTGGATCAAACCAAACTTGCAAACTATGGAATCAATCCATTTGAACTCTCGACTTTACTCAAAAGAGCGCGTGGATCACTGCCGGCGGGCGTAGTTTCGACAGGAAGAAATTCTTATTCGTTGACAATAGACCCCAGCGTACACACGATTGAAGACATAAGAGAACTTCGAATATCAAGCCAGGGAAAGGTGGTATCTCTTTCAGATATCGCAACGGTGGTATTGCGTTCCAAAGTTGGTCAGCAACATTCCTATGTAGCCACACCTAATACGAAACCACAACAAGCGGTTACGTTCTATGTCTATAAGACGGTTGGGACAAATATTGACGCGGCAGGAAAAGAAGTAGAAGAAGCCGTCGATGCCTTTATGGAGGAGAGTGGGACCGGTTATCAATTAATTACATTATCCAACATCGGAGAAGAGATTACTGAACAATTCACAGACTTACTCGGAGAATTTCGAACGACCATTTTATTGGTTATGGGAGTGCTCTTACTCTTTTTAGGATTACGCCAATCCTTAATCTCTTCACTGACAGTTCCTCTGACTTTCTTGTCGGCTTTCTTTTTCATGCAGATAACCGGGATGTCAATTAATTTTCTATCAATGTTTGCTTTCTTATTAGCACTTGGACTCTTAGTTGATGACACAATCGTCGTCGTCTCGGCAATGACTACGTATTTTAAAACAGGTCGATTCTCTCCGGCCCAAACAGGTGCTCTAGTTTGGCGAGATACAATTGTCCCTATTTGGTCAACTACATTAACGACAATTTGGTCGTTTGTTCCTCTCTTAATAACCTCTGGAATAATCGGAGAATTTATAAAACCGATTCCAGTGGTTGTTACTGTCACAATGATTTCATCAACAGCGATTGCAGTTTTAATCACGCTGCCTCTCATGGTGGTGCTCCTAAAACCACAACTTCCCAAACGTGTCCTCACTCTTTTGAAAGTTTTCGGATGGGTTGCCTGCTTAGGTGTCTTGTTTGTCTTTTTGAACACGAGCATGCTTTTCCCTTTGATTCTGCTGACGTACATTGTTTTCACCCTCATCGCAGTTCGGCTAGGACCGATCGTTGCACGACGTATTCAAACTATGAACGTACTTCGAACGCAAACCAAACGTGTGGAAAGATTGAAGCACTGTATTACACATGGAATCATCAATGTTGAGAGCTTTTCAGCAGCATACAATCGTTTAATTTTGCGAATTCTTCAAGACAAAAGTAGCAGACGAAAAGTGATCATCGCAACGGTTGTGTATTCAATAGTGTGCTTTTCTTTGTTGCCGTTAGGGTTTGTCAAAAATGAATTTTTCCCTAAGGTTGATGCTAATGAAATTTTTGTAGAACTAGAACTTCCAGCCGGAACAACACTTGAGAGAACAACAGCAGAGGCACTTTCTGTTCTTAGGTCTCTTCGGGATACGGAAGAACTAGAATATGTCACGGCTGAAATTGGACGAGGTGGCAGCAATGGATTTGGAGCTGGTGCCTTCGGAAGTAATCGAGCCCTCTTTTCTTTACGTCTCACTGATTTTAAAGAGCGTGGAATCGCATCTTACACTATTGCTGAAAATCTGCGCAAAGAATTCGCAACCTATGCAAATGGTGACATTTCGGTTCAAGAACAGTCAGGCGGACCCCCAGCAGGGAGCGATCTGCAATTAACACTCCTAGGAGACGATTTGGGTGAACTGAATGAGTACGCTGATACAGTGGTCTCTTTCTTAGAAGCTCAAAAAGGGGTAACGAACGTCGATAAATCCATTGTGGAAGGAACCAGTAAACTTGTTTTTGTCCCTGATCCAACCAAACTGACAGAATATGGAATTAGTCTTGATACAATTGGATTTACACTTCGAACTTTCGCAAGCGGCTTTACATTAGATTCTATTACTCTCAACGAAGGAGACAAAGAGAAGACTGATATCGTACTGCGCATGCAGAAGGGGACAGCAGACGTTTTGGACCTCTCTTCGCTAACACTCATGTCGCCAAGAGGACAAGTTGTTCCACTTATGGCATTAGGAACGCTGGAGCCGAAGGTCAGCCCTACCAGCATCTCTCGTGAAGATTTCAAGCGAAGTATTACTGTGTCTGCAGCTGTGCGACCTGGCTTTTCTATCCCAGAGCAAAATAAGAATCTGGACGAATTCACCAAGACAATAGAACTTACAGAAGGATATGAATGGAAGACAGGTGGGGTAAATGAGGAGAATGCGAAATCAATCCAATCTATCCTGCAAGCAATGGTGCTTTCAGCGGTCCTTATTATGATCACCATGGTGGTACAGTTTAAATCTTTTAGGCAAGCAGCTATTGTGTTAATTGTGATTCCTTTGGCAGTCTCTTCGGTGTTTTTAGCATTTGCTTTGACAGGCACAGCGTTATCATTCCCAGCCTTAATCGGGGTTTTATCACTTTTTGGTATTGTGGTGACAAACTCAATGTTTATTGTCGACAAAATTAATTTGAACCAGAGAGAGGGTATGGAATTCAAAGAAGCAATCGCTGATGCAGGGGCTTCACGTATGGAACCAATTATTTTGACCAAACTTTCTACTGTCTTTGGGTTGTTACCAATTACGATTGCTGATCCTTTATGGAGAGGATTAGGAGGGGCAATTATTTCTGGTCTCTTAGTCGCAAGT
>CAZNKS010000061.1:0-4833 GCA_964574065.1 uncultured Pseudomonadales bacterium | reverse complement strand
CGTGCTCCAGCAAAACTTGCCCCGAGTGCATTATTTATAGCAGCAATTTCATCTTCCGCATGTTTTAAGACCACAGGATACGTTCCTTGCGCATCAGCCATAAATGTCATCAAGGCTGATGAAGGGGTCATTGGGTACGCACTGTAGTATTGGACACCAGCAGATAAAGCTCCAAAGCCAATGGCTTCTGTCCCTGTAAGTAAAAGTTGTTGCTCTTTTTTATCTGGGATTTGTATTGTTCGTTTCCACTCTTCTTTAATATTTGTTGCTGCCCACTCAAATCCCTTGGTAGCTGCAGCAATATTCTCATTGATAACTGCTTCACCTTTCTTTTGAAAGAAGTCACGAATGACGGCAAAGACAGTTTCGTTGGGTAAACCAAAAATACTACTCGTGACAGCCAAAGAAACCATATTTGATGCAAGGCTCTTTCCAGTAGTTTCACGAGCAATAGCGACCATGGGAACACTAATAATATTTGCCTGTGGAATCGCAGGGTATTTAGAAAAATCTACTTTGTCATCTTGTGTATCAATTAAAAAGAGTGTGTCTTCACAAAATTCGTCTAGATGGAGTCGAATTGTTTCTTCATTCAAGATAACCATGAAATCAATTTGTTTTTTTTGACACGTGACTGGGTGAGTTGCGGCTGAAACCTGTCCAGTTGTGTGGCCACCCCGAATAAGAGAAGGGTATTCTCCATATTCAAACACAGACAGGCCAGCTCTCTGACATATTTTTGCCATCAAAAAACTTGTGGCAGCAATACCTTCTCCGGCTCGTCCACCGATTTTCCAGTTCAGATGCGAAACGTTCATACGGTTTGTATCACCAATTCTACGATGAGATGTCGTCAATTACCAGATCAAAGACTTTTTTTTACATTTGGGTTGTTGGTAGCAAATCTACTTTCACATCGGCTACATACGCTTGATGTGCTGTCACCATAAGTGGATTGATTTCAAGTTCAACAATTTCGGGATGTTCCTTAATTACTTCAATAAAACGTTCGAGATTGAGGAGCACAAGAGAGCGCTGTTCTGCACTTAACTTGCTATAGAGCCTTGTTCTGCGAAGCGAGGATCGCACTTCTCGTGCTGAAGCTGGAACAAAAACATAGCTTCGATCAGCTAAGATGTTTGTTAGACTGCCTCCCATTCCAATCGCCACAAACACTCCGAATATCGGATCTCGTTTGCATCCAATGATGACTTCCACAGCATCTTCAATAACTTCTTGATAGAGTACTTCCTGTCCGAATTTTTCTAGTTTTTCATATGCGACCACTGCGTCATCTTTGTTTTGAATATCTTTAATCACAGCTCCCAGTACCGCTTTGTGTTTCAACTTGAGATTGGCAGTTTTTGCTATCAGAGGGTACACACGCTGCGGCTCTAATTCATCGAGCTCATCTAACTGTTCTTTCGAAGAAACGATAGCTGCATGTGGAAGCGTCAACCCATACTTTTCAAGTAGTAGATACACTTCTGCTAATCGATTAGATGTTAATGAAACTCTACGCCGCAGTACCTCCTCATTTGGCTCTTGGGTACCTAACGCAACTTCTAGTTCCTGCATGATTGCAGCTGACCGGTCGATAAGCTGTGCTTTCCGGGCTCTATTCGTGTACGCAAAGATTTCCACCCCTTCATTAGCATAGTCGACAGCGGTTATAGAAGCAGCACGTAGTTTTTTGATGAATGGTCGCTGTGCCTCGCCACCCATTAGGGCAACAATTAATGGTTTGCACGCAGAATCCTTTCCATACTCATCAACTAACATTTTTGTTATACCAGGAATGTCGGTAACTGCTTGAGGAGTAATGATTAACAAAATAGATTCAATCAGAGGGTCTTCTTGCGCAATGGCTAGGGCATGATGAATATCCGATACACTTGCATCTCCTAGCAGATCAGTTGGATTCGCAGGTTTTACACGAGGAATCTGTCGAGCAAATGCGTGATGAGAAACGCCTGACCAAGTTGCAAGTTCAACTCCTTCTTGTACTGCTACATCAACTGCATTCACGCCTGGTCCACCAGCGTTTGTGAGGATGAGAAGATTTTTTGGTAATGACAGCCTTCTCCCACTTCGTGCATAGAGTCTATCCAAAAAGAATGTAGTTTCAAAAAATTGTTCGATTGTTTCAACACATGTATATCCGAACTGATATGCAGCTTCGCGAAGGAGTGTACTATCAGTTGCCAAAGCAGCAGTATGAGATAGAGAAGCTTGTTGTCCTTGGGAGGTGAGGCCGCCCTTTAAGAGAATAATGGGTTTGTTTTTTGAAACTTTTTTTGCGGTCGCAAAAAATTTGGGAATGTGATCGATTGATTCCACATAGATAGCAATAACATTTGTGTGAGGGTCAGAGGCAGCATATTCAAGTGCATCGGTCGCTGTGATCCCAGCACTGTTTCCAAGAGAGAGGGCAAAAGAACACCCGACATTTCGACTCGATAGCTCTGCAAAGATTGTGGTTAACATTGCTCCAGACTGGCTAATAAGTCCAATCGTCCCTTTTTGAATCTCTGCCGGAGCAAAGCTGGCATTAAGACCCATGTATGGATTCACAGCTCCCAGTGTATTAGGACCTACAAGAGCAATTCCATTCAACTGACAAATCTTTGCAATTTTCTCTTGCATTTTTCTGCCAGTTGATCCATTCTCTGCAAATCCTGCTGAGATAATGCATATAGCTTTCACTTTTTTATCGACACATTGATGAACAATATCTGGAACAGTACCTGCTGGTGTTGCAACAACAACCAGGTCGATGTGGTCAGGAATTGAGAGAATATCAGGATGTGTTGCAACTCCAAGTATCTTTAGATGTTTTGGATTGACGGGATATACTTGGCCAGAGAAAGAAAGTAGGTTCGAAAAAATCTGATGACCAACTTTACTTGGATCAACAGAGGCACCAACTACAGCAATTGTCTTTGGGTGAAGGACAGATTCAACCATAGATTAAGAATAACAGACAGAGAGCTTAAAAATCTAGGACATTAGAATTTCGAGACCCGAAATAATTGCTTGAAGTTTGAATAAAGTATTTCATTATCCTGTTCGAGGCATTTTTTTGTATCCAAAACTAGAAATTTTTGTTTTGCGAAGAATTTTTATCAATTGTTCAAAATCCACACTGCCGACATATTCTGCATATTTTTTCCTCGCATCAGAAAGTTTGGCTTCTATTGTAAACTCAGGTGCTCCAGTATATTTTGCAGTTTGTTCGCTTAATTTCTTAAATCCTAAATTTTGCTCCAAAAAATGAGCCATGACCGAATTTGTATTTCCTCGAACTTTCTGTGGTTTGGGGAGTTTTGTGTGGTCAAGAAAAGAAAAAAAATCTTCAATGGATATTAAGAATGCCGCTATTGCTATTGCACTCAGGCGTGTTCGATTCTCGGCCATCAAAAAGGGGGTAAAATCCATCTTGGCAGTATCTTTTGGGTAATGAGAATATGGATATGCCAATTCCAGTCCTGCAACGGAAAAGGTATAGTGATGTTCATCAAATTCTCTGACGTCTGGCTCTGCTAGATTCATTGCAGCGTCTGTCCCAAGATGATAGAGGTCAGGATTTTGACTAAGCTCCCACTTTATTCGATTCAGTTCGGATATAATACTTTGACGGACTTCCTCTGGAAGCGAGGTGTCCTCTTTTCGTAGTCTTTCGGCAAAACCAAGTAGATTGATTCTCATATCAGATTAATATTCTGCCAGTCATGCTATCAGGCTTTGGAATGTCAAGCAACTTTAAAATTGTTGGGGCAATATCAGCCAAGATTCCAGTTGGTAACATACTAGGCTTATTTTGAAACATTGGTCCAATGATATATAGCGGAACTGGATAGGTAGAATGCTCAGTGTCGATCTCACCCGTCTGGTTATTAATCATTTCCTCTGCATTTCCATGGTCTGCGCTAATAAGAACGACGCCGCCACGCATGGTAACAGCCTGGACAATTTTCCCAACACACTCATCGACAATTTCACAGGCTTTAATAGCTGCCGTCAGATTTCCCGTATGTCCCACCATATCAGCATTCGCAAAATTAATACAAATAAAATCATGCAAATTACTATTCAGTTTTTCCAGGAACGTGTTGGTTATTTCACGCGCACTCATCTCTGGAGCCAAATCGTAGGTTGCTACCTTTGAGGAAGGAATAATGATTCGCTCTTCACCTGGGAACGCATCTTCCCGAAGACCATTGAAATAATAGGTAACAAAACGCTCTTTCTCGGTCTCAGACATGCGAAGCTGCTTGAGACCTCGCTGTGCAATAACTCTTCCAAGTGGCATCTCAACCGTCTGTGGAGGGTAGGCGACGTTCGTTGGAAGTCCTCTTTCGTACTCAGTCATGGTAACAAAAAACAGATTCTTCAGAACTTTTTGTCGTTTGAATGTTTGCGAGGATTGAATTTTTTGTAAGTGAGTGTGGGAGTACTTAATAGCGTACGGGTCAAAATCTTCACTGGTGATACCGCTTTCAAAGTTCGGTAGCACAAACGCTTTGGTTAATTCACGAGGTCTGTCAATACGAAAGTTGTAAAAAATTACCGCATCATTATCAGAAATCACTCTGGGTTTTCCATCAGAAGCACAGACAGTAATAGGTTTTATGAATTCATCGGTTTCGCCTTGATTATATCGTTCTGAAACAGCGCCAATAGGATCTTTCGTACACGATGGACTTCCAACTGTCAGTGCATCGTATGCTAATTGGATTCGATCCCAGCGTTTGTCTCGATCCATTGCGTAGTAACGTCCCATGATAGTTGCAATCTGCCCGACCCCTAAAGACTTGATGTGATCTTCAATTT
>CAZNKS010000060.1:0-4902 GCA_964574065.1 uncultured Pseudomonadales bacterium | reverse complement strand
TGTAAAAAACTGCACGGCTTTATCACTCTCAACTTGTTGTATAACAGCTCCCGTCGTGTCAACAAATGATTTCAAAGCCAATACTGCATACCTTGGGAGTGGGGGTCGAAGTTTGTTCAATGACTCGGCAGTAATTTTTTTGTCGTCCGCATTACCTTCTAGAGTATTTAGATCAGCTATCATTGCGGGATCCAATAAGGCTTCATCTGACACATCTTCTGGAAAAACAAATGCGCTATTGTCAAAATGGAGTGTTTGTGCCCTTGCTTGATCACTTTTATTTCTATGTATGAGACGCACTGCTAAGATTCGTCCTCGTATGTCGTGCTGATGGTGGATATCCAAAATTTCATCGGGGTCTGCATACACTTCGTTCAGAGATTTGAGTATATTAAAAAGCGTACCTCCGCATGCAAATTCTAACGCAGATTCCTTCTTATCCTCATCTGTTACATTTTTATCTCCTAGACTCTTAAGTTCTTTTTCTACAGCTCGCACCAGTACCGGAGTAAAACGAGCTTTTAGGTACTCCAGATTTTCAAAAATAATGCCAGCTGGGCTTTGTGGAGAAAAATCTATTTCCACCCCTGGCATAACAGGCTGAAGCGATATTTCGCGTTTTGTTATTCCATCTTCAGATTTAGTAATTAATTGTTTTCTTTGAATACGTAGTTTGTTTTGATCGTCGAGAATAATTCTATCCGATGCGGATAGGTATTCTTTGACAATTCTTTCTGCAACTTCGCTGATTGATAATGCTTCGGGAGAAGTCTGCTCGGGTGATGATTGGTCTGGGATTGATGGTGCTTCAGGAGGAGTTGAAGCACGATTTACAAGCTCTTGAACAAACTTAGTTAGTTCTATCAGCTTTTCGGCAGCGTTTTGAATCAAATCATTCAATCTTTCTTTTTCTTGCTCATTCAGGGGTCCTTCTTTAAGCAATTTTCTTGCATCAATTATTATGTTTTGCAACAGTGCTTCTTCATACTTTTGACCTAAATAAGTCGCCTTTTCTTCTGGTGTAGACGCATTTGATATTACTTGATAATTAGGTACGTAGATATTTCTATTTGGATTATATACAACCTGTTTTTTTGGATCAATATATGAAGTTTTCAGAATATCATCACTTGCTGACTCCTCTGCATCTTTTACGTCAAAATCTAAATCTTCAAGATAACCCATATTACTAGATGATTCTCTGGTTCCATTATCTGACATAGAGTATTCCTTATAATCGACAATTCTTATTATATATCATAGGCCTAATTAATAGAAAATATAAGCATAAGCTGTATAACTTGTTTTCAAAATTAGCTCCTACCCACCTGATAATCACCTGTCTGATAAATGAGTAAATTAGAGTGTCGAATGGATGTCGGATAAAGAAGAGGAGCAGAAAGCTACACGTACTTAGTTGTGCCCGGAAGAGGACTTGAACCTCCATGGATTGCTCCACACGCTCCTGAAGCGTGCGCGTCTGCCAGTTTCGCCATCCGGGCAACTTCTGTCTTTCCAGACAATTGTCTAGATTATAACGCACTTTTGACAATTTCTTGTATGCTAGATCGAGGGAGAAACAAGGCGCTATGGTTGATCACCTTCATACTGTCCACAAAATGATTGATCGGATTGATCCTTTTTTTGACATGGACATGAATCCTGCTCAAATAGTCGACTTTGAGGGAAGTATGCAAAAGGTTGTCGCTAGAATCCTTCTAGTTGACCCACTGTCTCTCACAGATATGCAAAAACAAATGTTTTTGGCTCATTGTGAGTATTTTTTCTTACGCATGTTCTTCTGGAACCAAAGACATGGCTTCCATTCCGCCGGATCGTGATACGATTACCAAAACACTATGCCTATTCCTGAGAATAATGTTCTGTTAATCCGTGACAGAGGGATATTGGAGTCATACCTAGAGCTGCTTGAACAAGGAGAAAATGAAAGCAATCGGAGTATGTACCTTCTAGCAGCATTTGCGTTGTTATCCAAAGAGAATGATGAATTTTTCAATCAGGTTTTCACGTATTTTAAAGACAGGCATACATTTCGTACCCTTCAAGCTGCACTTCGGACAACGCCACGAAATACACAAGAGACACGAACAAAAGACGAAAAGATCAAACGCTTAGTTCAGGAACTGAAAGGTGCGTTTCCACTGCGTTCCTAAAACATGAGTTGCCGTCGTTTGAACTTGCGATTGAACGCTTCCAGAATCAAATCAACGCTCTCCTCGACCGCGAAGTTTTCTGTGTTAATCACCAAATCATAGTTATCGCTGTTGCGAATATCAGCACCGAAGTACTGTCTGACAAAATCACGTCGATCCTTGCCAACCTCTCGCACGATTTCTTTGGCCTTCTGTGGAGATACTTTTTCATGTTCAATTGCACGCTGGATACGCACACTCAAAGGTGCAGTGATGCGTACATGCAATCCTTTGTCACGGGGAGTGAGAATACAGGCCCCTCGTCCCAGAATGACGGCATTGCCATTGTATGCAAGTGTCACAATCACATTAGTCATGTGTTTGACAAATGTCACATCACTCACATAGTTGGGATTCAAAAGCCCTTGAACAAAATCCTGGACAGTTGTTCGACCTTTTTCATCAAGCTTTTGGATAACTTCACGGCGAAGTTTGGCAGTCTTGGCTGTCTCATCAATTATTTGCTGGTCGTAGAACTCAAACCCAAGTCGTCTGGCTACTTCACGACCAATTGGAGCTCCACCACTCCCGGGATCACGGGCAATGGTAATAAAGGGTTTACTAAAGGGAAGAGAAGAAGCATACCAGCGCTGATAGATTTTTTCCTTCATCTGCGCGGTGTCAAAGACTTTACGAATAAGCTTTTGCAAAAAGACAGATTCTGTAGGCATTTCACGAAACACTACGCCGATCGAATCTTACAATCAACTACATACAAATGGATCAAAATGTAAGAGGGGATACGTGGTAGAATAGATTCTTACAAATTCGGGTTATATTGTTGACTTTCGGTAAATGTACTGCCTATACTGAAAGTATGACGAAATTCTGCCCTAGGTGTCAAAGAGAACTTGATCAGTCTGAGTTTAACTGGAAGGTAAAGGGACGTTGGCTGGCTGTGTACTGCAAGGAATGTTCGAGAGCCTATATCCGAGAACATTACCATAACAATACTGCCTATTACATTCGGAAAGCCAAAAAGAGGAATATCATTGTTAAGCAGGAAACGGTACAATACTTAGCGAAATACCTCTTAAGTCATCCTTGTATCGACTGTGGAGAAAAAGACATCTGTGTTTTAGAATTTGACCATATTGATCGTACCGAAAAACTGTTAGAAGTAGCTACAATGGTGAAGAGAAAGTGGAGTATTCAAAGCTTAAAAAATGAGGTTAAGAAGTGTGTCGTTAGATGTGCCAACTGTCATCGACGGAAAACCATGAGGGAACAACACAGTTGGAAAATACAATACGCTCCCGTAGTTTAATGGATAGAACATGGGTCTTCGGAACCTAGAATGTCCGTTCAATTCGGGCCGGGAGCACTCTGGAAAACACGTCTTCGGACTTTTTGAAGACTCAAATTCTTTACTCCACACACTAGGTTTAGTGTATACTCTCCTTGGTACTACCTACATAAGAAAAATAGTATGGATGACGCAACCCCAATCGATGCACTACTCGCTCAAGGATGCTGTTGTGGCTCAGGCTGTGAAAACTGCCCCTATGTTGAAGAGGGAACAGGTGCCAGGCATATTGCTGGAACAACCACTCTCAATCAGGCATGGGTGACGTACAAGCAGGCCAATCCCACCAAAACCTTCCAAGACTGGCAGGCAACCCTCGCACAAGCGGCCTAGAGGTAATACTGTCGTTTTCGCCAACGAAGTGATAAAATTCCTATTTGTTCCTGGATTTCTATCATGGGTTGGTAGCTCAGTCGGTTAGAGCGTCTGCCTCTTAAGCAGAATGTCGTGGGTTCGATTCCCACCCAACCCACAAACCCACTATAAATATGGCTTTAGTAAGACCCAGACTAAATGACTATTTTGATATAGAGATTACTCAGGCAACCTCAGATTTTGCAATTCCCTTTTTAGATGATGACCTTCCGCTATATGTTGATCCGTTCCTGTTGTGGAAATCACCTTCACAAGCAGAAAATGGTTTACATTTATCTTTAATAAATTCATTTAACTATCTCGGGTATCTAGCTGCTCATGAGAAAACTGAAGAGGCAAAAAATACATTAATAAGATTTTCGGAATGTAATGAGGTCGGCCTGGGACATTCAGGAAACAGAAAAGGTCATTTAATTGGCGATAAGTTAGCAGAAAAGATACTTACAACCTTTCTCGAAATTCCACAAATCACTAAGCAAGGTTTCAAACACTTTGAAGAGTTGCAATTATTTATTGATAATTTTTCAATAGACAGAATAAGTGATATTTCCTGTAATCTCATAAAATCACACCTTATAGACTACACAATTGATCAATGTGAAAAAAATAATATTCCCACACATGATTTCATCATTGAAATATACAACAGTAAAAACAATAAATTTTTAAACGAGAGAGCAAAACTCCCTTTTAACCCGGAAAATGACAGTCCAATATTACTTGTACCAAAACGATGGTTACGAAAAATTACTTGGATTAATCAAGAGGACTATATTGAGAATTTTTTATCCGAAGATTTACAGGTTGATAAAAAGGATCGTGTAGCAATTCTCAACTTCAACAGAGACAATTATGATTACGTGTCCGGGTATATAGAAGTCAAAGAACGCAATCAAGATGACTGTAAAAATGATTTGTTATTTAAATCCATTCCTATTCTTTCAGCAAAGAGAAAACTGAACAACCATCGACTGTAAGTCGAAGGGTTCAAGGGCTGTCAATTGGAAA
>CAZNKS010000059.1:0-5149 GCA_964574065.1 uncultured Pseudomonadales bacterium | reverse complement strand
TTGGTTGGAAACCAATAGAAAACATACGCTTCTAGAACAGTTTTCTCCTGTAGAGGAAGAGACTATGGCGAGGAACTCGGAGATGGAGAAGGTGATGCGGCCGCATCCCAACTCACGTTACCAACTCCGATGATTTGATCGGTTGTATTTCCAGTTTTTCCATCTTTGCGAATCGCCTTTGCGTATACTTTGTATCGACCAGAATCGAGGACTAATTTCGTTTCGTATGGGCGATCTCGTAGTGTGGTTTTTAAGGCATCATTAAGGTAGATTTCAACTCGATCAATATCACCATCACTGGCTGTTTTAATTTTCATTTCCACTTCATTGTTGGTAAAGTTTTGCTTGTCTAAGTTTGGTTCAAAGGAAACGAAGACAGAATCCGTGGAGTCACAGTTTTCTGTGGGTGGATGATACCTGCTGTCACCTTGTCCGGCGATCCACGCATCGATCCCCGTTTGCCAGCGATTCTTTCCATCCTTACTCACTGGATCGTTTTCTTTCATGATGATAAATTCTTTTTCATCATATTCGCCACGAGCTAGATCGGCTTCAGATGCCAGTTTGTTTTGACCGCGACAGAGTTTTAACTTCGTATGAATTGGATCAGGTAGCGAAGGGAGTGATCCTGCTGCAACATATTCGGTTCGTGCTTGGAATCCATCGTGCTCAGGATATCCTGAAATTGCGTCAACTAATTTTGCTTCCACACCCGATGGGATTGGCCAAGCTTCATCTTTGTACCCATTGGATAGTGAGTACTTCATAAGTCGCTGCCAGATCGGAGATGCACCAGTTAAACCTGAAGCAACAGATTTCATTGACGAGTTGTTATTATTTCCAACCCAGACACCAATGATGGCATTGCGTGTCCACCCAACGGTCCAGTTATCAACTAAGTTGTTGGTGGTACCAGTTTTGACTGCAATTGGTCGTTCACCAAAGTTTAATTGTGAGTTGGCACCAAAAGCGAGCAAACGTGCATTATTATCCGAGAGCATGTGATTGATCATGAAAGACTCTTCTTCCGTCATGACTCGCTTGCCTTCAGACGATTTAAATTCATACAAAACCTTGCCTTTGTTATCTTCAATCTTGAGGATTCCCACGGGATTGACACGTTTGCCTCCGTTTGCAAATGAAGAATAGGAGGTGACTGTATCAAGCAGATGCACTTCACCACCTCCAAGGGTAATTGCTAATCCAAACTTTCGCTGATTGGCAGCTGTTGGTTCTAGCGTTACAAAGCCCATGTCATAGGCTTGTTGCATCATGTCTTTGACACCGACCATGGCAAGTAGCTTCACAGCTGGAATGTTGAGGGAACTACCTAACGCAAAGCGTAGTTGTACCGGCCCATTATACTTGCCGTTGTAGTTTTTTGGCTCATAGTCTTTTTGCCCAGTTCCTCCCGGAAAGGTCGTAGGAACGTCCGCTATCATCGAGGCTGGTGTGTACCCACGACGCAATGCAAGTAAGTAGGTAACTGGCTTAATTGATGATCCTGGTTGACGCAGTCCATCAACTGCCACGTTAAATTGTCCATCAATTTCTTTGCTAAAGAAATCTTTGCTTCCCACCATGGACAAGATCTCACCCGTTTTTGGATTCATCACCATGACTGAACCGTTCGAAATATTGAGTTTCTCAACTTTTGCAATTTCTTCTTTGACGATCTTTTGGGCTTCTTGCTGTAACTTCAAATCTAAAGTGGTAGTCACTTTGAGTCCACCGGTTTCAAGCACCTTATCCCCATATTCTTTTTCCAGAAGATTTTGAATATAGAAAACAAAGTGAGGAGCCTTAATTTCAATTGCAGGACGCTCAAAGGTCTTCAACTTCATTTCATCCAAAGCAAACCGCTCTTGATCAGCGGTGATATATCCATCTTCTCGCATACGTCGTAACACCGCAGTCGTTCGGCCCACCCAGAACCCTACTCCATTCTCATCTTTCTTCCCCGCAATCGGAGAATACACCGACGGTCGCTGTGGCAATCCTGCAACAATTGCTGATTCAATGAGAGTCATGTCCTTGACTTTTTTGCCAAAAAGTTGTTCTGCAGCAGCTCCCACACCACGGGAATTTCCTCCATACGGTGATTCATTTAGGTACATCGTTAAAATCTGATCTTTGGTGAAAGCTTGCTCAATCTGCATAGAAAGGAGCAGTTCTTTAAATTTTCGAGTTGCAGTTCGACTGTTATCGAGCAATCTATTTTTGACAAGCTGTTGGGTTAAGGTGGAACCTCCGATGATACGCCCTTTGAAGATAAAATTTTGAATCATGCGAAGAGGGGTTAGTGGATCAAAGCCAGCATGTTTAAAGAAATCTTTGTCTTCAATTGCGATGGTTGCTTGACGAAGATAGGTAGGGACTTCATTCTCTGGTACTGGAACAATTCGCTCGTTATCAAATACGTCGTAGAGCAGGTTTCCTTCCCGATCCAATATTTTGGTACTAAACCCTTCATGCCGTACCACATTCTGGGGATTTGGGAGTGTAAAGGAAATAACTGTCGCCACAATCAAAAATCCGACAATTCCAGTGATCACTCCCCCCAAAAACAAGATTGAAAGCAATCGAATAATCAAAAGTCCTCGCAAATTATGGCGAACAGCCAGCCGTGCTCCAGCGGGGAGTGGTGACATACGAAGGCCTCTTTTGCGGTGGAGGAGGAAATGGAAAAACTTTTTCACATCCTCTATCCTAGCAAATAAGTCAGAAATCACCAAGTTCCACATGGGAAAGGAGCCCGTAGCCGACGCTTGTCATGCCTATTCTCCCCGACTGACGTAGAGTCCGGTTACCGTATCAACAATGATGCGATCGCCAGTTTTGATGAAGAGCGGCACATCGATTTCGTAACCAGTTTCCAAGCGAACTTTTTTCTTTGGGGCGTTCACACGGTTGCCTGCGACTGCATCTTCGGCGTACTGGACAGTTACAGTTACTTTTCCTGGGAAGCGCACCCCAATTGCTTTCTCATTAAAGAAGACGACGTACATTATCTGTTCTGGGAGCAAATAGGGCACATATTCCTTCATAACATCACCTGAAACAGTGACTTGATCGTAGGTTCGAGGGTTCATGAAGACAAAATCATTGCCATCCTGGTACAAATACTGCATTTCCGTGGTTTGCACATCTGCTTCCTCGACAGTTTCGATCGACTTGAAGGTGAATTCCACTACGTTTCCAGTCTTCAAACTTTTGAGCTTGGTACGCATGAAGGCAGAACCTTTCCCTGGGGACACAAACTCGGTAAACGTCACGTAGTGTGGTTCACCTTTGTGCATGATATAGGTACCTTTTTTGATATTTCCACCAGTTAATGCCATATGATTTTTGTATGCGAATAGGAAAAGTCCTGATTCGTTTGTACTCCTTTGAACACGTAAGAAACTCTATTTTACCCTGTCGGTTGTATTCTGTCATCTGTCCACAGGAGGAAATCCTGGTATAATATGTCCTATAGTAGTATGTCTCCCACTGTTCGCGCTCACTTAGACAATGCGCTGCACCATCTATACATTAATCCACTGGAAAAGTGCAATTTGCGCTGCAAAATTTGCTATACCAAAAAAACCTCTCCTATTCTTTCTGCAGAGCACATTCTTGCCTTCATTGAGAGGTACCGACAAGAAATAAAGCTTGAGACAATTACATTTTGTGGTGGAGAGGTGTTCGCATTAGCGTACTTTCCCAAGCTCCTAAACACTCTCACGAAGCAAGGCATTTTTGTCCAGGTCATCACAAATGGAACATTGGATGAGCTCGATAACCTGACGGAGCCCAATCTGATCAATTTGATCGTATCACTTGACGGATTGCCAGAGTATCATGACAGTAACCGTGGAGAAGGGAATTTCGTCAAAAGCTTGTCATTCCTCCAAAAAGCCCACAATTTGGGCTTTCATACCGAAGTGTTCTCTATCGTGACGCAGCAGAACTTGCAAAGAATCGACGAATTTGAACAGTACGTACAAAAGAACCTTGGTTTTTCAATCCCGGTTACCTATCATCCCAGAAAACCACCGGCCTATTTGATGCATCATCCAGTCTCAAACATCGTGGGCGAAACCGATGGCTTTGATTTCTTAACCGATGAACAGATGGTTTCCATCATGCAAAATCGAAATGTGTTTCCTCCTAAAGAATTGGGTTGCTATCAAATAGCACTCGTTTCGGATGGGAACGTGTTCGGTTGTTGTGAAGGTGTAACTCCCATTGGACGAATCGATGACGCTATCTCTACACTGTCCCAAGCTATGCAGGATCGAATTGAAACGTGGGAGAAAAGTAATACTCTGACGAACTGTTTGGGCTGTACGCAGTCAGAATTCATGTGTGGAATCAAAAAATACCTAGTCGCACTACAAGCTCATGCCAACTAATCTCTCCTCCTACTATATTTTAGAAGCAACGCTTGCAGCCATTCGAGCCTTTTTTGTAACTCAACAATTTCATGAAGTTGTGATTCCTATCCTGCATGACACCATTCCTTTAGAACCAAACATTCATCCCTTCAGCACGACTTGGAAAACAACAGACGAGGAACATACTTTCTTTTTGCCAACATCACCGGAACGAACCTTGAAATTGATGCTGGCAGCGGGAATTGGAAACTGTTTTGGAATTGGGCACACGCTTCGTAATTTGGAAGGCTGTGGGTCAAAACATTCTCCAGAATTTCTGATGGTGGAGTGGTATCGAGAACAGGCAACCACAGCAGATATTCGTCGTGACACCCAACAACTCATTCTTTCCATTCAACATCGAATTGACACTTTCCAAGGAAAACAACCAACAGATCAACTTTCTTTTCATGGAAATCAGATACAACTGGCGGGAGACTGGCCATGTATATCGTTTACTACCTTGTTTCCTACGTACTGCAACATTTCATATGACAAGATTTTGGAAGGGGAGTTCTTGTATACATACATGCAAGAGAAAGGGTATTCTATCGAAGGTGCTTCCTGGGGTGAATTATTTGACCAACTTTTCTTAAACGAAATTGAGCCACATCTTCCAAAACAGCCCTTCTTTCTTATTGATTTTCCATCCCGCATATCACCATTATGCAAAGCGACAGCTTCTCCACAAATTGCGGATCGATTCGAAGTGTATATAGCTGGTATGGAAG
>CAZNKS010000058.1:0-5160 GCA_964574065.1 uncultured Pseudomonadales bacterium | reverse complement strand
TTTCCTGTGCGTTGCAGATGAAAAAGTCCATAGGAAAGCAGAATGACTAAAAATGGGACTGCAGGAGAGTAATGATAGAAAAACATGATTCGCGGTGAAAAAATCCATGGTACCCAGAGCGTCAGATACAGAATACACAAAAAGACGAGTGGCTGACTAATTGCCTTCAAGCTGACCTTTTTCTCTGAAAAGAGAATACGAAAAGAGGTTTCTGCAACGGAGAGAATTCCTCGCAATGCATAGTAGAGGGCAATAATTAATCCGAGTAAGAAAATGATGGGGTTTCCTGGATTGTAGACGTGTGAGAGTTTCCCTGTTCCTGCCTGATCATATTCAACGTGCATCCAAACTGGTCGAAGATCCAGTATCCATTGATAGGGACGGGATTGAAACGGATGGGTAGCCTTTAAGCCAGTGTGGTACCACCACATTTGTTGCGTTGTTTCTTTCCATTGCGTGAGTGTATGTCCTTGCAAAAAGAATTGTCCGTAGCTTGCAAGATAAGTTACTGGAACAAGAATTCCGGCAACAATGATTCCCAAAAAGATCGTCTTGATTGGAAGCTTTCGTAATAAAAAGCAAGTGAGAATGAAATCAACTCCTAAAGCTGCCCCCGCGTACAGAGTTGTCCACTTGGATGCTAATGCAAGTCCTAAGCTGAACGCTATCCCACTTATAAGCAATATCTTTTTCTTCCACTGTGCCGCTTCGAACGCTACCTTTTTAAACTCCAAATACAATGATGCTCCAAGCAGCATGAAAAAAACAAAATGCATGTCGTTCATTGCAATTCGTGACATTGCAAGTAATAAACCATCCATAGCCGCTATGGAAATTGCAAGAAGTGTAATTGTGCGCGTTCGAAAGAGCTGGTGAGCAATAATTCCGATCATGGCAATAACACCTGTTCCAAAAAGCACTGAACTAATGCGCCATCCAAAGCTATTCTCACCAAAGACAACCATTCCTGCAGTCATCGCGAGTTTTGCAAAGGGTGGATGGGTCCATTCATATGCAACACCTTCTGGCGGAGACGCCCAGTACTCATACCCTCTGGGATCATTATGCAAATACGTGGTTGCCGTAAATGCGTGGTACACTTCGTCGAAATAATAATTTTTTGGAATGTTCACTCGAAAGACACGCACAAGTAATGCAGCCATTAAAAGAAGAAAAATCGTGAACAAGAATTTTTTTCGGGTTGATGTAAAAGGAATGTGTAGCATATAGAATAGAATGTAATTGTACCGTATGAATGCATCAAAAGAGAATCAATTTTCAGCTGTCTTTTTACGCCTTCGAAGGATCATAGCTTCACATAAAGCAGCAAGTGTCTTTATTTTTGTATGTATAATCTTTTCCTTTTTTCTTTGGAAGAACATGTTAGTGCAAAGGTCGGATGGCTTATACGCAGGCCATCCTTATGTTTGGGCTGATTGGGGACTGCACACTGCTCTTATTCAGTCATTCGTACAAAAACCTCCTACTCTTTGGTTTAATTCACACCCTCTATATGCAGGATACCCGCTCAATTATCCGTTTATGGTGAACTTACTTTCTGCAGGTTTTATGAAAGCGGGATTGAGTCTCATACAGGCAACCCTGATGCCTTCCTTTGTCTTCTCAATATTGTTGCTCATTTTTTTGTATGGGTTTAATCTTTTTATCTCCAAACAAAAAAAGATTGCCACTCTCGCCATGTTGCTATTTCTATGCAGCGGGGGACTTGGGGCATGGATGACATGGAGAAAAGAAAAATCATTAGAATTCTTGAGTGACTCAACAATACTGATGACGCAAGATCCAGAACAAAAAATTGAATTTACCAACATTATTATGGGAATGCTTGTTCCACAGCGTGCATTTTTGATTGGAATGCCAGTTGGCTTGCTGGTACTTTGGGTAGCATCTCATATTCTCTATAATCGAAAACTAGATAAAAAATGGCTCCTCCTTGCAGGTCTCCTTGCAGGACTGCTTCCTATAACCCACACTCATACTTTTATTACCGTTGTGCTCATCTGTGCATGGTGGTTTCTTTTTTCCTGGAAACGTGTCAAAGAATGGCTATGGTTTGGAATCCCTGCAGGAGTTCTGTCCAGCATTCTGTATCTGATCTTCATCCGTTCAACTGTTTCGCCATCAACGTTTTTTAGTTGGCATCCAGGATGGTCTGTGCAGACAGGAGTAGGAGATTGGATCACGTTTTGGATGAGAAACTGGGGTACCTTTATTCCATTAAGTTTTGTCGGTGTGTGGATATTGTGGAGTCAGAAAAAATTTCTAGCCACAATTGTAGCTTTGAGTTGGTGGATGTTGTTTCTTGTTGCAAACCTTATTCAATTTCAACCCCAGACTTGGGACAACTCTAAACTGCTTGCATGGAGCTATCTGGGATTATCATTTCCTGCAGCTATAACTATTCAATATATATACAGACAAAATATAGCTAAAGTTGGAAAAATTTTAGCAATACTTCTTCTTTTTCTATCATGTATTAGTGGGGCGATTGATGTGATCCACCTCTTGGATTTTGAGAGAAAAACGTTTCGTATGCTGTCCAGCGATGAAATAGAGTTAGGCCAGTGGGTACAAAAAAATACTCCAGCTCATAGTACGTTTTTCACACCAGAAGTGGTAAATAACCCAATTGCTGCCATCGGCGGACGAAGTGTGTATATGGGATATTCTGGTTGGATGTTTAACTACGGATTCAATTATGGGCGAAGACAACAAGAAATTACTTCTTTTTACGAAAATGGGATATTCCCGACGACGGTTGCATCAAATTTCCCTGAGTTCTATCTCTATATTCCCGCTTCGGAATTTCGCAAGGCTCCTACTGGAGTACAACAAGTCTACAAAAATGATGCCGGTGTAATTTACAAGGTTACAAAGTAGGAAAGTAATTTTAGAGTTACACAGAACGAAGTGTATACAGAATATATCCTTCTGTTGTTATCTTTCGATCGATATACAGAATAAAATTCTTTTCAATCACAGTACTAAAATAAGCTTGCCGTGAATTTGGAGAGAGGATCATGTAGCCAATATTATATTTTCGAAGGAATGCTACTACTTGTTCATTTGTGTAGGTGATGTTGGGAAAATGTCCATCCAAACTTGTCATTGTAAAAATGTCAGAGAGTACCGGTTCACTTCGATACTGTGTATACATTTGCGCGTCGATTCGAGACGTGTATCCACCAACCCTTGGTTTTTTAGAAATAGTTTGCCAATAGAGTTGTTTCGTATGCAAAAAGGAAATTGACCAATCGTATCCAAACGCTCCCTTGCTCTCACTAATTCCTGACGGAAGCTCTAAAACACTACGTTGATCAGTGTTCTTTGCCAGTTCCTTATAGACAGTAGGGATCTCAATTTTTTCATACGGAAGTGGAGATGGAAGATATTCAATGATACACAGGATAATCGCAACCAAAGACAGGACTCTCCATTTACCTGTTAACTTTGCTAACCCAATACCAACAAGAATACTCAAATACAGCTGAGTTCCAATGTGCAAACGTTTTGGACAATCGATCAAACTCATAAAGGGTAGACGTTGGAAGAGTTGGTATACATTAGGGATAGATGTGAGTATCGATTGTTTCCCAAATTGAATTGAAGGTCCTAATGTAATAAGAAAGATAACAATGGCAAGAAGTCCACATAAGCGAGTGAATTTTTCTTTCGAAAAAAGAAGGGTGATGACAGCTATGGTAAAGACGGACATACCTACATAAATGCTTGGTGTATCAAAGTCGTGACCAAGGCTATATCGAGCTTGAAGAGATCGTGCGTGGTCACCTAAAAAGATTGAGTTCTCACTTGGAGTAAAAAATCGAACCAGATCTGCACTACAAATTTGCGGATAGAAATTATTTTGGGTTTGGGCTCGCTTGCTAAGCTCTTTCGGCGTGAAGAGAAGAAAAATGGTAGCGATAAGAGGCAAAAGAAACCATAGAAAAAAAGCTCGAAGATACAAAAAAAGTTCCTTTGGGAAGCTTTTCTGTTTCATAAAATACTGAAAAATATGTTGCCCATACGAAAGGAAAGAGAAGAACAAAATAATGGCGTACAAAACTGCACTATAGTAATCGATGAAAAAAATAACCCAGAAAAGTAGAAGAAGGGATGAAAAAAAACGGATATGCTTTGTACGCGAGAACTCATAGAAAACCCATGCTCCAAGCGCTAAAAACGGAGCTGCAAACAGAAAGTAAATATGTTGAGATTCTATGAATGCTAGGAAAATCGGTGAAAACCCATAGACCATTCCAGCAATTACTGATGGAATGGTTTTTTTTGTTATTCGCCGAACGAATAGGGCTACCACCAACGAACTTACAGATAGACTTAGTACGATGAGGAGGTTGAGAAAGGCTACTGGATTCGATAAGAATACTGCTCCAAGTATTGAAATAAAGGGAGCATAGGTATGAAAAATTAAGTTTGTTCCGTGCGGGTAGAAAATTCTATCTGTATAAAAAGGGTTTTTCCCTCTGCTTACCTCATGCCAGAATGTATCAATATTCCATGCATAGTTGTAATTGTCTCCACTTCCGGCTCCAAGAAATATGGATGAGATGTGTGTGATTAAAGGGAAAGTGACAAGAATTGCGATTGCGATCGACAATAAACCATAAAGAATAACAAATTTTTTTCTTACCATATAAACCAGCCATTTCGAAATGCAAGTACACCCCAAAAGTTTACAACGATGCTGAAGATAACCAGAATCACTAGAAGTGATTGAATCCGTTTGGATTTTGCACTCTGTGCAAATGCTATAAACACTAGAGGGTATGCATCAAGTCCAAAGCGATATCCAAATTGTGTGAATCCTACTGTTCCGTGTGACATCTCCAACAGGAGGATAGCGATGACCGTTGTAAGTTCAATCCATTTTTTCTGCCGCACAAGCCAAATTACCCCGACAACAAGAAAGGGTGAAGTAAGAAGAACAGACAGTCCATAATATGAAGGCACCACATACGGAAAGGTATCAACTCTCTTTGGTAATTTGAAGAGAAAAACTTCTAGGTGTTTTGGGATATTCACTGGGTTAAATTGTCCATTTTTAAAATCGTCTTCTTCAAATTTCCCGGGGATCAAGTAATACCCCATGTCCGAAAAGGAATCATAGCGAAGGTAGTT
>CAZNKS010000057.1:0-5576 GCA_964574065.1 uncultured Pseudomonadales bacterium | reverse complement strand
TGGGGAGTACCGTTTAGCCTTACGAGAAATTGTAATCTTTCTCTTCGCAGTTGATAGCGTCGGCTCCATTTTTCTTCGTGGAGGAATTTGGTTTGGAATCGCAATTGTGATTTTGGCTAGTACAGACCAGTTCCAAAAATATCAAGATTCTGGAACTGTGCTTCGTACCAATTTGGGATTCTTTTTGCTCTTCCTACTGTTAGGAGGAGGACTCATGTATCTGCTGTTTGGCTTTGCTCCCTTTTTCGTCTCGACAGAAGTTTGATTCTCTGTACCCTGTAGACTGTAGCCTTTTGTCTGAAACTGAAAACTGAGAACTGTAAACTATTCTCTGTAGCTCCCCTCACATTGCTGGTGCAATGCTTTGTTTGCGTTCCACGCCAAAGAAGCGGACACGATCACCTCGAAAGTACAGATCAATCACCCGTAAGGCACCGTTTCGATGCTTGGCTATTCCAAGTTTGACGTTCTCACGTTCGTCATCATCTTCACGATACAAAAACATCACCACGTCCGCATCCTGCTCTATCGAGTTGTGGACCACAATATCGTTTGCCACAAAATTATGAAGCGTGGGAACAGTCAAATCATAGACTTTGGTAGGCTTGCCAGGAATGATTGAAGTAATACTATCCCAGTACACCTCGCTTGAAGCTAGTTGTCTGACTGAATTAGAGTCTAGGGCATCTCCAATTCGTCTAGCTCGAACTCTGTTTATGTTTTGCGTATACAGACTAGTTCCGCAGTACTGCATTCCTATGGCTGCTTGCAATGCACGGCTGCTCATTTTCTTTTCCTGCATCTGTGGAACGATAAGCCCTCTCCAAATACCAAACGGAATAACATCTCTGTTGGTGTTCTCTTTTGCCAGCGACAGAAACGCAAGGATCGCTGCCAGGCGCTTGGTACGGGCTTGTCCAGCTGCTTTGATATGTTCACCAAATAGTACTGTGTCACTGATTCCAGAAACTATAACATGATATTGTGCTCTGCCATTCTTCTGAGGAATTGCCTTGAGAATGCCTTGAATTCCAAAGCGTAGTAAGAGTCGAATCACACCCTGAGCAAGCTTTTGGCTACTTGATGCGTAGTAAATCTTGGGATACTTTAGCTCACTCGCTTTTCCAATATGAATACATCCATCCGTCGCCCACAAATGACGAAGGAAGGTTGCGATTACTTCATTTGGTTGCGCATAGAGTTCATCTGGGATTATTTTTTCATAGGAGCGCAGCCCAAAAATATTCATGTCTCGTAGCCACTTTGCAACTGGATTCTGCTTTCCATGAGTCAGTCGGAATGATGCCGATAAGAATACCTGATACCATTTATGGTTCTTCTCTTTGGTAATTCGAGGTTTCACTTGCTCTCCAAATACATCGGTTGCAAGATTGCTCACCATTTCTGCTAACTCAAGTTCTTTTGTCGTGTACTGAATTGCATGACGAGGTAATGTACATCCATCCCCAATCAAATGCCCAAGCAAGGCAGCTTCAGATAGCGAGAAAGACACATTCGTATGAGTTGCTGGGAGGTGCCGTGGGAGCGCGATATGTTCGCCTACCGAGAGCTCATCCAATCTTTTCCATCCCATCAAGGTATAAAACTTATGATTGGCAGTTGCACGGATTTCTTTACCTAGACGAGTCGTCAGTGTAGAAACATTTTTGATTCCAGTGCAAAAGACTTTTTCAACCTTTTCTGGTTGCAATGCATAGGTGCTGGGATTAAAAGCGAGGACTCGAAAGTGTGCTTTTCCCTCCATGTTCTCAATTTTCTCGTATTTTCCGGTATCTGGAAGATAGATAAGCGAGTCACCAGGAATACATCCCGATTCACGAAGATCTGAAAGCTGCGGTTGTTTAGTGCCACGGCTTTCAACTGCACGAGAGAGCTGTGCAAGTGACAGCACTGGAACTTTGAGTTCACGGGCAATGTTTTTTAAGCCCATCGAGATTTCACCAATTTCCAGTACACGATTGTCACGATAGATGCCACTGCCATGCATCAGCTGCAAGTAGTCGACGACAATAAAGTCGATGCCATGTTCTGCCATCAAACGTCTAGCTTTGGTACGAAGTTCCAGCACCGAGATACCTGGAGTGTCATCGATAAAGATTTTTGCATCAGCAAGTACACCCATGGCATCAGAAAGCTTGGTGAAGTCATCTTCCGACAGCCTACCGGTTTTGAGTCGCCAGGCATCGATATCTGCTTGGGAGACCAACAAACGATCGACCAGTTCTTCCTTACTCATTTCCAAGGAGAAATATGCAACTTTCTTTTTGTACATGATGGACGTTTGCATTGCGATGTTTAAGGAGAATGCAGTTTTTCCCACACCCGGACGAGCTGCCAGGATGAGCAAGTTACTCTTTTGCATGCCTGAAAGTGTGTCATCCAAATCGGCAAATCCGGTTGGAACACCACGCAGTCCTCCAGCGTTTTTTTGCAGTTCATCCAAACGATCAAAACTTTCAGCCAAAATATCTTTGATATGGATAAAGCCCTTTTCTATGTGCGTTTGAGACAGTGAAAAGACTTCTGATTCTGCTTTGTCCAAGATTTCTTCCGTGGGTCGACCCTCATCAAAAGCAAGTTCGTTTAAATCTGCAGACAACCTAATTAAACGGCGTTTGGTGTATAGATCTTTGACGATCTTGGCATACTGACGAACGTGTGAGGAGGTGGGTACTGCTTCAGCAAGGGATGAAAGGTACACTGTTCCACCTACCTCTTTGAGTTGCTTATTTTTTTTTAACTGATTGGAAACCGTTACGATATCGATTGGACTTCGCTCTGCGTACAATTCAATGATCGCTTTGTAGATGTAGTTGTGAATATCTTTGTAGAAGAATTCTGGCTTTAAGATTTCAGCCACCGCAACGATAGCGTCATGATCCAACAGTAACGCACCAAGCACACTTTCTTCAGCTTGGATGTTTTGTGGTGGTAACTTCAACGTGGACATGTCTTTCCTACTCTGTATGGGATCAGGGCATTGGTGGCGCTATACTAGCGAATTTTTGTTTAACTCTCAAGCACAACCAGTGTTGTCTGTTCTGGTTTACTGCTTGCAGACACAGTAAGTGATTTCACGGTATCGACGGTGACGCCAAAGGCTTTTTCAAAATCTGCTACGGTTTGCAGTTCCCCAAAGGTTTTGGCATCGTGCTTGTCAGTTTTGTAGTGCATCGGAATCACGTAGTAGGGATCGATCTCTTGGATTACTTCCACTGCTTTCTTGGCATCGATAGTATAGATGCCGCCAACAGGGCATAGTAATACATCCACTTCGCCAAGATCGGCAATGAAGGAATCAGTTAATTCATGCCCTAAGTCTCCTAGGTGCACCACATTAACTCCTTCCATAATGATGGAGTAGACGATGTTTCGTCCTCGCTCTTCTCCATTTTTATCATCGTGGTAAGCGTTGTATCCAAATACAGAAATCCCAGCGACTTCATACTCTCCGGCAGCAGTGATGATGAATGGATGTTCTCTTCCCGTTGTTGGTTTGATGAGTCCCGCCTGGTTGTGATCATGATGATCGTGGGAAATGGTAACGATATCTGCAGATGCCGTAGGCATCGCAAAGCCCACACTCTTATCATATGGATCGGTCACGACCACTCCTTGTTTTGATTTGAGTTTGAATGACGAGTGGCCAAGAGCAGTAATTTCCATAGGAGTTCCTTTTTGCTTTGTTGTCGGTATGTACGATACTCTATCACAGCAATGGGAGTGTGTGTAGGCGAGCTACAAATGCCTCCCAAATTCTTGGGTTTCCATATCTGCCCCTTTCTGGTAGGATAGGCCATACCTGTTATGAAACGAGAGATTATTATTGCCATTACTTTGGGCTTGCTTGGTGGTCTCGTGATTACCGTGGGCATGTATCGTGCCCGTACGGCAGTCGAGACGGCACTCCCTGAGGCTACTTTTGAAGCTGTTGCCACTGCCCAACCAGAGGAAACTCCTACTGCATTAACTGCAGCAGCAGATCTTCGTGTCAGTGAACCGACTGATGAACTGCTGTCCCGTACCGCAGAGATACGTGTTACCGGACAGACTGATCCAGATATTCCCGTTGTGATCCTAAGCCAAGACAAGGAACTGATCACCCGTTCTGATATTGAGGGCAATTTCTCAACTACAGTTGCCTTGGAAGCTGGAAGTAACATCTTCCATATTCGAGCGCTACGACGAAACCTGCCCTCGTCAGAAATCATACGTACGGTTGTGTATTCCACCAGTGAATTTACCGAGATTCCAACTACCCAGGAGACACCAAGTCCAAGACGATAATTGTATGAGATTACTTGCATTGTTACTTACTACCAGCCTTTTCTTTTCCACAGTACCAGTAGTGTATGGACAGGAAGGAACTGTATCGCCTTTTCCATCTCCTTCCGTTGACCCTGCCGTCACCACAACCTTGAAAGAACGGGTACAGCGTGTATTGGAAGCAAACCCACAGATCCGTGGCAGTCAAAGCAGTGATCAAAGTACCTTTGGACTTGTAGGGACGTTGGAAAAAATCGTTGGCTCTACCATGCAGATTCGTACCTACCAGCAAAAGAATCGTGTGGTAGAAGTTGCGAAAGAAGCGGTGTTTTTAAAGAGTAACAAACCAATCCAAAAAGAAGAACTGGAATTAAATACCCCAGTGATTGTGATGGGAACGATTGAAGACAATACCTATATTGGTCGCAGGTTTATCGTTACCGATGACACCATCTTCCCTACAGCCAGACAAACAATTTGGGCAACGGCGATATCAACGACCACACGAAACATAACGGTATCTTTGTTTGGTGCCAGCGAAGGCAGTCAAGCCACCTTCCCTATTAACACACAGACATCATACGTAAACTTGTTAGGAACCAAGATTGTTCGTGGGGATATCAAACCATCCACCGAAGTGATCCTGGTTATTCCAGGAAGTGATGCGACTGCAACTGCGAGCGCAAGACGAGTGTATTCGCTCACAGTTCCACAGACTGCACAAATTGCTCCTTAATTGTTCGCAACAAAAAACCGCCTGGATTAGAGGCGGCTTTCATTTCCAGTTTAAAGTAGGGTTTATTTTCCACCCAAGAGACCTCCAAGTCCTCCACTCATTTGTTGGAGTTTCTTGGCTGCCAGTTCTTGTGATTTCTTGATTGCTTCATTCAACGCATCAATTGCTTGCTGTGAGGTGATTCCTTGGACAGTAAAGACTTTGATTTTTTGATCACCAGAGATGACCACACGAATATCACCTTTGACAACCTCGATTTCTTCGGCTGCAAGCTGTTGCTGCATCTGAATTGCCTGCTGGCGAAGTTGGTTTAAGTCTCCGAGTTTTTGCAATGGGTTTGCCATATTCTTTCTTCCTTTCGTTCGTCTCTATTCTACAGCATGAATCCTATAGAGAAAATAATGGTTTATCAAGACTGGTTAAGTACCTGAACGGAGTGTTATCTATAGATCTCATCATGCTAGCCCGGGTCGAAAAAATAATACTCGGTGTCTTCGATGAAAAGAAGTCGAAAGCTCATCGTCACTGACAAACTCCAAGTGCTTTGCAAATT
>CAZNKS010000056.1:0-5663 GCA_964574065.1 uncultured Pseudomonadales bacterium | reverse complement strand
ATTACTGAGGCAACGAATACCTAGTTCCGTTACATTTTATCGTGAGGCAATACGGGAATGAAAGGCCTTTCTCCAGGAGAGATAGCAAGGTATAGTAAGAAGCTATGGCTGTACAAAAAGGAGTGGATTTTACAGGAGTAACCGTAGTCTTTCTCTGTCACGATGGACAGGGAAATATTCTCTTGAGCAAAAGAAGCACACAGTGTCGCGATGAGCATGGCACCTGGGATCCAGGTGGAGGCAGTATTGAGTTTGGCGACCATGTCGAGGATACTCTTCGTCGAGAGATAGCTAAAGAGTGCTGCACACCGGATGCGCTTCCTTCACCTCTTCATTCCCAGTTTCCAGGCTTTATAGAGCAATACAGGGAAAAGCTCGAATCGGTACTCAAGTGAATTTCAAGTTAGATACACTATACTGAGTGTGAAGCATTCTCAAAGTGAAAGGATTTGTATGTTTTCCAAGATAGCTGCTCTTCTGTGTGCTGCTGTTCTATTGGTTGCCTGTGGTACGACTCCTGCTGATACCAGAGTAGTCCCTCCAACTGAGCCCACCGCAACACCGGTCGTAGAAACCACATCTGACCGCTCCGCCACGTACACGCTTGAGGACGTAGCTGCTCACAGTACCAAGGATGATTGTTGGCTGTCCATTGATGGAGCTGTGTACAATGTGACCGATTTTGTCGCCAGACATCCAGGAGGAGATCGAATTCTTGATGGATGTGGCAAAGATGCAACCTTCCTGTTTAAGGCTCAAGGAGAGCATGGTGGCAGTAGAGCACAGTCACTGCTGCCTACCCTACAGATTGGGGTGTTGATACAAAAATAAGACGTGAAGGAACGCTCTGCTTCCTCAAGCATATTGAGGAAATCCTATAATATTTGCTTTTTAGAGAAGGGTAGGGTATACTAGTTTTTACAAATTCATTTTGAGCTTCTTTTTCTCGCTTCAGGCGTATAGACTAAGTGGCTTCCCTGATAGCGTTACTCATCATTATTTTTACCAACGTTGTTCTGCGGTTAATGGATTAGAAAGAATATATGTTCACACGTGAACGAAATCGTCACGGGCGTTCTGGTTCTGGTTTTAATTCCCCAAGAAGCGGGAGATTCCAGAGTAGACCAGCCCGACATGTTAAAAAACTGCCAGCACATTTATTTGTGAATAAGGCAGTGGCTGCACAAGAGGCAGCTCCAGTTGCAATCTCCCATCAGTTCTCTGATTTTGCATTCCAACCTGCCCTTGCGCACAATATTACCGTCAAGGGATATACCACTCCTACCCCAATTCAGGACAAGGCAATCCCTGCAATTTTGGCTGGACGTGATGTGACAGGTGTTGCCAATACCGGTACCGGAAAGACAGCGGCATTCTTATTGCCACTGGTCAATAAAGTACTGCTCAATCGAAATGAGAATATTTTGGTTGTAGCTCCCACCCGTGAATTAGCGTTGCAGATTCAAGATGAACTGCGCTCTTTCACCTATGGGATGCGTATCTATTCTGTGCTCACCATTGGTGGAGCCAGTATGGATAGACAAGCCTACGAGCTTCGCCGGGGTTGCAACTTCGTCATTGGAACGCCTGGCCGATTAAAAGACTTAATCAACCAGCGCATTTTGAGTTTGGAAAGATTTCAAACCATAGTCCTTGATGAAGTTGACCGCATGCTTGATATTGGCTTTATCCGTGATGTGCAGTTTTTGATTGCACACATGCCCGCTAAGCGTCATTCCCTGTTCTTCACTGCTACCATCACGCCAAAGGTGAACGAAGTGATTCGTACCTTTGTGCATAACCCGGTGACTATTAGTGTGAAGACGCATGAAACCGCCGATACGGTTGAGCAAGATGTTATCCATGTGGAAGACAAAACCAGAAAGATTGACATGTTGCATGACCTGCTTGTCCAAGATGGATTCGAGAAAGTCATGGTGTTCGGACGTACGAAGTGGGGAATAGAAAAACTCACCAGTGCATTGGAACAACGAGGACTTCGTGTTGCAGCTATCCATGGGAACAAATCCCAAGGACAGCGACAACGAGCCTTGACCGCATTCAAGCGCAATCAAGTGCAAGTACTGCTTGCAACTGATGTCGCTTCCCGTGGAATCGACGTCGAAGATGTCACCCACGTGATTAATTATGATGCTCCAGAGTCCTACGATGACTATGTGCACCGTATCGGACGAACTGGACGTGCGAACAAGCACGGAATGGCTATCACTTTCGTGGAACGCTAAACATCTAGGTTTGATAACAAAAAACGGATCACCAAAGTGGTCCGTTTTTAGATAGACTCAAAAAAATGGGATTACTTCCCTTTTGCTGTAGAATCGACTTTCAGCTTGCCTGTGTAGAATGGTCGCATTTCATAGAGAATATAGAACGCAATCGCCAGTCCAATGATACCTGCTAATCCACTCTGACGAAGAACCACGTCGAGGATAAATTGAACGAGGGAGAGCACATTACTCCAAAACAGGAGCATCCATCCAGCATGCTTTCGTTGTGATAATGGCTTGTATGCCAAAAACAACAGAACAGCACTTACGAGAGCAACTATTGCGGAAATCAGAACTGAAAGAACAATGAAAGGGTTAAAGGTGATCAAGCTGAGTAGACTCAATAGTCCAAGCACCGGACTGGAAAGTAGACTTAACACCGCGCCAAGCAATGCAAAAAATGGTGCGAGTTTGACTAAAAACTCCACAATGTTTTTGGGAAGATGTGGCAGTGAGGAGAACAGCTCTCCTGCCTTCTCTGCCATCTCCTCTGATTTCTTATCAGTAAGACGGTCAACGTATGATTTCATACCATTCCTCCTTTTAGGGAACGTGTACTGTATGTAGTGTATCAGGATAATGAATACTTTTAGCAACAAATATTTTTTGATTTCTCAGACTTTCTTCTATAATGCCTTATGTCGTGGGATTGTACGGGATTGATCAACGCTCTTCTCCGCATCGTGCAGAAATACGCGCTTTCGATACCCCAGAAAAAATAGATGCAATGGTTGAATCTATTGTCAGTGGCCTTCAGCAAGATTTGCGCTCACTACTTGTCGCATTCTCTTTTCTTCAGCAATATTTCAGTGTAAGAACGTAGAGTTTGGCTTTCATGAAACGATATCTTCTGCCCATATTTTTCCTCATCCTTTGTGGTGCGTTGTTTTTCAAGGTACTAAACAAACAGCCTCAAATTTCTGGTGCTCCTCCGTATGGCGAACCAGAAACAGCCGCCCCTGAGAACGCTCCCTTTTCATGGATTCAGAATTGGATGCGACCGGATGGGCCGGCCAAGGTAGGACTCCAAGTTGGTCACTGGAAAAATGAAGAATTACCTGAAGAGCTTGATCGCTTAATTGGCAATACGGGTTCATCTGGCGGAGGAAAAACAGAAGTCCAAGTGAACTTAGAAATTGCAGAAAAAGTAGCGGCTATCCTTCGTACCAAAGGAGTGACGGTTGATATTCTTCCTGCCACTGTCCCAAAGGGCTATGTTGCCGATGCCTTTATTGCAATTCACGCCGATGGAAGCACCGATCGAAATGTGTCCGGGTTCAAGATTGCTTCCCCTTGGCGAGACTATACGGGAAAGGCACAGACACTTCGCTTGTTACTCACGAAGGAATACGGCGAAGCTACGAAGCTTGCTGAGGATCCGAACATCACTCGGAATATGAGAGGATACTATGCTTTTGCATGGTGGCGCTACGAACATGCAATCCACCCTATGACCCCCGCAGTGATTGTGGAGACGGGATTTTTAACCAATGCTTCTGACAGAAAGATTATTGTTTCCAATCAGGAACTTCCCGCAACATCTCTGGCGACTGGAATAGAAACATTTTTGCGGCTACAAGGAGTCCTTGAATAGTTGTCAGTGGAACACGCACTACTATTTTCACGCTTTTCACATCCTAGATGAGAAATTGCGTACCCTTGAAATCTTTGTATCCCTTCGTATAGTCCACTTCCCAGGCCCCGCCCTCAGGCAAAGGAATTTTTCCATAGCCTTTGGGAACATCGATGACAAACCGTGCCGTGGCGGCAACACCAGAGAGTCTAGGACGGAGCGTCGACCAGATCTTAATTGCTTTCTTCATGGGTACGGTGAAGTGCTTTGCCCAGCAGACGTCATCGTTTTGAAACACGTAGTACGGTCGCACCCCTTCTTTGGCTAGCTTCATAAAGAGAGCGTAGAGTGTGTTCACATTGTCATTCACCCCGGTCAGAAGAACTGTCTGGGACATGACCGTTGCAAAGGCTTGTTGCCGAAATCTGGTCAAAACAGCTAGACTTTGTGAGGTTAGCTCTGCAGGATGATTGATGTGGACCATCAGATATGGGTTCTTGAGCCTGGCAAGTTGTTCGTAATGCCAGTCTTTGAGTCCTATGGGATTGTGGATGGGAAACCGTGTGCCGATACGGACAATATCCAGCTTCCCTTCTGATTGTCTGCGTGAAAGACGATCCATAATCTTCGTGAAATATGGCTGTGGCGTTGTAAGTGGATCACCACCAGAGACAATGAGTTCGCTAATCTCTGGGTGATCATCCAAGTATTTCTCTACTGTATCTAAATCTTCATCGGACAGATAGGCCTTGTTGGCTAAAGCTGCATTTTCATTGAGTTGGGCAGAGCCCATATATCCAACTTCTCGGCCTCTCGTGCAGAAGCGGCAATAGCTGGCACAATAGCGAGTTACAGTCCACAGCGCTCGACCATAGTATTCAATCTCTCCATTTTTCTTTTTTTTGCCATGATATTTGTAGACAAGACCGGGAGCTTCTTCATGATGATCTTCATTGAGCGGGTCCATGCCGTCACTGTTAAAATGCTCGCGTTCCAATTCAGGACGAGCAACAAACTGCAGCCCAATTGGACCTTTGGGACCACCAGTTTCTTCGATCAGTTTTTGTAAATAGACGGAAAAAATTTCGGGTAAGCTGCCATGAGGAAGGGCTGCAGCTCGACCCCGGGGAAGAAGGGGTTTTTTTGACATAGACAAAGGATGGTATACTCTCCTTATGAGTAGGGTACGACGCTCGAAAGACGGCCTTCCTTGGGCACATCAATAAGACGTAAAAAAAAGAATACCCTATCTGCCAAAAAGCACAAGTGAGAAAGCAATAGTTCCCTCAACTTCTTCTTTTATTAGCGAAGATTTACCAAATAGCACTTACTGCATCAGAGTGCTACATACTATATAGTGTCAGAAAATACCGAAGAATCCGTCTTTTTTCACCTTCTTGTAGTACATTCAAATATTCTCCCGGCTACTGTCTCGGGATGAGCCCACGGAGTCAAAACAGAATTTGAAGTGAGGCTTGCGTTTCTTTTTCAGTTCCCAGCAACAAAACACTTTGTGGCATTCCATTTCTTTTTGCAGTACATTCCCAAATTTAAGGTGTCGAATCCAACACGATCTTTGTTGTACCTCCGGCCACTGTCTCATTCACCTTTTGCAGTGCCACAGAGAGCACTCTACCGGCTTCAGGATAGGCATTTTGGTGGGCACGTACGACGGTGACTGTTGGGTTGTGATCTTTTGTGATGAAACAGGCATTATAAAGACCACTGGCAGCGTCAAAGATAGGCGTAAAGACTCCGTCTTGCGCTCCGTACAGATCGGTCAAGCCAACCCACACAAGCAT
>CAZNKS010000055.1:0-6065 GCA_964574065.1 uncultured Pseudomonadales bacterium | reverse complement strand
CAAAAGAAATAATATGCGAATTGTCATGCTGTCCAGATTGTATTCGCCTCATATTGGTGGGGTGGAAAAGCATGTGAAAGAAATCTCAAAGATTGCAGTTCAAAAAGGCCATAGTGTTGATATCTTCACTCTCAAACACAACCATACACTTCCAACAATCCAAAAAGACGAGGGCATTACAATCCATAGACTTCCAACTGCTTTGCACTCTCGAATACTAAAGCCACTTGTATTCTCTCTTCCTTTCATTCCTAAGAAAGCAGCACAAGCAATTGTGGAAAGAGATGAGCTGTGGGGATGGATGTTGTGGAACCTGCCAAAATTCTTTTGTGCCGATATTATCCATATCCATGATGTCTTTTTTTGGTATTGGCCGCTTCGAATTCTCCTCTTCTGGAAAAAGGTATTCATCACGTTTCATGGATTTGAAGCAGGTTCACTCCCAACTGCGAAGGCAAAAAAAGCACGTCTACGAGCAGCAAACCTTACTCACGGCAATATCGCAGTGGGGAAGTGGATACAAAAATGGTATGGGACGAAAGCAGATTTTGTTACCTATGGGGCTGCATCTTGTAATGTGTCTAAAAGAACGAATCAGAAAGGGAAGCAAGCTGTTTTTATCGGACGGTTGGAAGAAGATACGGGCATCCTTGCATATATCGAAGCCGCAACAAAATCAAAAACTTATCTGGACATATATGGTGATGGTCCATTGAAAGAACGAGTTTCCACCCAACAAAATGAGTACGTACAATATTTGGGACTCACTCAAAATGCATGTTATGTCTTCCCCGAATACAAGGTGGCATGTGTCTCGTCATATTTGTCTATTATTGAAGCACTCCAATGCAACATCCCTGTGATCGCATATACACATAATTCCTTAAAGTCCGATTATTTGGATGCACTCCCCATATCTACTGAAATAGCAATAGCAAAAGATAAGAAGGGAATAGGGGAGGTATTGCAGGGGATACACACGCGTGAAGTGCAAGAAAAAACTAAACGCGCCTCAGATTGGGCAATGAAACAAACATGGGAAAACCTCTATAACCTCTACGATTCCCTGTGGATGCGTTAAAATACCTGGTGATTGTGATTTCCTATGATGACATCTTTGATCATTACAACCAAGAATGAAGAGAAGAGCATCGCTCGTCTCCTCGATTCCATCCTGGATCAATCAAGGCTTCCTAATGAAGTGATCATTGCTGATGCCGGTTCGACAGATAAAACAAAGGACATAATCAAATCCTATCAACAAGACTTAGGCATAAAACTACTGGAGCTCTCCAACGATGCAAATAGAGCAGTCGGACGAAACAAAGCTATTGATGCAGCTAAGTATGAGCACATCCTTATTACGGATGCTGGTTGCAGGCTTCACAAAGACTGGGTTGTCCACATGCGGGAAGAACTTAAGAAAGCCGATGTTGTTGCAGGATTCTATGCAGGCGAAGCAAACACAACTTTTGAGAAAGCAATGATCCCATACGTTCTGGTGATGCCAAAGAATTTGGATCCCAACACTTTTTTGCCAGCAACAAGGAGTATGGGAATTACCAAAGCAGCCTTTGAAAAGACAGGTCGATTCAACGAACGATATCGGTATGCAGAAGACTATGAGTTTGCCAGAAGATTAAAAACCAAGAAAATAAAAATCCATGTTGCCAAAGACGCACTCGTCTATTGGAGACCACGAACCTCACTGTTTTCCTTCTACCGCATGATCTATGAACATGCGTTTGGAGATGGATATAGCAAGACATTTCGCGGGAAAGTCGCACTCATTTTTCTTCGCTACGCAGTATGGATCTCATTTCTTCCCTTGCTGTTTGTGGCATCAGCTTTTCGCACTGTGTATGGCGGAACCATTGCGTTGTATCTGCTTTATACAATCCTCAAAAACATACGATATGTGCCAAGTTTGAAGGGGGCACTCTATTTGATTGTTTTGCAGCTGACAGCTGATTCTGCTGTGATGCAAGGGACTACAGAAGGGTACTCCAAAAGAGCTGAAGAAGATTCCGCCTTACGGTAACGATGAACCTTCCTTTCGTGTACAATCTTCTCATGGGATATTCTAAGGATTTTTTAAAGGGGTTCGGCTGGATAGGCATCTATCGCATCTTGGCCAAAGGTATCATTTTTGCCAAAATTCTCATTACCTACCGCTATTTGTCTCCTCGGGAGGTGGGATTATTTGGTCTTGCTGCTTTAGCTCTTGGTCTCTTAGAAATGATTACAGAAACGGGAATAAACATTGTAATCGTGAGAGACTCTCGTCCACTCACATATTTCTTAAATACTGCTTTTTTAGTTTCGGTCTGTAGAGGAGCACTGATTTCGTTTACAATTTTTCTCCTCTCTTTTGTCCTGCCATCCTTCTTTCATGATCAAGGGCTTTTTCCGTTGTTGCTAATTGTGTCACTTATTCCTCTTGTAAAAGGAGCCATCAATCCCGCCATTGTTGCTTTCCAAAAAAATTTGGAATTCCATAAGGAGGTTGGCTTTCGGGCGACCTTACTGCTTATTGATGTAGTCAGTGCAATCGTCCTTGTACGAACGTTCCATACAGCTGCAGGCCTCATTTGGAGCATGGTGATTGCCGCGTTGTGTGAAGTAGTATTGTCATATCTCTTAATAAAAACATGGCCAAAACTTAAATTCTCGAGGAAAGTATTCTTAGAAATTGTAAATCCAGGGAAATGGATAAACATTGCTGGGATTTTGACATTTGCTGAGCAAAATTTTGATAACGTGGTGGTAGGAAGAATGCTTGGGGCAACACAGCTTGGATATTACCAAACAGCATTCAATTTAACTCGAAGCAGTATCGCTGAACTAGGGACAGCGGTTGCACAAGTTTCACTCCCAATTTATGGTCGAATCAAAGGAGATCCTGATCGATTATCGAAGGCATTCCTTCGACTGCTGATTCCAGTTGCGCTACTCATGCTCGTTCCGGTCTTCTTGATAAACATGTCTAGGATTCAAGATATCATCATCTTCTTTTTGAAAGATAAATGGCGTCCGATGCTACCTCTCCTTTTCTATCTCTCTTTATCTGCTTGGATAACAGGGATGAATAATGTATTAAATCCTCTCTTTCTTATTAAGAATAAAATCAAAACGCTTGCCGGCCTCTACGCAATTGGACTCATTACTCTCTTAGCACTCATCGTGTATCTAACGAAAACCATGGGACTTTCTGGTGCCCCGTTGGCAGTTTTGGTGTCTCGGGTCCTTGTGCAACCCCTCTTTACCCTGCGTGCAATTTCAATGTTACGTTCACAGAAGAAATAACCATGTCAGCTACACTCCCGATCACTGCCGTTATCCTCACCAAGAATAGTGCTGCCACGCTCGAACGAGTTTTGCAGTCGCTGGATTTTTGTGAACACATCCTCATTGCTGATGACGGCTCAACCGATACAACGCTGGAAATTGCCAGAAAGCATCATATCAACCGAATCAAACTATCTGCTGATCTCTCGTTTGCGTCGAAGCGAAATCAAGCCAATGACTATGTCCAGACTCCATGGGCGCTGCATATCGATGCTGATGAATGGGTTTCTTCCAGTCTCAAAACAGCACTCATCCATTTTTTTTCCACCAAACAATCCGAGCAATTTGACGGAATGTATATACAACGAGTGGATTTTTTCTGGAAGAAAAAATCCACGCATGGAGAGATTGCGAATCAATGGATCTTGCGTTTTGCACGAACGAAGAGTGGAACGTTCATCCGGCCAGTCCATGAAATTTGGGAGGTACAGGGAAGAGTCGGAAAACTGTCGGGCCAACTGTATCACAGCCCGCATGAATCAATAGAATCATTCTTCGCAAAAATCATTCGCTATACAAAGCTAGAAGCAGATCATCGATTCTCACAAGGTGAACGCAACCAGATGAAAGTATTCTTTCAACTGTGTACCTATCCACTGGGAAAGTTTATGTATAACTTTATTTTTAAACTTGGTTTCTTGGATGGACTTCCTGGGTTCGTCATGGCGTATATGATGAGTCTGCATTCGCTTTATGTCCGTCTCTTTTTGCTGGAGCGTATTAAAACGACAACCAAATGAAAACAAATATACTCCATTCTTTCCTACGCATCCTTTTAGTTCTCACTGCTGGGACACTTGTTCTTGGGCAACTAGGAAGAGTTGAAGTCGGAAATGGAGTTGCGCTCTACTTTTCTGACGTTCTGCTTTCCCTCGTAGTCATGACCACCATCGCGCTCTTCCCAAAAAAGATCTTTACTATGGGAAAGAGTAGAGTAGGGAATCTGTTAATAGTATTTGCCTCTCTTATCTTGCTCTCAATTTTTTCTCATTTCTCGATGGGAAGCAATGGATTTCTTTTTGGAGTACTGTACCTGCTTCGCTTTGAAATGATTCTTTTATTTGCTGCATCCCTGTGGATTCTAGTGCAGCAAAAATTCATACGACCTTTGCATCTTCTACATGGATTCTTGGTAAGCATTGGTTTGTATGCGCTACTTGGTTTTTTTCAGTATGCAGTATTTCCAGATACACGTGGACTTGTTTTGCTTGGGTGGGATGATCACTACTATCGTTTGATCTCAACAATTTTTGACCCAGGGTTTACCGGTATCTTGTTGGTCATGGGAGTTATTGTTTCTCTGCTTCAGCGTTTTAAATCGTCTTCGAAGCTCTACCTGTTGTATGCAGTTGTTTGCACCATAGCCGTATTACTCACATACTCGCGAGCATCATATCTAGCCCTCTTTATTGGGATAGCATGGATTGCGTGGATACAGCGCAGTCTTGCAACACTCATCTGGATTCCCCTCTGCATTGCAGGAATTCTGCTTCTTCCTCGTCCCGGAGGGGAAGGAGTGAAGCTGGAACGAACAGCAAGTATCACCGCACGGGTTGAAAGCAATCAGCAAGCACTCTCTTCACTTTCACCCCAGACCTTTCTTCTGGGAAATGGGTGGTATGCCAAAAAGGAGCAGATTCCGACTCAAATAAAAGAAGGTGTAACTGTCCCAAATCATTCTTCAGCCCCAGAAAATTCATATTTGTTTGTCTTTTCATCAGTGGGAATTGTTGGCCTGATAGTTTGGCTGTGGATAGGAAAGGAATTGGTGTCCATATCTTTGGTAGCAAGCCCATTCACTGCTGCACTACTTGTCACCAGCGTGCATGCATTGTTTTCAAATACACTCTTTCATCCGTTTGTGCTGATTTTTTTGGGAATTCTTATGGTCTATACGACAGCTTCAGTTCGGAAACACTCTCAATCCCAGCTGGATTAACTGCTTTCACAACGATCGTATTCTCTCCCTCACTGAGTTGGACTGCCCCAGAGAAACTGCCATCATTGGCAACAAAGAGCATGCGGTCATTCATATATACTTTGTTTCCTTTATCAGTGGTTCCTTTTACGGTCACTGGATTGTCTTTGCGTTTGGTAATTTCACTCCCATCCGCTGGTTGTGTCACCTCAAGCTTTGGAGCATCTTTGACTAAACTAATATGCACCTCACTGGAAGGATTGCTTCGCTCTTCTTTGTCATTCTCAGCTACAGCCGTAAAAACATTTTCTCCATCAGTCAAAGATACATCTGAGAAAGTGAAAGATCCATTTTCACTGGCTGTGGTTTCCAGACCTGCAACGCCATTATGTAACAAAATCACTTTAAACCCTGCTTGTGCATTTCCAGTAAGGTCTATAGACGCAGAAGAGGTGGCACTAAATGGCTCTGCCAAAAAAGGACGAGCAGGGAGAATAGCTGTGTCCTCAATTACGATCTTTGAACCTAGGTTTCGAAGTGCCATCACTCGAATAAAAGCGGGCAAAATCAAAAACAAAAAAGCGATAATCAGTCCGACTCCAGAACCTGTGAAGATCAGAGTTTGCTTCAAAAGGACGCTGCGTTCATGATGTTCGAGCCTAGAATGTGCCATGAAGAGTAGTATAAAGGAAAATATCCTCGGGATCAAAGAGTGTGGAGTGGAGCCAGAGGGGGGATTCGAACCCCCGACTTGCGGTTTACGATACCGCTACTCTACCAGCTGAGTTACTCTGGCAAT
>CAZNKS010000054.1:0-6079 GCA_964574065.1 uncultured Pseudomonadales bacterium | reverse complement strand
AAGTGAGGATTTTTATGGCACCAGCCAGCTCAAATACCGCCGCACGAACTGAATTTGCAAGTGCTACTGCTCAAATCGCATCTGAGCGAGGAATTGAAGTAGCAACAATCATTACTGCTATCAAAGAAGCAATTAAGGCAGCCTATCGAAAAGACTGGCTTTTGACCAATCCAGACAAAGAATTTGTGGAAGACGATTTTGACGTTGATGTCAACGAAGACACCGGTGAATCTCGTGTGTTCCAAGTTTCCGGAAAGGCACGAAAAGACGTCACTCCACCTGGATTTGGTCGTATTGCAGCTCAAACCGCAAAACAAGTTATCCTCCAAAAAGTCCGTGAAGCCGAAAAAGACGCTATTATTGCAGATTACTCTGGCAAAATTGGAACACTGGTGCAGGGAACAGTCATTCGCTTCGATGACAAACACGTTATTGTTGACATCGGTCGTGGACAAGCCTGGATGCCAGTTGAAGAGCAGATGCGTGGAGAGTTTTATCGTATCAACACTCGTTTGACCTTCTACATCAAAGATATTCGAGAAACCCATCGCGGCAAAACAATTATTGTCTCTCGTGGAGACAAGCAATTAATCGCCAAGCTTTTCGAGCGTGAAGTCCCAGAAGTATCTTCTGGAGCAGTAAAAATTGTAGCGATTTCTCGTGAAGCTGGTGTTCGTACGAAGGTTGCAGTGGCGTCAGCTCAAGAAGGAGTCGATCCAGTCGGAGCCTGTGTCGGACAAAAAGGAGTCCGTGTTCAAGAGGTGATTAAAGAGGTTAATAACGAGAAGATCGACATTATCCAGTACTCAGATGACCAGCGCGTCTTTATTCAAGCTGCACTCGCTCCTGCAGAACATTTGAAAGTAACCCTGGAAGACAAAACCAAAGTTGCAAAGGTTGTCTGTCCTGATGACCAGCTGTCTTTGGCAATTGGACGCAATGGGCAAAATGCTCGTCTGGCTGCCAAATTAACTGGCTGGAAGATTACGATCGCCGGAGAAACCACCCAACCAGAAACAGATCAAACAGAATTTGCACCAGAAGAACCAGAAGCAGTCACGACTGCGGAAGATACAAACACATTGGTGCAATAGCTTGCACTTGAAGGGAAAGAATGGCACTTACGAACCGACCACCAGTCATTACTATTATGGGCCATGTTGATCATGGCAAAACCTCTTTGTTGGATGCCATTCGCAAAACAAATGTGGCAGGCGGAGAGGCAGGCGGAATTACTCAACATATCGGTGCCTATCAAATTGAATATAACAAACGAACCCTCACGTTTATTGATACTCCAGGTCACGCAGCGTTTTCAAAGATGCGTTCACGAGGTGCCAACGTGACTGATATTGTCGTCTTGGTTGTTGCTGCTGATGATGGCGTCAGACCACAAACCATCGAATCTATTCAACATATTAAACAAGCTGGTGTGGAATATGTAGTTGCGATTAACAAAATTGACATGCCAGGTGCAGATGTCATTCGGGTCAAAACGCAACTTGCGGAACATGAAGTGTTTTTGGAAGGATTCGGAGGGAATGTCTCTGCTGTGGAAGTGAGTGCAAAGACAAAACAAGGATTGAATGATTTGCTCGATTTGCTTCTTCTTGTTGCAGATGTTGCTGATTTAAAAGGGGATACGACCGCTCCTTTCAAAGGAGTAGTTATCGAGTCGGGGAAAGATCCACATACAGGTGTCTATGCCACTGTGCTCGTGCAGGCTGGAACCCTCAAACCAAGAGACCAGTTTTTCGTTGGTGAGAAAGTAGAACGAGTGCGTCTCATGACTGATGCAGCTGGAAAACAAGTCAAAGAAGCAACTCCTTCTATGCCAGTTCGAGTACTTGGATGGACTGAAGTTCCGACGGTTGGAAATGTCATAACAGCGGAAGCTGGGAGCAAAGTAGAGAAAGTGGCAAGGGCAGTAACTGCTAGCGAAGAGAATAAACTTCGAGTCATGCTCAAAGCCGATGTCGCAGGTTCTTTGGAAGCACTTGTTGGGAGCATGCCAGCAGAAGTTACTGTGATTGCATCTGGAATTGGTGAAGTCTCGGAATCAGATGTGTTACTTGCGCAGACGACAGGCTCACGTATCCTTGCGTTTCAAGTCAAGGTTCCCAAAAGCGTTCAAGAATTAGCTGAAACACACAACGTGAAAATTAAGACATATAAAATTATTTATGAAATGCTTGAAGATTTAGAGAAGCAAGTATTTGCATTTTTAAATCCAAAGGCCAATGAACAAGTTTTAGGATCAGCTGAAATCATTGCTCAGTTTGAAATCAAAGGTGACAAGATTGCAGGCTGCAAAGTCACAGAAGGTGAACTCAAGCGTGGACAAAATATCTATTTTCATCTTAAGCGAGAGGGAAACGAAATTGGTGATCCCAAGATCCGATCCATGAAACAAGGCAAACTAGATGTCGAAAGTGTGAAAGCTCCAAATGAATGCGGTATTGTTTTCCGCGGGATGGTTCGCTTCCAAATAGGTGATGTGCTTGAATGTTACACCTTTAAAGAAATTTAAATTTCTCAACTTCTTCTAACACACGCTGTACAATGTGCTTACATTGAGATGTTTACTGGTACTAGGGGGAGCTATGGCACTTGAATGGAAAAGATTAATCCCTCGATATAGAAGGACGAAACAAGCGCTTCAAACTGAAGAGCTAACTTTACAAGCACTTCAATATGCTTTACATAAAGAGGGAACAAGTGATCACAATGATGCGTTTCTTTCATTGTGCACAGCCATGTTATCGATCCAACAAACCGGTTGGCCAAAACCTACTGTTTTTCATCCAAACTTTCTTGAGCACTACAAACGAATCATCATTTCTCGCAGTAGTAGTGAAGGGAATCTTCCTTGGTTTTGGTCGTTTACTACCGATAAAGATGGAATATACCCTGTATCGCTGCTTGCTGATGAAGAAGTGGAAGTAGGGAAGCTTTCAGTATATGCAGTAGCCTTTTGTAGAGCAGTGATTACGTCACTTGCACAGTTGGAAGAATGGGCAGCGCATTCAAACTTTTACCCAGAAAAAGGAGAAGTTCATTCATCAGAAAGGTTTTCACTTACCATAGATAGCATACGACATGAATTTCACCAGCATTCTCAGCTTGCTGTCAACGAACAGGTTGTTTATCCTTACCTTTCGTATCGGACAGCATATGTACGATCTGGAAAGAAGGTGAAGAGAAATCCCGATGTTGAAGTTGTTTCCTCACCATTTCTTCCTGAACCAGCATAACCCATGAAATTACTTCGTTCCTTTTACGAACGTCCCACCCTTGAAGTGAGCAAAGATTTGCTTGGAAAACATCTCATTTTTCATTCGCCCAAAGGAAAGCTGGTAGGGGAAATAAGTGAAGTAGAAGCATACCTAGGAGAAACAGATCCAGCCTGCCATGCATTTGTGGGGCGAACCAAACGCACGGCGCCTTTATATCTGGAAGGTGGGTATTCCTATGTCTACTTTATTTATGGCATGTATTACTGCTTCAATGTGGTTACGGAGGTAAAGGATTGTGCTGGGGCAGTGCTCATTCGTTCTGTCATTCCAATAGAAGGTATACAGCAGATGCAGGAAAATAGAGCCGGAAAAGCCAAAAGAATTGCAGATTTGACCAATGGTCCTGGCAAACTTTGTACTGCCTTTGGCATTACTCTCTCGCAGAATGCTGTTGATATGGTCAACTCTGATGCTTTGTATATAGAAGACGTTGGGAAAACAGTGACAGACTACAGGGTGACTCCTCGAATTGGTATCACGAAAGCAGCAGAAAAACCCTGGAGATTTGTGTATTAGTTCCTTTTCTTGCGCCGCTGGGCAACTATCACTCCAGTAATCACGATGATCAGCGCAATAACCTGAAGAGGGGTTACTTTTTCTCGTAAGAGTAGATACCCAACGGGTATATATACTGCAGGCTGCAAATAAGCAAACAACGATGCTTCTGAGGCTTCAATTCCATCTTGCCCCTTAATGTACGCTGTATACCCAATGAGTGAGCCAAAAATTGCTGCATACCCAACTACCATCCAAGTCGAAAATGATGAAAAGTCCGCTGTTGCTGCTGATAGGAATGCTGACAATGAGAACTGTGTTTCAGCCAATGAAAATGCTGCAAAAGAGAGTAAGCCTACAAAGAAACTTATGCTACTGACAAATAACTTTGGATATTGGGAATAATACTTTTTGGCAAGTAAAAAGTAGGCAGTAGTAAGAAGATTATGAACAATCACAAACATATTACCCATAAATGATCCTGACACGTGGGAGGCAGAGAAGAATAATGGCTCGATAACAAGAAAGAGTGTCCCGATAAAAGAGATGACAAGCCCTATCCATTCTTGTTTCTCTTCTTTTTCGCACAAGAAAAAGATGCCTCCTAGGGTCAAAAAAATTGGGAGAGTGGTAGCAATGAGGTTTGCCTCTAATGCGCTAGTTTTGTTGAGTCCTGTATATAAAAAGCTTAATGCCAGGGTTGTCCCTAATAATTCAATAAAAAAGATTCGCTTTAGTGCTAGGATTTTTTTGTGGATCCTAGGCCAAAAGTACATGATAATGGGTACAGAAAGAAAAGCGGCAAGAGCATATCTATACAGTAAGTACCGAAAGGGGGTCATGGAAGAAAACCCCCACTTTACGATCGGCAAGAAAGCTCCCCATGAGAGAGTGTTAATCAACAAGTAAATATAGGAGGTTATTCGTGATTGTTTTTTTGCCACAATATCCAGCGTAGCACAAAATCTATGATTACTTCTTCTTTTGGGAAGAAAGGGATGCAGACTGCAGTATCCATTGAGAGAGTAGTATCTCATCACTTAGAATTTCATCAGGAAGCTGCCAGTACGAAAGAGAAACTATTTTACCTTTGGCAGTATAAGTAAAGGGTTTGGATCCATATCGTTCATACTGCGATCTATTTGTTTCATTCACTTTCATGTAGATAATGTCATCACTAATAATCGCAAATATTCTTCCATGTTGATACAAACCAAATCCTCCGAACATGGATTTGGCAGTAATACCAGGGATTGCCGAGAACACGTCTTCCAGAAGATAGGTGACAAAAGTGTTATCACGCTGCATACCACCTCACTCTACCACAAATATTGTTTTCTCTGGTAGAATAGTGGTTCCACGGTGAGGAACCAATTTTTGGAGGGGTCGCATAGTGGTTTAGTGCAGCGGTTTACTAAACCGCCATATCGCAAGATATCGAGGGTTCGAATCCCTCCCCCTCCGCATTACTTATCTCCAATCAATTGGTTCTTCTCCATTGAGCATCAAATAGGTATTTGCCTTACTAAAGTGATGGTGTCCATAGAAAAGCGTAGCAGAAAATGGAGAAGGGTGACCAGATTCCAAGACCAAGTTTTTCTCCCGATCAATGACAGCACCCTTAGTCTGTGCATATCGTCCCCAGAGCATATAGACGATGTGTTCCCGCTTCTCATTTAAACTCTGAATAACTGCATCGGTAAATACTTCCCAGCCTTTGCCTTTGTGTGAAGTAGGCATATTGGCGGCCACTGTTAGTACAGCATTGAGCATTAAGACCCCTTGCTTTGCCCAGCGGGAAAGATCACCAGATTGCAGTGGCTCAACTCCAAGGTCGCTGCGGATTTCTTTGTAAATATTCTGGAGTGAGGGAGGAAGAGCAATCCCTTCATTTACGGCAAATGAGAGACCATTGGCTTGCCCAGGACCATGGTAGGGGTCCTGACCTACAATCACGACCTTTACCTTCTCAAACGGACACATCTCAAAGGCTCGAAAGATTTGCTTGGCAGGAGGATAGACAGTCTTTGACTGATATTCCTGTTTTACAAAAGAGGTGAGGGGTTCCCAGTACTCTTTCTCAAATTCAGGAGCTAGTACTTTCTTCCAGGATGGGTCAATTTTTACGTCACTCATAGTAGCTTTGATCCTAGGGCAAGGGAAGCAAAATGGAAACAGGCAAAGTTGGCTTCAAATTTGAGCCATCTCAAGATACAATAGAGCCCTATTGTCTGGAGGCGTCGCATAGTGGCCTATTGCAGCGGATTGCTAATCCGCGACTCCAAAAG
>CAZNKS010000053.1:0-6104 GCA_964574065.1 uncultured Pseudomonadales bacterium | reverse complement strand
ATATTGACTGTCTTCCAATTCTTGACTGGAATCTTGTTCCATTGGGCTATCAATTTGCTGTCTACGATTGACTGATCCCCATAGGGAAGAAACAAAGGATAGACATATTCTGGACCAATAGCGCAACAAAGCAAGGTCAGACTCACCGCCGAGTCAATGCCTCCCGAAACCGCGATAATGCCGTGTTTTTTCCTCTGGCTTTGAAAAGTGTTTTTCAAGAATTTCACAAGGGTATCTTTTTGGGAAGAAATATGTGCAGTTGGCATAGATGGTATTTTTGCTCTTCTGGCTGTTCTCTGGTATACTACACCTTCTTGAATCGTCCTCCAAGGCTTTCGCCGCTGGAGAGAATCCATACCTTTCACGATTCAGGGTATAGAAGGGACGGACCACTATGGTCAAACAATACGAACTGATGGTTCTTCTACCATCAGAATACACTGCCGACCAAATGAAAACATTTGTCGGGCAGATTACCAAGCTAGTCGAGGGAAAGAAAGGGAAAATAGTTTCCCATGAATCCTTAGGAAAAAGACAGCTTGCATACCTTATTTCCAAGCAGAGCGAAGCATTTTATGTGCTGTTCATTATCGAGATGGATACGGCTGTCGCCCAGGCTTTTGAACGCGATGTCCGCCTTATGGATGACGTTATGCGTGAGCTCTTCGTAATTCACGAAGAAATTGCCGATGCGCAAACCGTAAAAACTGATACTATAGAGGAGAAAGAGTAAGAGGTTTTTTAGGAGGAAGTTATGTCTGCACGATCACTCAACTTAGTTCAATTAATCGGTAATCTTACCCGTGACCCAGAGCTTCGATACACCCCCAATGGGAGTGCTGTCTGTACTATGGGACTTGCGACAAACCGTAGCTGGACAACCAGTGAAGGAAGTGGTCAGCGTCAGGAAGAAACCACGTACCACCGTATTGTGGTATGGGGCAAGCTTGCTGAAATTTGCGGCCAAATGCTCAAAAAAGGAAGTAAAGCCTATGTGCAAGGAAGACTTCAAAACCGCAAGTGGACGACCAAAGAAGGTCAAGAGCGTGAAACAGTAGAAATTGTTGCCGATCAAGTAATTATCTTGAGTCCTTCTGCCAACCGCGATGCTACAGCTGGCGGTGGATCACAAGATTATTCCTATCCTGAAGCCGATACCACCCAAGCAACGCAGCAAGCTCCAGCTACCAGTGATGTCAGTGATGACATCCCATTTTAAAAAGTACATTTGAAAGAAAAACGTATGCCAAAGAAAGTTATTAAACGACCAATGATGGGTAGAGCAATCGCCCGAAAAGGAGAAAAATTCTCCTTTAATTATAAAGACACTGCAACTCTTTCCCGATTCTTAGGAGAGTCAGGAACCATCCTCCCACGTGAACGAACTGGATTGTCAAACAAACAACAAAGAGCTTTAGCGGTAGCGATTAAGCGAGCTCGTCACGTTGCATTGCTCCCATTTGTGACGACATTATAAGAGGATAGTCATTTTTGTACCCTTTGTGGTACACTGACACTTCATGTCTTCAACTGTCACAAAAGTACGAAATATAATCTTTGCACTCCTTCTAATCATCTTGGGAGGAGTGATTGGATTTCGCTTTGGAACTGGCAAACAAGTGCCTTTGCTTTCAAAAGCGCTTGCCGTGCTTCCTTCCACAAAATTGCTGAACACCAAAGTTCCGGAAAAATACGAAAATGTTGATTTCACAGCATTCTGGAACGTATGGCAACGGCTCGAACAACAATACGTTGATCCGAGTAAAATGGATCCTCGCAAAATGGTAGATGGAGCGATCGCGGGGATGACAGCCTCTCTTGGAGATCCATATACGCTGTATCTTCCCAAGGAAGAACAGAAACGAACCCAAGATGATTTAAATGGCGAATTTGAAGGTGTCGGAATGTCTTTAGGATATCGAAATCAAGCAATTGCTGTGCTTGCTCCTCTCAAAGGTCTTCCCGCAGAACGAGCAGGCATTCAAGCAGGTGATTACGTTATTCGTGTAAAAGATGAGAAAAAAGGAATTGATAAGGAAGTAACAGGTTTAACTGTTCCAGAAGTTGTTTCCTTGATTCGAGGAGAAAAAGGTACCAATGTCACCATTACGTTCCTTCGTGAACAGGGTCAAACATTCGACAAAACTCTTACTCGTGAAACAATTGTGGTTCCTTCTGTAGAACTGACTTTTGTTGAAAAAGATGGCAAGAAGGTTGCACATCTCAAACTGTCTCAATTTGGTGGAAGAACGAATGAGGAATGGAAAGAAGCAGTGGATACGATCATTGCAGATAAGTCAGTATCTGGAGTCATCCTTGATGTCCGCAATAACCCTGGTGGATATCTACAAGAAGCTGTGAGCATAGCCAGTGAGTTCATTCCCGATGGTGTAGTCGTCACCCAAGAAGGACGCTACGAGAAAATTCCGTACTACGCAACAAAAAAGGGTCGTTTAACCACGATGCCAGTGGCAGTGCTGATGAATAAAGGAAGTGCTAGTGCTTCAGAGATTGTTTCCGGCGCACTGCGTGATCGAAAGAAAGCACCCCTAATCGGTGAGAACAGTTTCGGAAAAGGCTCCGTGCAAGATGCACAAGAACTTCCAGATGGATCAGGACTACATGTGACTGTTGCGAAATGGTTGCTCCCGAGTGGTGACTGGATCCATGAGAAGGGTTTGAAGCCAACTATTGAAGTAAAAGTGACTCCAGAAGAGGCAAAAAAGAACTTGGAAGAGAAAAAAGATCCACAGTTAGATCGAGCTGTCGAGGAAGTGTTGAAGATAAAATAATCTTTATATTTTCATGCACAATCTTTCAGCAATTCTTCAGAATGAATGATTATAGAGTAAAAGATACACATACGTTGCATAGACAAGAGAAAGTGAGTTGTGTATGAAAAATTTGTTGACAGTATTTTTTCTATTTTTATTACTCATCGGATCCGCACTCGGTGGAGCTCTGGCTGATCGTTTATTTGTGATCAAACCGCTGGACGTGATCACCAAAAGAGCCTCACAAGTGGCAAATTCCGTTACCAATGGATCTACAATGATCGTAAACGATCAGTCCAATGTCGTATCCGTTGCTGAACGCGTTTCTCCGAGTGTTTTAACCGTCTCAATCACGAAAGAGCAACGTATCCTCCGTCGTAGTCCTCTCTTTGAATTTGATCCATTTGGAATGTTTGGCTTTCCTTCACAGTTGCCGCAACAGGACACAGGCAGAACACGCCAAATTGAACAAGACATTGGCTCAGGCTTCGTCGTGGATAAAAGTGGGCTTGTGGTAACAAACAAACACGTTGTTTCTGATACCGGCGCAAAATATCACATCATCACCAAAGATGGCAAAGAACATGAAGTGAAACGAATCTATCGTGATCCTGCCAATGATCTAGCAATCCTTCAAGTTGAGGCATCACTTCCTCCTGTAGAATTGGGAGATTCGGATCAACTCAAAGTTGGACAATCCGTGATCGCAATTGGAACTGCATTAGGAGAGTTTCGTCACACAGTCACAACTGGAGTTATTTCTGGTCTGGGACGAGGGATCACAGCGGGTGACAGTTTCGGTGGCTTTGCAGAACGACTCGATAATGTCATTCAAACCGATGCTGCCATTAACCCTGGGAACTCAGGCGGTCCGCTGCTCGATGCTAGTGGGAAAGTGATTGGAGTCAATGTGGCAGTTGCACAAGGGGCGAATGGAATTGGATTTGCACTCCCTATCAATGTGATTAAAGAATCACTTACGAACTTTAATCAAACAGGGAAGTTTTCAAGGCCTTTCTTAGGAGTTTCGTATCGCATGATCCCAAAGCAAACAGCATTACTCAATGACGTTCCAGCCGGAGCCATGGTTATGGAGGTCGTAGAAAAATCTGCCGCAGCGCAAGCAGGTCTTCAAGAGGGAGATATCATCACAAAATTTGATGGTGTTGACGTAACCACAAGTAATGGAGAAGATGAAAAGGCTCTTTCAGCACTCATTGCCAAAAAGAAAGTTGGAGATAAGGTGGCTGTTGAGTATATTCGTGATGGTGATCGAAAGAGCACAACCGTAACCTTACAAGAAAGTGGAGAATAATATGGCCGATGGCGAAAAAAAGTATTCATTTAAACGAGGAGAGACTTCTAAGGATCGAGACGTTCAATTGGGTTCAATACGAAGATATATTCGAGATCATGTAGCGACAGATCAAGAAGCAAAAAATGTCGTTGAACTCATACAAGCAGTTGTTCTCGTGATGAAGACGAATGGACTGACAGAGGATAGTGATTATGAAGATGTGGCAAAATCTATAGTTGAATTCTACAGTGTTCAATCAAAAGCACCTGAATTCACTCGTTTACAACAAGACACAAGTAGCTATGACCTGCGGGTGAAAGACATCATCAAAATGATGAAAGGAAAGTTTTCTTAAACTTACTCTTCATCCTCACTTGATCCTTCTTTTTCCCAATTCTTTTCATCATGCAGAGCAGCGACAACTTCATCTAAGTATCCATTCACGATGTTTTCCAGGTCATACCAGGAAACATGAATACGATGATCCGTCACGCGGTTCTGAGGAAAGTTATAGGTACGAATCTTTTCGGCACGCATAGCGCGACCAATTGCTTGACGCGCAGCGCCTGTTTCTTTAGCTCGCTTAGCTTCTTCCATCTCCCACAGCTTTCCACGTAGAAGTTCTAATGCAATTTGGCGATTTTGGGCTTGATAACGTTCTGTGCGCGCTGAGATAACAATCCCGCTCGGTCGATGGGTCAAGCGAACCGCAGTTGACACTTTGTTCACGTTCTGTCCTCCATGTCCTCCTGCACGGGTGAACTGCCAATCAAGATCTTCTTCACGAATCTCAATACTACTTTCTGGAAGTTCTGGAATAACAGCAACCGATGCTGTCGAAGTATGAATGCGCCCTTGAGCCTCAGTAGCAGGGACTCGTTGTACCCGATGTACCCCTGACTCATAGGCAAACAAATCATACGCGCCTTTTCCTACCACCTTCATAATATCTTCTTCAATCATCTCAATTTTGAATTTCTTCATCTCGGCAAAGCGCTGATACATACGTAACAGTTCAGCTGCCCAAATCTTGGCTTCGTCTCCACCAGCACCAGGACGAACTTCTAAGATACAGTTATCATAGGAAACTTTGGCTGCAGCCTTCTCTTGTGATTTGGTAATGTGATCCAGTGATTCCTGGAGAACATCACGCTGACCACGCAATGACTCAAGCTCTGCCTCAGCTAAGGGAGCAAGTTCTGGATCTGAAAGAAGTGCCTCATTTTCAGCAATCTTTGTGTTCAGCTCGTCAATTTGTTGTTGTAGATAATCCATAGCTTTTAGTCTACTGCGTATGCCTTTCTCTGCACAGCATCATACATATCATTCCAAAAAGTCCTGGGTGAGTTCATAATGAGAACTCATTCCCAGGACCTTAAATTCTTGTATAGCTACTCAGTTTTGGCTTCAGCTGCCTGTTCTTTTTCTGCTTTTGCAAGCTTGGCTTTTTCTTCTGCCAAAAGCTCCTTTAAGGACTTGGTTTCTGCCTTTGGAGCAGACTTTTTGTCATTTTTCTTCTTGCCACTGGCATTTGCTGCTGCAGCTGCACGAGCTTTCATGAAGCGGTCAACACGACCTTGGGTGTCAACAAACTTCATTGTACCCGTATAAAAAGGGTGACAGGCTGAACAAATATCAACGCGAATTTCTTCGAGAGTTGATCCAGTTTGGAAGGTGTTTCCACAAGCGCAAATAACAGTCGCTTGGTGGTTCCACTTGGGGTGGATGGAGGTTTTCATAGTTTCCTTTCTGCTCTGGCTGTATACCAGAAGGAAGGGCTAGTATACCAGAGGAAAAGGAAAAAATCAAAGGATAGTAGTCCCTTTATCCCTGGAAGACCTATTTCCAGGTAGGAAAGATTTTAAAGACTGTATCAAAGTATGCTTGTGGCATCGGGAATCCTGTATTGATTGGAAAGAGACCTACAAAAGCAACCAAAATTCCCAGGATTATTCCAATTGTAACGATTCTCCCGGCTTTTCCTGTGCGTTGCAGATGAAAAAGTCCATAGGAAAGCAGAATGACTAAAAATG
>CAZNKS010000052.1:0-6146 GCA_964574065.1 uncultured Pseudomonadales bacterium | reverse complement strand
CGATTTAAAGAATCAAGTTTGGCCACACCATTGCGGGATAAGAGAATCGAACGACTCGCTTCAAACATCTTGCTCAACTCTGCAGAGGCTAGTTCATAGAAGCGCTGTTGTCCTTGCTTTACGGAAATGACTAAATGTAATTTCTTGAGGATCATTAAGTGCTGCGAGACGTTGGCTTGCATACATCCGGTCATTTGCACAATTTGAGAAACCGACAACGATCCATGCGAGAGGAGATGTAAGATCTCTAGACGTTTGGGATGTGCTAAAGATGTATAGATTTGGGATTCAAGGACAAAGATATTTTTCATATATTCTATTTTCTGAATATATCATAGATATCAAAATCATGTAAAGGGCGCATTTCAACTGGGCCACATGCAAATCTCCAGATTACACCTCGGAGGTGTAAAAGCGGGAGGCTTTCAGTACTCCGATCTATTAACCATCCTTATCAACATTTTCCTGTAACTACAGATAGGATCTTGGATACGACTACTGTGCGATTGGCAGCTACCTTTGTATTACTTTCTTGACTGTTTCGAACAGAGAGCCATCTCCATGCTCCTTCTTCCAATACCAATATTCAGCTCCCCAAAGATAGATGCGAGAAGGATGTATTTTCTTTGCTTGCTTTATATTTTCAATCAGGATCGAAGTATTCATTGTCTTGGAAACAAACCCTTCTGCAAATACATTTCCCTCTTCCCAAGGCTCTGCTTGAAGTTCTGTTATCCAATATTCTTTGCCTGTATGTTGTAGTGTTGCTTGCAACTTCTCCTCAGACTGTCTTGGTCCTACAAAGAACCATTTAAGGAAAGGGACTTTGTAGTACAGATCAACTCCAATTACATCCGCATGCGAGTGAAGCGTCGCAATCGTATTTCTTTTCACTGTCTCATTTCCCCAAACGGTGAGTACAATTGGTCGTGATGAATCGAACTCCCGCACAGTAGCTACTTCCTTGGTAAGCAGATCAATTGGGACTGTATGTTTGGATGGGCCGGATGGATCCAATGGTTCATTCTCAATTTGCCAGTGAGTAATACAGGAGAAGGAAGATAGTCTTTGGATTGTCTCTTTGATGAATGCCAGCAACAATTCTTCAAAATGTATATCTTGTTGTGACGTCCAGGAAGGAATATAAAACTCTGGCCACCGTGGTGCCTTCATGCCCACTGTAACCACAACTGATTGTTTCTTTTTTTGGGCAATTTGCAAAAGGGAAGTGATTGCTGAAAAATCAAACGAACCTTGCTGTGGTTCGCATTCATTCCAATACACTCCCAACCGAATGCTCTCAAAACCCATCTCGCATACCGCTGTACATGTCTTGTGCACATCAAGACCCATCCATTTTGCATGCGGATGGGCAAATGATGTTCCCCATATCATAGGTAGGACGTAAATTCTGCTACGGACAGTGTTTTCTGCTCACCGGATTGCATGTCTTTGAGAACCACAACATTTTTCTCTACTTCTTCTGAGCCAACAACGATACAGTAGCGAATTCCTTTTTTGTCAGCATACTTAAATTGTTTGCCCAGTTTGTCAAACTTTGGATAGAGTTCGGCAGCAATTTCTTTCTCACGAAGCGTTGCAACAACCTCGGCTGATTTTCCAACCAGTGACTTATCAAAGACAGTCACCAGTACGCGTGTTTCCTCATCACGGGAGGGAATAAGCCCCGCTGCAGTGGCAGCATCTACGGTACGATCAAAACCAACTGCCATTCCCACAGCAGGCATGCGAATCCCAGACAACTGTTCAATTAAGTTGTCGTAGCGTCCACCGCCACCCACGGAGCCTGTACTAAACTCAGGGAGGCGTACTTCAAAAATCATACCAGTGTAGTAATCAAGTCCACGAGCAAGGGCAGGATTAAAGGTGAGTTCTGCTTCTGATACCCCCATGCTCTTTGCCAGCGACATTATTTGTTCCAAATTTGCTGAAGGTTGTACGGAAAACAATGCGTCCATTGCCTTTTGGGCATTGATGTTGGACAACCCCTTGCGAACTAATTCTCCGATTACTTCTTCTTTGGGAAGTTTATCCAACTTATCGATAGTTTGGATGAGCGAAAAGACACTCACACCTGGAAGTGCAAATGATTCCAATGCTCCAACTAATGTTTGTCTGTCATTAATTTGAATCTGTACCGTTCCAAAACCAACATTTTTGTATGCCTTATACGTGCAGGCAACAATTTCTGCATCAGCTGCTACATCGGTACTCCCAAAGATATCAATGTCACACTGCGTAAACTCACGGTACCGTCCCTTTTGCGGTTTATCTGCTCGAAACACATTCTGGGTTTGATACCGACGAAACGGAAAGTATAGATCTCCAAAATGATTGGCGATAAAACGGGCAGTGGGAACGGTTTGATCGTAGCGCATTGCAACTTCTCGATCTCCATTATCGATAAATTGGTAGACAAGCTTATCCGCTTCGTCGCCATACTTGCCCATGATGGTACTGCAATATTCCAACGTTGGCGTTTCGATTGGCTCAAACCCAAATTGTTCATACACCGCTAAAATCCGACTCATGACATAGTCACGAGCGCGTTTTTCTTTGGGAAGAAAATCACGGAAGCCTTTTAATAATTGTGGTTGATTCATAGTATTTCTTGCTTTCAATTCAGTATGATTTTTTTGATCTGTATATTCCTTATTCTATCGTATCTTGTCACTGCCTGCTTTGGCAGTGCGAGCATAGTTTGTCAGGGCACGTACGAATTCTTTTATTAGCTCCTCTTTTTTCACGCCAGTGAGCACTGATACATTCTGTTGTTGTGTTTTTCGTCGCCGTCGTTCAACCACACACATCCCTTTGGTGTATTCTCCTTTGGTCTCTATTTGAATATCCATGGGAGTGAAGCTACATGCAGTCGGGTTACATGCCGCGTATGCAGCTAAGAGATCATAGGCTACGACTCCCTCATATCCTTCATCTTTAGTTAAAAACTCAACGTACGAAGGAAGCATCGCACAAATCGATCTGAAGGCAGGTATCTCTCGTATCGCATCAAAATCACGCAACGAAAAAAGAGTTTGATAACAAACATCAAGTGGAACAAGTGTAAGTGGGATTCCAGACTCCATAACTATTTTGGCTGCCTCAGGGTCAGTCGCAAAATTAAATTCTGCAACTCTGTTCGAATTTCCAGGTGCTTCTATTGTTCCTCCCATACAAGTAATCCGTTGTATCTTCGATCCAAGCGATGAGTCTGCACGTAGCGCGAGTGCGATGTTGGTTAAGGGTCCAATTGCAAGGATGGAAAGTTGACCTGCATATGTATTTGCTAGTGACAGAATTGTGCTCACGGCTTTTCCATCTGGCTCCTGTTTCTTTGGAACCTGTACTCCTTCCAATCCACCTTCACCCATCACATTTCCAATTTGTAAGGGAATACACAGTGGCTGTGCCGCTCCGGAATAGAGCGGCACAGACGAAGAAATCATGTCAAGCGTAAACCATGCATTATTGGTAACAGAGTTGATATCGGTGTTGCCTGCAACTGTCGTTACAGCCAAAACCTCAATCTTTTCTGACAACAAAGCGTAGAGTATGGCAAGTACATCATCTTTTCCTGGATCAGTATCAATAATATAGAATGGTTTCATATTATCTCCTTTGGGAACGTAACTTTTGGATAAATGAGATGAACTCATTACTTTTTGCATATTTTCGTGCATAACTTTCCACGACAGTTTGACCTTTCTCGTCGTCAAAAATCCAGGTAGAAAGAGAGTTCGTGGGAACGGTACTTCCATTTTGACTTCCATATAGAAAAGAGCTGCGCAGTATGTTGACACCATCGATTCCTGATTTACTCTCAGTTCTCTTTGGGGCAGAAAGAAGCCAGGTATTCGCGTTCACATCAAAGCGAGTCGTAAAGAATGCTTCGATATATTCTTTAATTGCCCTAGTTGTGGCCCCTGTCACCATCACATCGTCAACAACTTCAATTGCACGTGGCCGCCTCTGATCGATGAGAGCTAAGAGTTCATCTGCTTTTCCTATAGCCCGATCGTTAAGTCTTCCTGCTGGTCTATATACTTTTACAGAAACTGTGGGTACTTTTTGTTTTCCTAACATATTTCGAACTGGCAGTGCTCCATTCTCGGGATACACTATGATGGAATCCGGTGCAATTCCTTTCAGCTGCGATTCAAGAAAGGGCGTTAGTGCCTGGGGGGTTAGAAAGAGGAGTGTGCGTGCGATGAAGACTCTCCAGACGTTGCCGCTCATCTTCAGATACACACACATCATCAATGATGATATTCGTGTTGGTATCAAGCAGCGCAGATGATCCCACTACTAAGTTAGAATAGTTTTTGTTCAGTTGAACAGGTTTGTAGGTTTGAGTTGATTCGGTCATAATGTTTCCTTATTTTGTTAATATATTTGGTAATTCCAAGACGGTGCGAACACTGTCAGTATCGGTTTGGTTTGTGACTAGTTTCTCGTTGATCAAAATACCTCGAGCTCCCACTTTCCTAGCGGGAAGAACATCACAACGCAACGAGTCACCAACCATTGTGATATTGGAAGGGGCAATACCAAGTTCTTTAGCTGCTTGCATATATATTTCACTCTTTCCATTTTTAGGCTTTCCCGTATCGGGTTCCCAACCCCAAATGAATGCAAATCGATCTTTTTCAATCTGAGTTGTTTGCAAAATCGAATATGCTTGAGGGGTCGGACCATCGGTAATTGCACCTAAGATGTACCCATCCCTCGAAAGTGAGGCAAGTAGTGCATCGACTTCTGGCAGGGGTAACAATTTCCCTATTGGACTAATTGCAAGAATGCCATAGTACCAATTCAGTGGATCCAATTCCTTTTCCTCAAAGACAAGTTCCCCCTGGCCATCATTTCGCTTGCGGCTATCATTGGCGAGCTCAACAGCCTGCGCAAGCGGAATGGAAAGCACTTGCGCTATTTTTTCCTCCAGCCTTCGTGAATACTGGGTATAGAAACTTTTTGCCTCCGGTCCAAAGACTAAGGTGTTATCGATATCAAATAAAATTGCTTTTTGTTCACTATTCATATTTCTCCTTGTGTATCCTGACCAAAACTTGCTTTGCTCTTAATTGGAATCGGGAAGAACAAAAAAACCCGCCGGGCGCGGGAGTGGTGTTTTAGTCAGTATTGGATAAATTTAGTCAAGGAAAACACTCCCACGCACAATGTGGAAGTGATGATGGAGAGCGCTGGTAAACGAGATTCGTTTACTCATATACCTATAGTATAGCACACGCTAGAAAAAGTTATTGTCGTCTCCTGCCACGTAAAATGGCAATTGACCCTTCTGTTCCCTGTACCGGCTCAACTGAAGTCCACTGGATTTCTCCGTTAGTGATGCCAGCAGGAAGTGAGTCAAGCGTGACTGGGACTGGTGGCTGTGTTTGTATCAAAGCACTTGCTTCGCCACTTTCCGTATTGATATCAGTGATTGTGTATCCAAATGTTATTTCTGCCATAGGAAAAGTATTGTATCGAATTTTTTGGAGATGAAAATAATCACTGTACATCCAGTCGCATCAAGGTTTCATCAATGTAGCGATCACCAACCTTTAGCGATTTCTTCTTTTCGGCATAGGCAACAAACCCCGCCTGTTTGTAGAGCTGTATGGCCACCAAGTTTTCGCTCATGACACTCAAGAAGATAACTTCTGTTTGTGGGGAATTTTTCGCCACCTCAATAACTGTCTGCAGCAACTGATGGGCAATCCCTCCATTTCGAAAATCGGGATGGACGAACAAATTATAGATTTCACCGATATGTGCCTGTTTTTGAAAGTAGGGAAGTTGGAGCGAAATGTATCCGACCAGTTTCCCATCGCGAAAATACCCATAGTATCCAAAGTTGTTTGCTTGACTGCGAAGATCGGCTTCAAACGAATAGTCTGGCAAACGAACCGCTTCTTCGTAGGTTGAAAAGTATGAATCGGGATCTGTTTGCAAAGCCAGCAACCGAAGTTGCTTGTATTCACCCACATTTGAGGAATCCAGCTTTTTAATCATGAAGCTATTGTATCAAGAAGGGAAACGGTCATCCTATCCAAGACTCCCGACATGCCCATTGGCATATCGGGAGTGTGTACATTCAAGGATAGAAAAGAGCATCAGTTCGG
>CAZNKS010000051.1:0-6547 GCA_964574065.1 uncultured Pseudomonadales bacterium | reverse complement strand
TGGCTTATGTGTTTGGGGATTGCGTCCACAATTATTTTGGTTGAAGAAATTCGAAAGAGTTTGAGTTCTTATGCTGCACGCAGATCACCGTAGACAGTTTTATATGTTTGAATAATTTGCGACGTATAGTTCCAATTGGTTTCTTCAGGAAGTCCAGTTCTCTGCTTGTTTGGATTGAAATGGAATGCTCCTCTACCTCCACTAGCAAAAAATTTGATAAGTACCGCCTGCAGAAAATCTGCATCTTTTGAAAAAGACCCCAACTCATATAAATACATGGGTAGATTGTGCTGCGAGGAAAGAGTTTGTAACTGGGAAAGCCCTCGTTCGAACACAGTCATGGAATACGTGGTACCAACGATGAGATTGAACGGAGCAAGCGGATTATTTTCAAACATGTCATAGAAATCCATCCCTATTTTGTCAACGCCATACTCTGGAAAGTAAGGAGCAAAATCTAAACCATGTGCTGAAGGACAAAATGCAAGTTTGATGTGGTGTGCTTTGTAGTGCTGCAATCGTTCGTAGAAATACGAAAAGTAGTCACGGAAAGCTTTAGAATGATCTTCCGCTACCATACGAGGATCTTTTTTATAGGCAACAAATCCATGAAAAAGATTTGCTTCGAATAAGAATCGAACATCTATTTCCTCTTCAACCTTTGCCAAAAATTTTGCCCACTTATCAATCCAAGATGAGATTCTTTTTCTATTTTCTGGATAAAAAGGATGCCCTCGTAATCCGTTTTTCCCAAGACCAAGCGATAACACTGGTTTCCTTCGCTTATAGGTAATGATGCGTATAAAGTCTGTATATGACTGGCGAAATCCTAACGATTCTGCATTCTGCAAGAGAGCAAAAAAACCGATGTAGTCCTGTTGCCCTACTTGGGTCCGAAAATAATCTGCGTCATCCCAGGCTCGTTCAAGAGGATTTTCAAAATCGGGATAGAATCCTAGTTCTGGAGGTGGATATGTTCGAGCCAGTTCAAGATAGGCTGCATATTCTTGTGGATTTATACCTCGCGGAAGTGTGGCATTCTCATGGAAGCGATGGGCAAGAAATGGAACAGCTGCACTTGCAACAGTCACTCCACTCCCAAGAAACAACATCTTGAGAGCCTCTCTGCGTGATATTCCAGATCGTACACCTTTCACCTTTCCTACTGACCATGTTCCAAAATCGAGCGAAGACGTAGGAATATCTGTTGCACGAATATCGTTTTCCCGAATTGCCATTCGTGCAAGTATACAATAAAAAATGCGTAATAAATGCGTAAGCAAATGCTATTTTGCCTCAAGTAGCCTTTATCACACTGTCACTGACTTTGCATGGAAGACTTTAGGCTTTCTTTACAGAAAGGTTTGATCGTTCATCTGACGATATCAGTACACCGGAGGGTTTCCGCAGATACTCATGAATGTATTCATGGTCCGATTGGTACAGTGTGCATGTACCCCCTCTCCTCGTTTTCCTACCTTGGTAGGATCACACGCTCGAAAATGAAATGACCGCAAAAGTTTTGCCTCCTTTCTGTTTAGGCATTTGTGAAGACTAGTCTATCACGTTTCTTATATCCCAAGAGTTTGTTTCAACATCACCCACCATTTTCCCCAGAATCCGGCTCGTTTATATTCTTGCCAATATTTTTGTTTCTTTGCGTCCGCTGTTCCTGGAAGTGGTGGATCTATCCATACAGACAACACCACCCATTCTCGTCTTTCATTTTGGGTGGCGATTAAGGTGATAAGTGAATTTTGATAGCGTTTTCTGTATTCATAGCTTCCGGCTTGTTTCCCTTTGAGTACTTCATCGGGATAGCGAAAGGCAGTCCAGGCAATTTCTTGTGGAAGTTTGCGCTGTTCCAAACGATCCAGAGCATGATTGGTCCAAATAAGATCACGGAAAATACGAGCTGCAGCCATAAAGATACTCTACCATGAAAGACGTTTAGACAGCGTAAACCCCTGGCAAATGAGCCGGTGCCTTTCCCCAGACACCTTAACGAGCTTCTTTGTCCTTTCTCTAGAGACTATCGTACCAGAGGGGTTCTGTAGGAACGGTCAAATAGCATGTGTTTCTGATTTGGGGTCAGACGATTATAGGCTGCTTCGAGTTCGTCTGTAAGAATTCGAATTTCTTGGGGATTGATGGCTTTTTTCAGGCTGTTGTATTCTCTCCACTCTCCTAGGTTTGCTTGCAGAAGTGAGGGCCAGCGCTGGTAGCCAAGGAGCCAGGCTTCCTTGTCCTCTTTGGTTCCATACTTTACTGCCAGGTTGTGGTATCCCCAATAAATATTGGAGATACTGTCACGTGCGTAGACGATCGTTCTGGCTTCCGCATCAGTAAAGCTTGCTTTCTTCATAAGAGCTGGAGTAAAGGCCTCTTTTGCCTCTTTGTAACCGGTTACCCACCCTTCTCGTGCGTCGACAGAAAGTCGTGAAATATACACATAGTCAACTTGTTTGTTTACTGTCGGTCGGAAGGTAGTGGCAATCAAGCGATCCACGTTGATCAGAGATGCCATGAAGATAGTGGCAACAAGAATGCCGAATTCATACATGTACCACTGTCTGCGTTTGGTAGAAAATTGACGCAAAATCATCATTATAAATAAGGCTGTCATCATGATCAAAAAGAAGGTGCCATAGAGACGAACCCTAGTGAGTCCGTGTTCGGCTTGATAGAGAAGGATTCGACGGAAGATAGAGGCAATAAAGACAATACTTTCCCCCAAGACGAGCAGATTCAACTTGCGAAGAAAGGCTGCATTTTTGGTGGTCGTACGGATGACCACCATGCCAAGAGCTGCGACTCCATACACAATGGCAGACACCACGGAGAGTTCAACAAATCCCCTGCGTACATAGTCGGAATAGGTTGCAATCCCGTAGGCTTGCAGAGCTAGATCTGGGACAGCCAAGAAAAGGTATCGAAACTGAATGAGAAGGAAGACTCCAAGCACTGCTGCAACTGCACCTACAAGGACCATGAGTTCTACAACATGTTCCCCATATTTTTTATCCACAAATGGTGAAGCAAACGGTCTTTTTATCGAGAAGAAAGCAACTGGAGTGACCACAGCCAACACAAACAGTGAAAAAACCGCTCGAGCTGGAAGTGAAATAGCAATGGTTGGAAGCTTGAGGTTAAAGAGATTTTTGATGACTTGACCAAACACGGGATCTGCACTTGCAAGCAACCCCACAATGACCAGAAGGATTGGGAGCGTGATTAACGCACCTCGAATCACCGCAGAGAATGTCTGTTTATTTTCTTTCGTATGGAGTGTTGCAGATGGAACTCTATTTTTGATTAAGGCTAGTGCTCTTGGGATTTTCTCCAATAGCTCCCCTGCTGCCCGAAACCAAGCACCGGTGAGGCGTAGAGGAATAAATCCTACTTCACTCACTGATCCGAATTGATTCGTCTGCAGAGACAGTAAGTAGAGTGAAACGAGTGCTAATGCACCACTCAAGCTTCCAAGCAAAAAGGCATCGACTGCATTGGCTCGAAGGAGTGAAAAACCCGCGCTACATAAAGATAGAAACGCAGCAAAAATAGCATAGGTTTGCTGTCTAGATTCTTTCCGAGAGTAGAAACTGCCAAAGGCAAGAATATGAATGAGGAGGATACCAATCACAAAACCAATACTTCCAAACCAAGGATCTGGCTGTTTGAAGAAAAACAGGTTTGCTCCCAAAACTACGATTGCGATCGCAAGAAGTTTTTGGATCATAGGTCCAGCCAGTATAGCAGCTAACAAAAAGTCTGTTAATCAACCCAGTTATTCCACAGCACCACAACAGAAGAGATACATAACCCGAGTGCAACTGCTTCTTTGGGGACTGTCATACCGGCAAATACACGAGCCGCAATATCAACACCCGTGAGAACGTGAAAACCAAGATTAAAGGCAGATGCGACAATGAAGATAAGACTTGCGTGATACGCTCCTCCACGCAATGGATGTTTCCAGAAATTTCGATACATAGCTCTCTTTGTACACTATCACAGCGCATGAATGTATGCATTATTCAAATGTAATGGTATCAAGTATCTGCGAAAAGATTTGGTCAAGATTACCACCCGCTATATTCATGCGTGCTTCAAAGGTGTTTTCCATTTGGACCACGTGCTCCGCGCTGTCAACCGTTCCGGTGGTAATGTAGAAACTTCGAGCTGGTCGCCCACCTACCAGAATCGTTGCAATGTTTTCGTCTTGTCCCCAGGCATTTCCTTGGCTAAGACAAGGAAAGTTGCTTTCTGCATCGCAGAGAGGAAGGACTGCAGGATCAATAGTGTTGATTTTCGAGAGAGTCAAAAGCTTATTTGGAACATCATTGCTACCAATGACAAGATAGGTGTCAAAGATTTCAACAACCCCTAAATCTACAGGTAACACAAGGGAGAATCCAAATTTGTCTTTCACGGTCGGATCAATGCGTTGAGAGAGGACTGCGGTTGATTCAACTTGAGCAATCAATTCTTCAGATTCAGTCGTGGCTAACTGGATTTTCTTGGGTGTTGCCTGCACGACGGGCTGATTGATTGCGTTATTGGAACTACCGAAAAAATAGGCAGCAAATAATAACACCACAACCAGGATACTAAAGCCAGCAATAGCTGCTCCCACACCCGGTTGTTTTTTCTGACGAATAACCATAGGCACCATGATTCCAGGTATTAATAAAATTTGCAAGTTTTTATTCGTAATTTGAAGATACGTATATACAGGAAACTCTGGAAGAATTCAATGATGCTTCCGCTTTTGTAAATTCCATTCGGTGGATTACCCTACATCCAGATGGTGGTGGGAACGTAATGATCTGTCCCAAAGACACACATGTTCCCGCAACGTATACCGTCCTTAACTTCCCTAAGGATGTTCGAACCCACATATTGGTGAATTCGGACCGGAGTACAATTACTGGCATATGAACTGTCAGATTACATGGTATGGACGCTGCTGCTTTTTAGTTGAGCTTGATAAGAAGAAGATACTCTTTGATCCTTATGACCGCTTTTGTAATGTGGAGATTGGTTATATTGACGCTCACATTCTGATTAGCAGCAGCACCTGGCACGATCACGGACATATTGGTGCTGCGCCAGGAGCTTGGATTTACACCTATCCTGGGACATACAACCATGAAGGAATTCAAATTACGGGAATTGAAGCTGTAGAGGAAAGAGGAACTCCTACCGTCGTTTTTAACCTCTCCTACAATGACATTTCAATTACCAATTTTGCCGATATGGGCACATACGATAAAAAGAACTTTACAACAGAACAACTTACCCTACTACAACATACAAATATTGCTTTTCTCCGATCTGGACATGAAAAAGTTCTGGATTTCTGTTCACCGAAGCTTCTTTTTCCCGAGCACTACCTCCCCACAAGTTTTATAGAAGAACAGATTCCACAAAGCATTCAAAGTGATTTTAAACAACAAGTTGACCAAGCAGAAAGAATGTTGTCAGAGCTGAGTTATGAAGTGAAAGAAGTAAATGATTTTCAGTATAAAGTTAACTCATCAGACTTGATTGAACAAAAAGTAATTCAGCTACTAAAGATCCATCCACAAGTGACATTTGTACAAGAGTACCAGACAAGAAGTTATTGGTGAGGCAATTGCAGGCCTTGAAGGAGGATGTTCGAACATACCTCCTTAGCCACTAATGGAAAGAGTTAAAAACTAACATCTATTTTTTCCCCCTGTCTTGCGAGAACTCTTCTAACAAGGGAGTCAAAAGCACTATTTGACTCCTCTGAAAATTTACTCTTTCTTAACAAAAGCTCCTTAAGATCTGTTACCTCTCTTCCTTCTCTCGAAGCTCTTTCTAATAGACAACCCACAAGATTCTCTAAACCTCTTTCTGGCCACTTTCCATTACAAGTTAAAATTCGAGGGACAGAAAACAGTTGCTCTACAGGTATACCTGCCCAATACCTGTTACCTTTTAAAAGATGCACCGGAAAATCTATAATCATTCCATCTGAAAGTATAATAGGTGAATAGGTATGTGTTATGCAGTCATGATCAAAGTTAAAAAAGCTTTTTGGATTAGGCATCCTTCTTGAATAACGACGAGCAAATAAAGAATCTAAACCAACATAAGAGACTATTCTTTCAAAAAATGCTCTTGACCAGAATATATAGTTAACCTCTAATCCTCTACTTCGATCGGTATAATCCCAAATGTCAATTTGACAGTCATTGATTATGTTAGTTGGAGGTTTTTCTCTTAAATTAATTTCAGAATAAATAGGCTCAACTTGCTTAATGTCTGAAGTAATAAAAACTAAGTCCAAGTCAGAGTCGGGTCATACGGAATAATTAGCACCATATGCAACTGAGCCAACCGTCAGCACAGCATCACAAAAAGATGCCGCTTTTAATGCTTCCGTCTCAGCGATTTCTCTTCTTATTCTTGTAGCCTCAATAGCACTAATCATAGGATCTATCACCAATTCTATTGATAGGAAGTATAGCAAATTGTTAAAAATCTAGAAGAACATTTCATTGATTAAAAGGAAATA
>CAZNKS010000050.1:0-7068 GCA_964574065.1 uncultured Pseudomonadales bacterium | reverse complement strand
ATTTCTCCCATCCAAGTTCCTTTTGATCCAGATTTAGTAGCAGAGGTAAAGAGCAGGCTTGTTTTACAACTCGGGATTCTTAATCTAGCAATCCTCACCCTTTCCTCAATTGGAGCATATCTTCTAGCTGGCAAGAGCTTACAACCAATCGAACGAATGATGGATCAACAGAAACGTTTTATTTCAGATGCTTCGCATGAACTGCGAACCCCACTTACTGCAATGCGAACGCAAATAGAGGTTGCGCTCCTAGACAAGAAACTTTCAACAGGGGAAACAAAAGAGATCCTGGAAAGCAATCTTGAAGAAATAGACAAGATGAAAGAGTTAGCTGATTATTTACTGTCGATTTCGCGATTGGAAGCACAGGCCACAAAGCTTCCAATGACAAAAGTGAATATGTCTACCGTTATTGATCAAGCTGTAAGGCAGTTAAATCATAAGTCGACAGAAAAGAAAATTAAAATAAAGGAAGATATTGATGAACTGTTCGTAAAAGGAAACAAAGTGAGCCTTATAGAGCTCGTAACTATTTTGCTTGATAATGCAGTGAAATATAGTCATGAACATGGACAAATTGATGTTCGTTTACTCCCCAAAAAAGGCATGGTCCTTCTGGAAATTCAAGATCATGGAATTGGAATAAAGGCGTCTGAATTGCCATATATATTTAACCGTTTTTATCGAGCGGATTCGTCCCGAACTAAAAATAAAATAGAAGGGTTTGGTTTGGGTTTGGCTATAGCAAAGAATATTGTGGATCTTCACAAAGGTCAAATGTATGTCAACAGCGAAATAGGGAAAGGTTCACTTTTTCAGGTTTTCCTTCATAGCTCCTGAGAGTGATTTTAAGCGTTGTCTCAGAAACTTCTCTTACAATGTGTCCACTTGGTACATGTACCACTGTCGGTATAACTCTAAAAATATGAAATACATTGGAAGCATTTTTGAAAAGATTTGGGATCATAAGTTTCGGAATGCAGGGATCCTTCTACTTCTTGTTATTGGAGGATTCCTCCTTTGGAAAAGATCAAGCTCTTCCTCCATTCCTCCTACATACCAAACAGATACAGTCACAAAAGGAATTCTAGTTGTCAGCGTATCTGCCTCAGGGCAGGTGGGTAGTACAAATAGCAGTGCAGTCACAACTGAAGCTTCGGGAGTTGTTAAAAAGGTATATGTTCGTGATGGTGGAACTATAAAAGCAGGTGATCCTTTAATTGAGATTGAGTTTGATGACGTCGGAAAACAAAAAGCAGCAGCCGCTTTATCAGCATATCAAAGCGCAAAAAATAATCTTGAGAATGCCAAAACCAGTCTCTATTCTCTGCAAAGCAAAATGTTTGCAGCCAACCAAAAATTTATCAATGATGCAGTAGAGAGAGATTTACTAAATTCTGATCCTACATATATTCAGCAGAATGCTGACTGGTTGGCGGCTGAGCAACAATACAAAACCCAATCCATGGTCATAACACAAGCACAGACTGCGGTGAATGCTGCCTGGCTTTCATATCAACGATCATCATCAAAGATAGTGGCACCAATTAGTGGAACGGTGTCAGGTTTATCTTTACAAGAAGGATCTGTGATAGGGGCAGCACAATCAACCACTCAAATAAGTACAAAGGTGGCAAACATTTTAACAGGCGCTACTCCAACAGTTACCGTTAATCTTTCTGAAATTGATGTTCCGAAAGTAAAAGTTGGACAAAAAGCTACACTCAAGTTTGATTCGTTGCCTGATAAATCGTTTACAGGGAAGGTGATTAGTGTTGACACGGTTGGATCAACAACTTCTGGAGTAACAACGTATCCTGCTGTCATTTCTCTTGATTCTAAAACTGAAGACTTACTCCCTAATATGGCAGCCTCTGCCACAATCATCACAAAGACAAAAGACAATGTTTTATTGATTCCCACAACTGGTGTCCTAACTCAAAATGGAACAACAATGGTACGAGTTTTAAAAAATGGAGAAATCGCGAATATTCAAGTTGAGACTGGCTTGTCTTCGGATACACAGGTTGAAATAGTATCAGGAATTTCTGAAGGGGACGAAATTGTTACGGGTATGCTTTCGCAAGTGAATACAAGGCAGAATGGTTCACAACAATCTGTTTTTAGTAGCTTTGGAGCTGGAAGAGGAATGGGGGTGAATGCACCTCGCCAACAAATAATGATACAAAAATAGAATATGATCTCGATATCGAGCGTTTCAAAAGTATATACAATGGGATCGTTAGAGATGACTGCATTGCAGGATATTTCTTTTGAAGTACAAAAAGGAGAATTTGTTGCAATCATGGGACCATCGGGGTCAGGAAAATCAACTCTCATGCATATTTTAGGAGCACTTGATTTACCTACATCCGGAAAATATGTTTTAGATGGGAGAGAAGTGCAATCACTTTCTGATGACGAATTAGCCGAGATTCGAAATCACAAAATTGGCTTTATCTTTCAAGCTTTTAATCTCTTACCACGAACAAGCGCCATCAAGAATGTCATGCTCCCTATGGTATATGCAGGAATTCCGAAAGCCGATCGAATAGAACGAGCAAAGAACTATCTTCGTTTAGTAGGGCTTGAAGAACGAATGGAACATATGCCCAATCAATTGTCAGGTGGGCAGCAACAGCGGGTTGCGATCGCCAGAGGTTTAGCTATGAACCCCTCCATACTTCTAGCCGACGAACCGACAGGAAACATTGCTTCTAATCAAGCGGCAGAAATAATGCAAATCTTTGAAAGATCCGATCCATCTCCTCGCGGGTAATCTGCTGGATATTGCGCAGCACGCGCAGCGAATTCTTCAAATAAAAGACGGAAGACTGGTAGACGATAAAAAAAACTCGTCATAGACGTGTGAGGCATACAACGTATGGATTATTTTGAATTGTTTTTTGAAAGTCTTTCAACACTCACGCGCAACAAGCTACGAACAGGCTTGGCTGTTTTAGGAATTGTCATTGGCATAGGAAGCGTTATTGCGCTTATTTCGTTGGGTCAGGGGAGCCAGAAGGCGATAGAAAATCAGATACAATCTCTAGGCTCTAATCTATTAACGGTGATTCCAGGTGGACAAAATAATGGTGCCATCAGAGGTGCTGCAGGTGGCGCTGCTACTCTAACACTAGATGATGCAAAAGCGATTCAAACTTCTCAGCTCAGTACGGTACAAATTGTATCCCCTGAACTTTCAAGACGAGCGCAGGTGACTGCTGGTCGTAACAATACCAACACTTCAATTATCGGGGTAACAGAGACTTATTTTCCTGTTCATAATCTAGAAATCTCTGTTGGCACTTCAATTTCACCTAGGGATACAGAGACGATGACAAAGGTTGCAGTTTTAGGACCAACAACAGCTTCAGATTTATTTGGGGAAGCAGAAAACGCAATAGGGCAAACTGTACGGGTGAATGGGATAGATATGAGAGTAATAGGAGTAACGGTAAGCAAAGGAGGGACAGGGTTTAATAATCCCGATGATGCTATATATGTTCCACTTTCAACAGCACAAAAACAGCTTTTCGGAACAAATTATCTTTCCACAATTGCTGTTGCAGCAAAAAGCGCAGACGCAATGGTGCTCGCACAAGATGAAGTTGGATATCTGCTGTTATACCGTCATAAATTAAATGATCCGACACAAGCCGATTTCATTATTTTTTCTCAAAACGACATTCTTAATACAGCTTCACAGGTAACGAGTACATTTACAACCCTTTTAGGAGGGATTGCAGCGATCTCTCTGTTAGTGGGTGGAATAGGAATCATGAATATTATGTTAGTAACAGTCACAGAGCGAACTCGTGAAATTGGACTTCGCAAAGCGTTGGGAGCTAAGAAGAAAGTTGTCATGACGCAATTTCTTATGGAGGCAATAGTACTTACCGTTATTGGAGGAATTGTAGGAATGAGTGTTGGAATTGGAGTATCGTATGGTATTACCCGTCTGATTAATATGCCATTCACTATTTCTGCAGAGGCAATTGTACTCTCCATCGGAGTCTCGGCAGGAATAGGAATAGTTTTTGGCTTGTATCCAGCTCGGACAGCTTCTAACCTTCAACCTATTGAAGCTCTTCGGTATGAATAGGAATTATCTTTATAACAGTATGAAAAATTTTGGAGGTATATGAATGTTCTTCAAAAGAATGTATCTACATTTTTATTCACTTTGGCAATGTCGCTCCTTATTGGTTTTGTAAGTGGTATATATTACCAACAACAGAGATCACCTCAGCCTCCAAAGCTTCAATATGGAGAGAATCGTATGATGCTTCGAGAGACTGGCGGGGGACAAGGAAGAATGATGGGAAAAGCATTTCGCCCTGTATCAGGAGAAATTATAGAGTCTAGTGAGTCTAGCCTCACGATTAAACTTCCTGATGGAAGCACAAAAATTCTCCTTATTTCAGAAAGTACAGTGATTACAAAATCCCAACAGGCAACAACAGCTGATCTAAAAATAAATGAAAAAGTAACTGCGTTTGGTGATGAAGACCCAAGTGGGACAATTACAGTTAAAAATATTCAGTTGGGAGACGCCATTCAAGTGCAAGAAAAAGGGAAAAGCCAAAATTAATTACCAACCCTAATGTTGTTTTCAGACCATATTCCTGAAAAAATACGGCCTCCTGGAAGTCGCTTCCAATTTTGATTTGTTTGTTGTTTTCCATCTTCTTGGCCAGCGGCAATTGTATTGCACTCACTTGGTGGTTCAGTTCCAGGTAGAAAGAACTCCGTATATTGAAGGCTACAGTTTCCACAAGAAGCGTATCCAGTATATGCACAAACAGTTTTGGAAACTAAGCCGTTGGGGATGGGGAAATGATGTGATGATGTCGGATCAATTACTTCCTTCATGATCTTTGCCCAAATTGGAGAAGCCCCGATAACACCAGATGTTACACGACTCATGGGCGTGTTATCATTATTCCCAACCCAAGTAGCGACGAGCCTATTGGTTGTATACCCAATCGTCCAGTTGTCTCGCAATCCATTTGTGGTGCCAGTTTTTACAGCTACCTCTTGTCCAGGAATAGTTAAAACCGATCGAGTTCCAAATGCTGGGGCACGTGCAGAATTATCGGACAAAATTGAGGTAATCTGATATGCAATACGAGGATCAAGGGTTTTTCTTCCACCACATGGGGTACGTGTGTTTATACAAGGGTTGAATTCTATTACCTTTCCGCTTGAGTCTTTGATTTCGCGAATGAATTGTAAGGGAACGGTGGTCCCATTATTCGCAAACGTGCTATAGACACTTGCCATGTCTGTCATGAGTACTTCTCCACTTCCTAAGGTGAGAGACAATCCAAAACGCGAACTATTATTCCAAGTTGAGATTCCCATTTGTTTTCCTTTTTCAACCAGGTTTGAAACTCCAACATTCATCAACGTTTTCACAGCAGGGATGTTATACGAGCTTGCTAATGCGCGACGAACCGTCACCTTTCCATGGTAGGAGGAATCGTAGTTTTTGGGGGAATACGGTTTTGAACCAGCAATTGAAATTGTAATCGGTGTGTCTTCAATAATAGTTGCTGGAGTAAAGCCACGTTCAAAAGCGGCAGCATAGGTTACCGGCTTTATTGAGCTTCCTGGCTGCCTTGGCCTGATTGTAACGTTAACCTGTCCGTCGTTTTTGGTGTCAAAGTAATCCTTGCTTCCAACCATTGCTAAAATCTCACCAGTCATTGGATTTGTTACTAAGGCAGCTCCATTATGTATTCGTAAGTTCAAAAGACTATCGACTTCCTTTTTTACAATGTCCTGGACTTTATTTTGAAGATTGTAATCAAGCGTTGTATATACTTCCAACCCACCCGAAGCTACAGCACTTTCTCCAAACTCTTTTGCCAGAAGCTCTCGAACGTACATAACAAAGTGTGGAGCTTTAATATCAGTTTTGGACTGTATGAAAGTCAGTTTTTCAGACTTTGCTTGGTCAAACTGTAGAGGAGATATCTTCTGATCCTCCAGCATCCTTCGCAGTACTTCATGCTGTCGCGCAATTCCGAGCTCAGGATAATTCCCAAAAGGGGTATATACACTAGGAGCTGCAGGGAGAGCAGCAAGAAAGCTACTCTCCGCTAGAGATAAATCTTTTGCTGATTTTCCAAAATAGGTTTTTGATGCTTCTTCAACTCCGTACACAGAACCACCAAACGAAACCTCATTTAAATACATCTCCAGAATTTCATCTTTTGAAAATTCTTTTTCTACTTGCAAAGCGATATACATCTCTTTCAACTTTCTTGCAACAGTTCTTTCATTCGAAAGAATAGTATTCTTTATCAGCTGTTGTGTAATTGTTGAAGCACCTTGCATCCGTTTTGTTGGCTCAAAAAGAAAGATTTTGGCGACACGAACGAGACCTTTGAATGAAATTCCTTTATGCTCATAAAATTCCTTATCCTCTATAGAAATAAAGGCGTCTCGCAGGTGAGGAGGGAGATTAGTGAGGTTAATAAGACTTCGGTTTTCATCTTTATAAAGACTATAGAGTAGAACTCCATCCTTATCATAAATTCTTGTCGTGAGAGCTGGTTTATGTTTTCGCAAGTCTGCAGCCGTCGGTAAGTGAGAAAACACCCCAGCATGAATTTTTATTGCAGAATTTACTAAGGTTAATCCGAATAGAGAAATAAACGCAGCAAGTACCCAATACTTATGGAAAAAGGAGATTGGCTTGGACCGGAAAAAGGGTTGAACTAAAAAGAGTTGTATCTTGAATGAAGTGGTTATTTTCCATAAGTCGAACCGAGATTTTTGCAGAGTAAAAAAAGAACTGAGTCGTTTGAAGAGACTAGGGAATGTCTTTGTTTGATCAAAAAGTATGGTTGGTTCATTTTTCTTATATCGCTTTTTGCCTGTTCTAATTTGTAAACGGAAGAAGGGAAGCTTCGTATGAAAGAAGAGATAGAGTGTTTTCCTTGTGACATTTCTATTTTCTTGATAGACACGCCGATAGAGTTGTAATTGTCGTGAAAGGGTAGAGCGAAATATTTTGGACAGGTGCTTTGTTATAGAGAAGGATTTCAGAATTATAGT
>CAZNKS010000049.1:0-7267 GCA_964574065.1 uncultured Pseudomonadales bacterium | reverse complement strand
AATAAGACCAACGATGAGTATACTTTTTTCTGCAATATGGCACTACTAAAAGATAAAGAATTGCGACTACTTCGGGAAGACTTATTTCCAGATACCCATAGAGAAATTCTTCAACTAATATTACAGGGGATTACTGATAGAAGAGAGATTGCTGCGAAACTGCATCGACCAAAAGACACAGTCAGAATCCAAATTTACGGGAATACAGTTCCTCGTGAAAAAACTTCTGCTTCAGATTTAGGAATTTTTGGGATAGTAGGCAGAGAAGTTGGTGAAGATATCACTAAAATGCCACAATTATTGATACGAATGATAGAACACGGCATTGTGGCCGTGTATGTGAGAGATAATAAGCGTGATTAGGCTTTTGGTAGTTCAAACCAGAACGTGCTTCCTTTTTCAAACTCAGAGGAGAAACCAATTTTTCCGTTCATCATCTCTACAAACTGCTTACAGATATACAAACCAAGTCCGGTTCCTTCAATAGAAGCCATTTGTTTATATGAAGAATTAACGCGTGAAAACTTCTGAAACAGCTTCTTTTGATCTTCTTTTCCAATTCCCATACCGGTATCCGTTATTAAAATCCTCACTATTTTTTCTTTCTCTTCAACAGAAATAGTGACACTTCCTTTTAGGGTGTATTTCACCGCATTTGAAATTAAGTTAGACAAGACTTCTCTGAGTTTTTCATCATCGGCGAGTATTGATATTTCAGGGATTGGAGTTAGTTTTAAGATGATGTTCTTTGTTTTCGCAGCTGGTTCATAAATTTCAACTGTTTCATTGACGATCTGAGGGAGCTTCAGAGACTGTATGTTTAAGGAAATTCGTCCACTCTCTATACGCGATACATCCAGGAGGTCATTGACCATTGAGATAAGTCGTTGGGTTGATTCATATGCAATATGTAAATACTCGTCCATTTTTTCAGGATGGTCTTTCCCTTTATTCATTGCCATCCAGAGATAGTTTTTCACCGCATTCATAGGGCTTTTTAGTTCATGGCTCGCCATAGATAAGAATTCATCTTTCACCTTATCCAACTGCTTCAACTCCTCATTCGCCGTTTTTAAGTCTGCCGTAGCCTTCTCAACCTCATGCTTTAGCGTCTCATTAAAGCGACTAATTTTTTCTACACCCAAAGCATTTTCAAAAGACACAGCTAATTGGTCAGCGACAGTAGGAAGCAAAGAAAGATCATTCTCGTAGAAAATTTCTCCGGAAGACTTATTTCCCAATAAGAGATACCCCATTGCTTCCGATTTAACTTCCAGACGGACAATAACTGCAATTTCATTCGTATGCATCCAGTCTTTTATTTTTCCATCCGGTAATTCTTCAAAAACAGTAATGTCAGGTAAAGAATGAAGTAGGGTATTATCAGTTTCCTCAAAAGCATCATCAGTTTTCGTACTACTTTCAAAAATGAGTGGGGAATTCCTCTCGTAGAGAATAAGACGGGCATACGTGATACGTAACTCATTTTCTAGAATCTGGATACTTTGGGTTGCCAAGATATTCAGTTCAAATGTCGATGTAATCAACTCTGCGATTAAATTCATTAATCGTCTTTCGTCCGTCTTGTTTTTATAGAATAATTTGTCTGTGGTCCGTTCAACTAATCCTCGTAAGGAGGGTAATGTCACGGCGGTAATAAGCGCAAGGAAAGTAGAAAGAATAATCGTGGTCTCTCTATTCTCAAATAGGGCAGGGAACAGTTGATAGGCAATTCCAAAAAAGATACCTACATACAAGATACTAATGAGAAGAAGAACTAGCGTATAGGAAAAAGTGCGAGCAATAAGTGATGAAATATTGAGCAAACGATGCTTTACAATCGCATAGGCAATTGAGCCTAACATAATAAGTGAGAAGACGGGACCGAAGAAAACAAGTTGACTGGAATTTAAGGCAGCAACCATGAAAAGATTGGTAAAAGTGAGAAGCGCAAAAGTTATCGCAGACCCAACGAAAAGATATTTTATCTGTAATTTTTCAATACCAGCTGATTTTCGATATTTTATAAACAGTGTGATAAATCCTGCAATAATGGGAGGAAGAAAAATAAGAAGATACAAAGGAAAGAGAATTCCAGGTTTCGGACTGATATTTCCATTTTCTATCGTGACTGAGGAAAAGAGAAGAGGTGTTTGACTTATGATAGAAACAACAATTGATCCACCTAGCATTCCCCAAAAGAGTACAGGTGATAAAACTGATTTTCGTTTCGGGTAAGAATACAAAAAGAAAAATAATGTTGTCCCTAAGAATGCAGTTATAGACATAACTGTTCGAATCCAAAAAAGAGTTTCCTCTGGAGTAGGGCTATGCAAAGAAAAATAATTTGTCACAAGCCATGAGGAAATAATGAATGTTAATGCAAAGAACGCTACATTTGTTGCGCTTTTCGTGTCACGTAAAAGTACAATTCCCCCCAAGAGAAATGAAGAGAGAGCCGTAAAAATGATTATAAAAAGCTCAAGAGAAAATGACTCAATCATATAGTGATCCAAAAAGATGTGTTGGTATCACTATAAAAGATTATTGTTTGGCTTGCAATGAAGGATAGTCTGGAGCGTTTGTTGTTCCCACAACGTAGAGTTGTGAAGGGAGCAAAACACCATTTTCTGGCTGATCACTCTCAATGAGTAACTTCTCAATATTGCTGGCCATTTCTCTTGCAGCTAAAGAAACAACTTGGTGTGGTTGGGGGATAAGATAAATTTCTTGCGCTGCGTACGCCTTTAGTTCTTCTAAAAATTCAGGAGATATGTTTTCTGCTCCAATAACTGCGGTTGCAACTTTTGAGAAAATTGCCGCTCTTTGTGCAGTTAATTCTTGCTTTTCTTGCTGTTGAGCCCCTGAAAGTTCTTGCTGTGTGAAGTTTTGTAGCTTTGTATTAATTTCATTGAAACGATCGATGTCAGCATTGAGTGTTTCATCATCCACTAATTCAAAAAGGGAAATAGTTGGATCTACATCAAAACGTCTAACTTCAATAACTGGATTTTTACCTACGTCACTTACCATGATAACTGGTCGTTTTGCATTTCGAGCCGCTTTTCGGAGCATGATTTTCATGAATAAGTCGTCCATGAAATCTCCAACCACAAAAGCATCTTTAACAAATTGATCTACATTCTCAGCGGTTACACCCATGGGGTACATTTCAACTGCTGCCCAGGGCTGCCGTTCCAGTATTTGTTTGGCTCGATATCGCGCTTTATTTTTCCCAAGTTCTGACATAGGGAAGTGTGCACGTTCTTTATTTGTACGATGCCACGAAGAAACCTCAGCAATTTTTACTTTTCCATACACCATTTGCTCTTGAACGGTTTGAACTGCAATTTCTCCTCCCACACTCATTCCAGCAATTGCCAACGTCTTATTGCTTCGAAGAAGGCGTAAACGAAGCTCAGCAAGTTCGATGAACTTATCAGGGTTACCTCCTGAAAGGATACTTGCAGCAATACTCATAAGGAAATCAACTTCCTTAGGAGGCATTTTATAGATTTCGCCATCTTCGTGCATGTATGCAAAATCTTCTGCTTTGGCAGTTTCCAGCGAAGAAATCCATTCCTGAAGAGACATCTCTTTGTCACCAACAAGAATTCGTAATCGCTGCAAAATTGCAGGGGATAATTTTTTTATCATTTCAGCTTTAAAATCAGGAACAGTATCATGGGCTTTCAATTCAAGCTCTGTGGCTGCATCTCGAATGAGTGAGGAATCAACGTTGTGACTTGTTTGTGATGAAGGATCTACATAGGTGTTCAGTTTCACAACTCCAGTAGTTGGATGTGTAGCGCTTGCGACCATTGAGTCAAATGAAGGAGCTGTCTTTATGTCTTCTAGAACCCGATGTCCTTTCCCTAAGCTGATAAGTCGTGGGTTTCTTTTCCAATATCTGGGGAAGTTATCAACGAGGTTTTTGGTTGTTGGATTATCAAGTAACTGTGTATTCAGTATTGTCGATGAGATATAGCTGTCATGGACAAAGGAACCCGTCTTATCATTCACCACTGCGAAAATACCATACTCTGTCTGACCGGCTGCTTGCGCTAGAGTTTCAATGAGTGCACAGGCCTCAACATGTAGTTCTTGGTATAACCTACTAATAAGTCGATGTTTATCTGGACCTTCAGGTAAAGAATCATGATTAAGAGTTAAACGACCAATAGAGAATCGAAGCGGTTTTTGCTGCTCCCCGGGGATAGCAAAATAGCTTTCAACATCAAGTGGCTGATCATCTTGGGCGAACACAACACTTATTCCTGCAACAACTTCGCCTTTTTGGTCCGTTTTTACAATAGCAATACGTCTGCCATTTGTATCAAAGTCATCTTGCAAATTTGCCGGTGACTCAGGCGATATATTAGGGTTTGCTACAGAAGAATGGTCTGCATAGTACCCCCAAAATTCTTGATTTGCCAGACGTAGATACTCTGCGAAAAGTGGGGTAGACAATCCAGTTACAATTGTGGATTGATAGGTATCTTCACTTGGAATTTCGGTGTGCTGTAAATCCGCAAGGGCGAGATTCTGATGGAGGCGATCAACTGTTTCAGGTGTTACGGCCATTAAAGACTAATTGTAGCACAGGCTTAGAAAATATCAATATAGGACGCAAAGCTCTCTATGCCTTCAAAACGCCTCTTACTTTCTCGAGAAATTGGTCAGGTGTGATGTCGGTTTTGACGATGTATCCGTCACTTCCCAGGTGCTTGGCATTATCAAGAACACTATCTTGTCCCAGGGCAGACAGCATATAAATGGGACCATGTTTCTCCCGTATATCCTTGCGCCCCTTGAGGAAAGTAAGGGTTTCCATGCCGTCTTTGACAGGCATGACTATATCCAGAAGAATGAGGTCAAAATGATCCGAAGCAGTGAGCTTATCAATACATTCTTGCCCGTTCGTGGCAGTTTGGACTTCAAACCCCGCATCCTGCAGAATCTCTTGATAAAAATCGCGATTGTAGAGATCATCATCAGTAATCAGAATTCGTTTTTTGTCTGCCATATGTCTTGATACTATAGGGAAAGGCAAAGCTTTGTCAATTGAAAGTAGATTCCCTTCCCGTGCTTACGCAGGCTAACCAGTACGAGTACTATCCCATTGAAGTCTCGGTTCGGTTTTCTATTATTCAGTCTTGCCTGGTACAATACCTGTATGGTTGATTTTGTAAAACTTACGATTCAGGCCGGAAACGGTGGAGATGGACGTATCTCGTTCCTTCGCACTCGCTATCAACCCAAAGGGGGACCAGATGGCGGTGACGGAGGAAATGGGGGGAACGTCGTTCTTGTTGGATCTGGACATTTACACACTCTCCGTGATTTTGCGGGAAAACATATTCTGGAAGCAGCTGATGGGAAAATTGGTGGCAAACTGAAGATGCATGGAGCCAACAGCGACGATGTAATGGTGAAAGTCCCGGTGGGTACCAAGATCTGGAGTATTATCGATACCCACACCCCAATTCTTCCGAAACGGATGTATCGTATTGATCGAGAGCAAGGACGCATTGAACGAGCCATCCATCGAAAAGATGGAGCAGGCATCGTTGAGCGAGGAGGAGTTTTCCGACTCTCCCGGTCGGCTCAAAAAGCTCATGTACATGAGCATACATCACAAGGCTTGGAAGCAATGAGTGATGATGGATATGAGACAGACCTTTCAGAAATTTCCTCACTGCCAAGCAGTGAGGAAACCACAACTCTGACTATCGGAAAAACTGAATATATCGTGCAGCTGGTTGGAGAAATCATTGAAGATGGTCAAACACTTATCGTTGCCAAAGGAGGCAAGGGAGGCCGAGGAAATTTCCAGTTTCGTGGCTCTCAAAATACAACTCCGATCGAAGCCGAAACCGGAGAAAAAGGGGAACAGGGAGAATTTATTTTGGAACTCAATGTCTTGGCTGATGTTGGATTGGTTGGATTACCAAACGTCGGAAAGAGTACATTGCTTTCAATCCTTACGAATGCATCTCCAAAGATTGCAAACTACCCATTTACGACACTTGAACCCAACTTGGGTGTTCTAGAATTTCCAGCAGATAACCCCGATGATCGGAAATCACTTGTCATTGCAGATATCCCTGGAATTATTGAGGGGGCAAGTGAAGGAAAAGGATTGGGACTTGAGTTTTTGCGTCACATTGCGCGCTGCAAAGCCCTCATTTTTGTACTGGCTCTGGAAGATGCGATTCTTCTTGAAAATGCAGAGAATCCAGAAGAAATAGTCGACCTGCTTGAAAAACAGTACCAAGAAATAAAACAAGAACTCGTTGCCTACGAGAAAACCCATGCGGCGCAGCTACAAAGCAGTGGAGCAATTCCACTGACCAAGAAAAAACAAATTGTCCTTATCAATAAAGCCGATTTAGTTTCCGATGAAGTTCAGAATTTTGTGACTCAAAAGATGCAAGGAATAGATACTCATCCACAATGGATCTGCGCTGCCACACGTGCGGGGATAGCAAAGCTCTTGCAGAAACTGCAGGGATTGTAGGATGAGCTCCATACAACAGATACGTCCTCTGTGGAATCATCAGAAAACTTGTTTTATAATACAATTCCTGAAAAGGGGCCCGTAGTACACCGGTAGTATACTTCCATGGCATGGAATAGAAAGGGGTTCGATTCCCCTCGGGTCCACACGTCATATGCTCTCCTTCGTCTTCCTGTGAACGCCTTGACCCTTTTGTAAGAATTTGTCACAAAGTGTTGACATAACTGCCAATATGTGACCACTATTAATGCATATGAAAAGAAAAAATATGCCCCCACGTAAAAGCAAATCCTCATCACTCTCCCAAATGACGGTGTTTTTCCTGGTTGCTGTCGTTGCAGTACTCGGTCTTACAGTCGTTTTATTTACCCAACAAGCTGACAACTCACAGGATAATCGAAGTCAAGCCGCACAAATCCAGACTGAAACAGTGCGAAGTTGGGCACCATCAGGGGACGCAAATGGCGCCTTGAGTCCAGTTGGATCTCCAATCAGCATTTATCCAACCAGCGGGAACTGGAATAAGACACCAAGTTTCGTTATCAAAAATATATACACCTCCTCCGTTACATTTCGATACCTGCTTGACTGTTGGAATGAACAGTTTTGTACGGATGAGACGGGAACAACAACTCTCTCCGTGGGAGAGAGTGTGACGCTTGGACTGGGAGAAGTGTGTTCAAAGTGGCAACTTGATCTAAATCTATCAGGACAGCCTGGTTGGGATTGGGGAGCGATTGTAGAGCA
>CAZNKS010000048.1:0-7306 GCA_964574065.1 uncultured Pseudomonadales bacterium | reverse complement strand
TCCCTTGCTGTTCAAGAAGGATAGCCCTATAATGATTTACAGGAGAATTCATGGAACGCGACAGTACGTCCACTACCCTATCCACTGATCAGGACAAAAAAGACCTTCAGGAGAAGCCTATCGATATCCGTGAGTTTTTTACTCGTGGTGAAGAAAACGATCTCATTCGGATTGGAAAGAGATTGGCTGAGTACCTTCATGCTCAAGACATTTCAAGGATCCTCTTTTTAGACGTTGGCGCCCGACCTGCCTATTTGTGCCTTGTCTATTCCTGGCGGAGGCTCTATCCCCAAGAAAAACTCCCTCAGATTTTCTTTGTCAGCCCGATAGGGCTGAATACCAAAGAGACTCTGGATGATCAGGTAATTTCTGGTGTTGAGCATAAGCCCAGGCTAGAAGTTCTTACTGCCAAACTCGCAACGCAAGATTTGCCTGTGGAAGAGACAAGAACTACTGTAGAAACGACACTGAAAGCTCGCACAAAAGAAACTGTCTTGGCTGAATTTGCCGATACATATAAGAGCCTCGTCGATGATCGCACCTCTCCCGTTCTCGTCTTTGATACGTGTCAGCATACAGGGATGTCAACCGAGCCTATTCTTCGAACGTTACAAGACCTAGGATTTTCGGATGTGCGCCTCGGGCTTGCTTCCCACATGAATGATCTCACCTCGACAGAACCAGACTTTGTGGCTCTCAATGCCGAACCCTATGGGAAGTGTTATCCCTTTGAGAAAGAAAGTTTGGTGAAAAAGCACCTCGATTCTGTGCTTGTTTCTCCAGGAGATTCTAAGGTCGATCGACAGCGTGGGGTTCGTCTACGCCAAGTCATCAAAGAGATCTTCAAAACCAAATGGGATAGGGCAAGCCTTCTTCCTACAAAACGATAACGTTTCCCTTGCTCTTGCACTATCGCTATATAATAAATACTTATGAGCTCTGAACGTCGTCTTTCTTCAACTATTCCCCTCCCAGAGATGCCAACTGTTCGCCCAGATATTATTAGCTCCATCGCTGAAGTGGATTTTTACAAGTTTAAAATGCTCTATTTTATCTGGAAGAACTTCGTTCGCACAGGAAAAACTCCAGATGTGGAATTTACCTTCCAACAGCGTGGTGATTTCACGATGGCCACCTTTAATGAATTCCCTCGTATTATCCGCGTTGAAGAGATCCAAGCTGCTATCGAGCACGTTAAAACTCTGCGCATGAATGAAGAGATATTGCAAGGATTACACCAGAGTGGGCAGTTTACCGAGTACGAAGAAGAGTTCTTTTCCTATCTTCGTACCAAATTTCGTCTTAGTCCGCACGTTCATGTGGGCGTTTCTTCGGACGGTAAAAAGTTTGATATTCGTGCGCACGGTTCCTGGGATCAAGTCAGTTTTTGGGAAACCATGATCATGGATATTATTGCCGAGCTTCGTACGGCTAAGTTTCTCAACGGTGACAAGAAAAAATGGGCTGAGATGGTTGCCACCAATAATAAGAATTTACTTGAAAGTCTCGAACTCATGCTTGCCTATCCTGATCTCGTTCTTGCATTGTTTGGACTCCGCCGGCGTGCCAGCAGTGGGATTGAAGAATATAACACCCGTCAGTTTATTGAGGTTTTAGCCCAAAGTGGGAAGTTTAAACAGCTCATGGGAATTGCCAATACATCCTTAGGAATCAAGCTCAACAACATGTACCCCCAGGAGTTGAATCTTCGTTTGATGGGAACGTATGCTCATGAGTTACCCATGGTCTACAGTGGACTGTATCGCAACGAAGATGATCTCGCCGGATATTTTGTATCCTTGGCTATCCTGCAAAAACAACTCCAAGAGTTATTTGGTGGACACTTTACGTTGCCTGATACCTTTACCTCACCTGCATGGTATGGAGCGATGTCCACTCCAGATATGATCCCCTTCATGCAGCAAACCTACATTGGTGATCGCCAAGACTCAGGTGACCCAATGCGCCATGAAATCATCCAGGAAGCATTTGCTCGTCATACTCTAGGGATGAGTGATAAGCAGATAGCGAGCCTACGCATGTTCCCTTCCGATGGACTCGACTTTCACAAAGCTATTGAACTGATCGAACAAACAAAACGTCGGAAAGGTTCACACGTAGCCATCCCGGGTGTTGGTATTGGAACAAAAACCACCAACATCACGAATCTTCCTGCACCCAATATTGTCATGAAGGCCTCAAAAGTGAATGGCATCGAAGTGGTGAAACGTGGCGATGGCAAAGGAAAGCAAACAGGATCAGAAGAAGCCAATGAACGTTTGAATCGTCTTATTGAGGGCTCTATTCGCTTAAACCATCCCCAGGTACTTCGACTTATCAGGGAATAGCTATCACATCCCAAGAAGAAAGAGTAAAAATCTAGGAAGATAGTCGGGTGCATCAATTTCGATTGTTGTACACAGCTCTGCTGCTGCATTTTGTGCATCCGATTCCAGATTGACAGATTGCAATACATAGTCAGGTATTCCAATTTTTTCTAGCCAAAGATATCGTTCATGTATGGGCATAGAGGAAAAAATATTCGCAACTTTTTTTTCAACTTCAGCATGCATAGTGTCCTTAATATAGCTCTAACGTATCCGTTTCCACAGAATATGCTTCTGTTCCCAGTACCCCACCTTGTGGGGTTGACTGCATAATAAGCTCTTTTGTTTGTCCGCTAAAGTTTGCCCTCTCCTCTGGATCTAGTGTTCCTGTGTAATCAAGTCCCGCAAGTTGTCCAAAAGTGCACACCGCCACGGAAAAATCTTCTGCCCGATAAATACGAATACCACCGATGTTCCAGTTGCGAGAATCGGTTCGCATTGGTGCTTGAAATCCGATCTCCTCAAATGCCCGATCATCAGGAACCATTGCGTGACGTTGAATAGATGTCTCATTCCCAGGAATCATTTCAATGAGGGTCAGTTCTTTTGCTCCATGATTCTTTGCGAAATCTACCAGACCTTTCAAATCTGTGCCGATGGCTTGTGGATCATATGCAACATTAAAACGGACAGTAAGGTGGGGAAGCTGCTGGGATATTTCTTGTACATTTGCAAGGATACTACTGTGAATGGTTGCAACCTTTTCTTGGAGACGACGACGCGCTTCTTCTTGCACTTTATTTGGAACATCCTGTGTACGTTCGTCATACTCGGCATCGAATTCAAACCGGATATTTGAAAGTGCAGTCTCTACCTCATCAGCAGGATAGCCCTCAGAAACCATGGAAGTTCGTACTGAAGAGAAAAACCTCCCTTTGTCTTTCCAGTTCATGATTCGAAAATGTGTCTGAGAGTCTACTGTATGAATACTAATAATCAGATGTGTTAGGCCGGCTTCATACAGATTCTGTAGTTTTTCTGGAGTTGCTAGTCGCCCATTACTCATCATTGTTATCTGTGGGATACCTGTTTCAGCAACGACAGCAACGTCCTTGGCAACATTAACAGCACCCTCACCCGGAATGTTTACCAAGGCTTCCCCTCCTGACACTGATACTTCACGAATTCCATATGCGCAACGGGCATACATGATTGCACGAAATAATTCATCAGGAGTATATGTCAAACGTCGGTGCTCTTCTACGAAAGCAGCCACTTGGGGATTGATCTCAAATTTCTCTCCCTCTTTGGGTTCCTGAAAACAAAACACGCACTTGGCGTTACAGTTTAATCCACGGAACACTTTCACATTTCCAATCAAACTTTTTTGATGCTCTTGGTTACAGTGTATTCTTGCAAGAAGATCTGTTCTCTCTTTCCGCTGAAAATCTTTCTCAAGTAGAGTATCCATTTGGGTATGTAAGAGACGTAATACATGATTTTGTGTTGTCGCTCGCTGGTGTCGCTGTGCTAATGGCAACGATCGGAAATTACAAGCTACGTTGTCTTCTTGGATATAACGATATGCAAGAGAATATTCAAAGGCTCGTACTCGCTCCAAGTTTATCTCAGCAGATTCGTTTGAGCATAATTTATCTAGGAGTTGGTCAAAAGTAGGAGAATGAAGTAACTCAGATAAAGAGACAGTGAAAAGATCCGTCCCAAAAATATCACAAAACTCACTCGATCTATACCGTGGGTTTCCTTGATCATCATTCCCCAGGATTGTTCTCCCTATCATGTCAAGACTCGCATCTTTCTGATGATCCATTTCCCATGTTTTTTTTTGATAATCCATATTGCCTGTCCTAATAGTCTCCTGACGTTCGTGTCATGTTTCTTTGTCTAGATTACACATAATTTCAGACAGTTGGAAAGTAACGAGACAATCGTTACTGGTCCTACTCCTTCAGGAACTGGCGTTAGAAATGCCACCTTTGGGGCAACACTTTCTTGATCGACATCTCCTTGTGGAGAACCTACATCAACAACAATTCCTCCTGGGGCTACCATGGTTGCGTCTATAAAATGAGCAGTACCCGTTGCGGAAATGAGAATAGGAAAACTAGAAGGAGTGAGTGTCGCAAGCTCTGCATGGCCAACATTTTCCACGCGGTGTCCTAGCAGCCGTAAGACATGTGTCAATGGTTTACCCACTATCTCTGATTTCCCGATAACAAGAATGTCTTTTGCTCTCCATTCCTCATCAGGAATCTGCAAATCACGGGAAGCGACCGTAAGGATATCAAGAATCGCTTGGGCAGTTGCCGGCAAAAGAAAATCGGACCTATAGACGCGGGAACTGTAGATTTTGGAGAGAGACGTATGCGTCAGACAGTCCACATCTTTGGCAGGGTCAATCGCTGCCGTGAGTTCTTCCCACCAGCGTTCAAATTTGTCCCCATCCCCATTGGTTTTGGTGATCCAAACAGATTTTGCTGGTTTTTGAACCATCACTCCGGTCACCTGACTATCAAAGGATGTCTCTCTGATTTTTTGGACGATATATCCGGGATCGTCATCAAAGGAAAGCTCTATCGGAAGATACGCTAGCCCTATACGATCAGCGGCAGCTTTTTTGAGGCGTGTATAGATACCACTTCCTTCATCTTCAACAAACGTGAACGTGACAACTCGTGGATACTTACCTCGAAGTGAAAGATGCGTGAGTTTTTTTTGAAGCTCTTTTTCTTTGTTTTTTGCAAATGTTCGACCGTCAAAAATGATTGCCATAGGCTTTCTATTATTTCACCTATTTCAAAAGATTTTTAAGACGATTGATATTTTCACTATCAGGCCCTTCTTCTTCAATTCCTGGCACCTCCAAAACCAAAGGGATATCTTTGAAAATTGAGTGATTTACAAACGCAGAGAGCATCTCGTTGCCGATATGTCCATCGCCGATGTTGGCATGACGATCTTTGTGCGAGAAATATTCATCACGGGAATCATTCACGTGAACTACTTTGATCTTCGATGTAAGTCCCAATTCATCTATCCAATCATACAAAAGCTTTTCCCCTTCCATGGGGACGAGGGAGTACCCTGCGGCAAAAGCGTGACAAGAATCAATACACACACCCACACGATCACCAGCTTGGAGGGTATCAATCATGTATTTGATTTCTGCCAGATCTGAGCCTACTTTTCCTCCCTGACCAGCAGAGTTTTCAATCAGAAAAGTTCCGCCACTTGGAGTATTTTCCAAAATTGTAGCGATGTTGCGAACCACATCTTCTCGACAACTATTCCATTCTCGCTTGCTGTAGCTTCCTACGTGCACAACCACCCCTACCGAACCGATGCGAGGAGCTAGATTCATATCATAGGACAATGATTCAATAGATTTTTGGACAAGCTCGGGCTTATCCGAGGCAAGGTTGACAAGATACAGCGCATGGATACAGTTGCCCAAGATGCCATTCTCTTTGCTGTTGACCGTGAATTGCGAACAGACTTCATCAGAAGCATGATGACGCTGCCAGACACGAGGACTATCAGAAAAGATCTGCACAAAGTTTGCACCAATCGCTTTGGCTCTGGCTGGAGCCTGAAAAATTCCACCAGAAGCACTCACGTGTGCGCCAATTAAACGAGTAGACATAGAAATCTCCTTTTTGCATTCAACAGTTTACTAAGAATCTTCGGTAACAGCAATGGTGTCTTTAGATATGTGTAACAGGAAATTGCAGACAAAGATTTCTGACTTCTTCTCGGATAGCAGCGATTTCTGAGTTGGTTGCAAGTGATGCTACATAGTTAGCAATGAAGGTTGCTCGCTGGGTTTTATCTTCTGGAAGTTTCGATTGGGCTGCGATCTGTGCACATTCGGCAATCCAGTTGGCAACCTGTGTCATCTGCTCTTCTTTCATCCCACGGGTGGTCAGTCCTGGTGTGCCGATTCGAACCCCGGATGGATAGAACGGACTTGTATCAAACGGAACGGTATTAAAGTTTGCGACTAGTCCTGCTGCCCACATGGTTTTGGCAACCAACACCCCTGCACCTTCACCGTTCTTGGAAAAGTCCATGACCATCAAATGATTTTCGGTTCCCCTGCCCACTAACTGAATCCCTTGTGATTGAAGTTCTTTGGCAAGTGCAGCAGCATTACGCACAACTTGTTTGCCATAGTCTTGATATGCAGCAGTGTTTGCTTCTTGCAGAGCCACAGCAATTCCCGCCGTCACATGATTGTGTGGTCCACCTTGCATGCCAGGGATGACTGCACTATCAATCTTTTTGGGAAGCTCTGGGTTTTTCTTGATTCCTTCATCGGTGACCAAAATCATTGCACCCCGCGGACCTCGTAGTGTCTTATGTGTCGTCGTCATGATGATATGAGCAAATGGAACTGGTGAAGGATGCACACCGACGATTACAAGACCGGCAATATGCGAAATATCAGCAACCAAATATGCACCGACTTCATCAGCAATCGCACGCGCTTTTTCCCAATCAAGAATGAATGGATACGCAGTCGTACCAAGGAGGATGGCTTTGGGTTTGTGTTTCAGAGCCAAGGTATGCATCTGCTCATAGTCAATTCTGGCATCAGCAGTTAAACCAAACTGAACGGAATTGTAGAATTTCCCTGAGAATGTTACCTTGGGATGCCCGTGGGTTAAGTGTCCACCCGACGAGAGAGAAAGTCCCATGATGGAATCCCCTGGGTTTGCGACCGCAAACAAAATTTCACTGTTGGCAGGACTGCCTGAATATGGCTGGACATTGGCATAGGGAACGCCAAAGGTTTTCTTTGCCAGCTCAATAGCCAGATCTTCAATTTGATCGATGACTTCATTGCCTTCGTAGTAGCGCCGTCCTGCATATCCCTCCGAGTACTTATTTGAGAGCACACTCCCAACTGCTTTGCGCACATTGGCAGATACATAGTTTTCGGAAGGAATCAGCATCAG
>CAZNKS010000047.1:3532-7411 GCA_964574065.1 uncultured Pseudomonadales bacterium | reverse complement strand
CCAACGAGAATATGAAGTTCGTCTATAAATAAAATGTATTTGTCAGGATCTTTTTCTAAGGTTTTTAGGATGTTTTTCAATCGTTCCTCAAATTCTCCTTGGTATTTTGCACCAGCTAAAATCAGGGCAATATCCAAAATGAGGACTTCTTTATTTTGAAGCGTCTCTGGAACATCACCTGTGACAATGCGCAACGCAAGTCCTTCAACGATCGCCGTTTTCCCAACCCCCGGATCACCAATGAGAACGGGATTATTTTTGGTACGTCTCGAAAGAACTTGCATGACCCGACGAATCTCCTCATCTCGACCAATAACGGGATCAAGTTTTTGAGCTCTTGCTTGATCCGTAAGATTCACGGTAAATTTCTCTAAGGGACTGGAAGATCCATCGTCATAGTCTGGAGGTACTTGGGGATTTGGCATATACATGTATCCTATCAATTTAGCACTCAAAATTCAAGACTGCCAATTTCGATTGAGATGGGCTTATATGGGGGGTTGGGCTACAGAAATGATAGGCAAACATGTGATAGGATACAGAAACTATGATAAAGCTCACAATTCAATCACAGCTAAAAGATGCGATGCGCGCGAAAGATACAATTCGTCTTGACACACTTCGGTACGTTCTTTCAGAAATTAAGTATGAAGAAATTGCAAAGCAACGAGAGCTTTCTGATGATGAATCCTTGGCTGTTCTTTCAAGAGAAGTAAAGAAACGAAAAGATGCAATTGAATTGTTTAATAAATCGGGAAGGAATGAATTGGTGAGAGAAGAAACCGAAAAACTTCAAATAATTCTTTCTCTAATGCCAAAACAATTGGAAAGAGATGAATTGGAACGCATCGTGGATGAAGTCGTAGCAACTGCTACAGACAAAAATTTTGGCATGATCATGAAAGAGGTAATGAACAGAGTAAAAGGACAGGCTGACGGAAAAGTAGTAAGTGAAGTAGTAAAAGCAAAACTTACATAAATTCAAAAAGGAGTGTATGACTCTCTCTGATTTTCAGACTGCTGATGGATTTTTTACCATTGCTCCTTTTGATCATCGAGGATCGCTTGCCAGCAGCTTGAAACTTGATCTCACCAAGGAACAAGATCAAGCTAAGTTTTTATTTCTGAAGCAATTATTTATCAAGGTATTTAGTCCCCATACGTCTGCAGTTCTAACGGATCCTGACTATGGAATACAAACTCTGGACCTTAAAGCTCCAAACTGTGGGTTGTTTCTTTCCTTGGAGGAATCAGGATATACCGGCGATCATGAAGCTATGACGACTCTCAAACCAAATTGGGGAGTGGATGGAGTGCAAAAATACAATGCTGGAGCTAAGTTACTCGTCTATTTCAATCCGCTGGAAAGCAATGCACAACAAAAACTAGACGTAGTAAAAAGATTGGCTGAAGAATGTCATCAAAAAGAAGTGATATTCCTTGTAGAGCCAGTGCTCTTTGCGTTGTCCTCAAAGAAACAATGGATGGCAGAAGGTGATCAAGATTGGATTGCAACTCATCTACAGGCTTGCGAACAATTCGCTCCGTACTGTGACATTTTGAAAATTCAGTATCCTGGAAGTGCTGATGCCTGTAGGCAAGTCAGCAGTTTGCATTCCAACTGGATTTTACTCTCTCGTGGAGCCGTGTATGAAACCTTCATTGAATACATGAAAACCGCTGCTCGAAACGGAAGCAAAGGCTATGCTGCAGGACGTGCAGTTTGGCAGGAAATCACGTCTTTAGATTCAAGTGCTTGGGAACAATTCTTGCAAACAACAGCTGTTCCTCGAATTGAAGAACTTACTTCGATTCTTCGATCTGCAAATCTGCTTGCCTAAGAAAAAGATACCGTTACAATCGCTTCCATATGTCTTCGTTTCCTCTCAAACTTTTCTGGGACATTCTACTTACTTGGTATGAAAAGAATAAAAGAGATCTTCCATGGCGGCACAAATTAACTTCGGGGGACAATCTTAGAGACCCATACAAAATTTTGGTAAGTGAGCTCATGCTGCAACAAACGCAAGTGTCACGGGTTCTTCCAAAATTTGAGTACTTCATTTCAAGATGGAAATCATTTCAAGACCTATCACAAGCCTCACTGTCGGATGTGCTTATAGCATGGAAGGGTTTGGGATATAACAGGCGAGCAAAGCATTTATTAGAAACTGCAAAAATAATTATCTATACATACAAGGGAACATTTCCAACAGATACAAAGCTACTCCTAGCTCTTCCAGGTTTTGGGAAATACATGACATCAGCTCTACAAGTTTTTGCTCTTGGTATGCAAACATCAGTTGTTGATGTGAATGTGTCGAGAGTTCTATCCAGAGTTGAAGTAGGGCTACAAAACATCTCAAAAAAAGAGATTGATGAGATCGCAATTCAGTCGGTTCCACCGATGAAAGCTGATGCGTGGCATCAAGCACTCATGGATTTTGGAGCAACTATTTGTACTGCAAATAACCCCAAGTGTGAACAGTGTCCTCTTCATTCGTTATGTCGCGCAAACAGGGAAGCACAACAATTAGGGTATACCAATTTTTCAGAGTGGCACAAAGCGCAGCCAAAACGAATGAAGGCCTCAAAAAAAGACCGGGGTAAAAAATTTGAAGAAACTGATCGGTACTTTCGGGGAAGAATCATTGATGTATTGCGGGATGGAGAAGCCCCCATGGAATCTGTTTGGCTACATCTCAACTCGGAGCACAAGCTTTCCGATAAAGTACGCTTTGCTTCAGTAATTGAAAGCCTAGTTATTGATGGGCTTATTCGAATTAAAGGAAACAAGGTAAGACTTGCTTGATATAATAGGCTGCTTCCAGTACTGTTGAAGTATTCACATGGAACAACTTTTTACTACTATCATCTACCAGCCATTTTTGAATATTCTGGTTTTTTTCTACTGGCTTCTAGGGCAAATTGGCTTAGCTGCCGACATGGGAATTGCGGTTATTCTGCTTACCATTGTTATTCGTTTGTTATTGCTACCCGTGTCATTAGCTTCTGATCGAAGTGAGCACGAACGAGAAGATATATCCAAAAGAGCCAAAAAGATACAACAGGAATATAGTAGCGATCCGGTTGCTATGGATCGAGAACTCAAGAAAATCATGAAAACCAATCCTAGAATTTTGGTTGCAGAATTCTTTGAATTGGCAATAAACGTTGCAATCACATTAATGTTGATTCGCCTATTTGCCACGGGATTGGAAGGTGCAGACCTTCCGCTCCTTTATCCGTGGATTCCTCATCCACCAACTCCGTATAACCTAGTATTTCTAGGAAGGTTTGATCTTGCCCAACCAAATTTCTTTTTGAATGTATTGCAGTCAGTTGTCATTCTTCTTGTTGAAATTGCAGCTGAGTATACATCTCCATTTCGTAACATTCTCTCAATGGAGAGACCACGAGAAGAATTTAATGCAATCACGCGACCAAAAAATCGGTATGCCAGGGAAACAAGAAACAGAGTGCGGATGCTCCAAGTGGCGCTGCCTGTTGTTTCCTTCTTGGTATTCATGTTTTTACCTGCGGGGAAAAAACTGTTTATCATCACCACGCTGATGTTCTCTCTGCTCTTGATGATTCTCAAGGCTATTCGTAGGAAATTTATTGAAATGTTTCCAGCCCCGGAACCAATCGTAGAGGTGATTGCACCGTCCAAGCCAGAAGAAAAAGCAACCCATTAACTCCTCTCTACTGGTAAAAAAGGGATAAAAATCGTACAATAGAAGAATTGTCGCTTGAAGCCACAATACTCAAAAGACGTAGAACAAAAATAATATGGAATTTGACCGATTAGTCGTATCTTTTTTAGTTGATGAAGTCGTGGGTGGCGTCAAAGACGGGATGAATCCGAGCGGTGGAATA
>CAZNKS010000047.1:0-3522 GCA_964574065.1 uncultured Pseudomonadales bacterium | reverse complement strand
ATACAAGTCTAAACCTACGGGTTTAAAGGTCTTTATGGAATTTGATCGTTTAGTTGTTTCTTTCTTAGTCGACGAAGTTGTCGGTGGTTTTTTTATCTCTGTTCCACCTGGTCATGTTGCCTGTGTGTACGATAGAGGGCGTGGAGTTCTTCCTCGCGTGTGGGGGCCAGGGCTTCATCTAAAGATTCCTTTTTGGCAAGTAGCGAAGCTTTTCAATGCCCAGATTTTGGAATACACAATCCGTCGAGGGGTGACAATCGATCACACCAATAAGGAAGCCTTGATGGACGAAGTCATCATGACTACAAGCAAAGATGGTCATGAATTAGAAATTGAAGCCTCGGTTCTTTTCCGCTTAGATAAGAAAAATGCTCCTGAAATTTGGGAGAACATTGGTGAAAACATGGTCAGTAAAGTAGTTCGTCCGACCTGTCGCAGCCGAATAGCTGCGGTCTTTGCTTCATTGAGCACGCAAGAAATTAAAGCTAATAGAACAAGTATTGAAGAGGCTTTGAAAGAAGAAATTAACTCCTACTTTCATGACAAAGGCTTAAATTGTGAAGGTGTTTTGCTCTCACAAGTTCGAGTAAAACAAGGTGACAACATAGCAAAACCACTCATTGCTGCAGAAACCGTGTTAACTCCGAAGGCAGATACAATCATTCACCAATCCTAACTTGTCTTAGCACTCAGAAATTCCTATTGACAATATTGCTTTCCTGACTAAAAATAGCACTTGCATCGTGCGAGTGATAAAACTTTCTCGCACTATAATTCTGCCCCTGGTCTTATCCATGTTTTTGGATAAGATAAGCATCTCCTCATATGTAAGAGATGAGTTGGGAACATTCGTACAAAATAGTATTCATCTCCCTATACGTAGGGAACGATGTACAAGGAGGTCTTGTATGACACTTACTGTGTCGCAAATAAAACCAATGCCTGGATATGTGCTTGTTGAACCAGCAAAGGCACAAAAGCAAACTTCTTCTGGTATATATCTTCCTGATTCACACGATGAAAAAGCACAACACGGAACTGTAGTTTCCGTGGGAAGCGATACCACTGATGAAAAAGGAAACAAACTTTCTTCTCCTGTAAAGAAGGGTGACATGGTCATCTATAAAAAATGGGGTGGAAATGAATTCAAACTTGGTGATACGGAATATCAGTTCTTCAAATTTGAAGATGTACTCGCAACTATTACAGGCAAATAAGGAGATCTATGGCAGCTAAACAGATTGTTTTTAATGATGATGCCCAGCAAAAAATGCTGACAGGTGTGAAAAAGCTTGCAGATGCAGTCGTTACTACGTTGGGTCCACGAGGTGGAAACGTCGCAATCGACAGATCATGGGGATCACCAACCGTGGTTCACGATGGAGTTTCTGTTGCAAAGGAAATTTCATTACAAGATCCATTTGAAAACATGGGTGCACAGCTTGTGAAAGAAGCAGCCAGTAAAACCAACGATGCGGCTGGAGATGGAACCACAACCGCAACTCTTTTGGCACATCAAATTACCGCCATGGGAATGAAAAACATTGCAGCTGGTGCCAATCCAATGATGCTTAAAAAGGGAATTGATCGAGCAGTAACTGCCGTCGTTGACCAAATTAGTAGTATGGCAAAGCCTGTTAAACAGGATGATTGGGTAAAAGTTGCAACGATTTCTGCACAAAACGAATTGATCGGTGAAAAGATTGCACAAGCAATCAAACTCGTTGGTAAAGATGGAGTTGTCACTGTTGAAGAAGGAAAGAGTACCGAGATCGAGATCGAGCATACCGAAGGTATGGCTTTTGATCGAGGGTATGCCTCTTCTTACTTTGTCACCAATACTGACAGTATGGAAGCAGTCCTTGAAGATCCATATATCTTGATTACAGATCAAAAGATCAGTTCTATCCAAGATCTGCTCCCATTCCTTGAAAAACTCATGAAGATTAGTAAAACCTTAGTCATCATTGCCGATGACGTCGATGGGGAAGCTTTAGCAACCCTAGTCGTCAACAAAATGCGAGGTGTCTTTAATGTGTTGGCTATCAAAGCTCCAGGATTTGGAGACCGCAGAAAAGCCATGCTCCAGGATATTGCCGTACTGACAGGCGGACAATTTATTTCCTCAGACACTGGTCGAAAGCTTGACTCTGTAAGCCCAGAAGACTGTGGACGAGCCGACTCTATCTCCTCAACCAAAGACATGACCACAATCGTCGGTGGCAAGGGGAAGAAGCAGGATATTGAAGCTAGAGTCGCTCAAATCCGCAAGGAAATTGACCGTACAACCTCAGAATTTGACCGCGAGAAGCTCGAGGAACGCTTGGCTAAGCTCACTGGAGGAGTTGCCGTTATTAAGGTCGGTGCCGCCTCTGAAGTAGAAATGAAAGAGCTCAAGGAGCGCGTCATCGATGCCAAGGAAGCCACCAAAGCTGCCATCGAGGAAGGTGTCATCCCTGGCGGTGGAGTCACGTTCTTACATGCCTCCAAGGTCTTGGACACCATGACAGCTGAAGATGCAGATGAAGCAGCTGGTATTAAGATCGTCAAGGAAGCTCTTCTTATGCCATTAAAGACATTGGCGGAGAACTCTGGAGCTGATGGAGGCGCAGTTGCCTACCAGGTTCTTGAGAAGAATGAGAAAGAATGGGGCTTTAACGCCTTGACCCTCAAGTTTGGCAATATGATCAAGGAAGGTGTCATCGACCCTGCCAAAGTCGCCAAGCATGCTCTTAAGAACGCAGCTTCTGTAGCAACCATGATGTTGACAACAAAAGTCTTGATCACTGAGGTCAAGGAAGAGAAGAAAGCCATGGCCGCTGACCCAGGAATGGGCGGTATGGGTGGCATGATGTAATCACAGAAAAAGCAAAATTAGATGCCCTCGAGAAAACTCGGGGGCATTTTGGTTTTAAACACCCGCGTACTCGAGGAAAACCATGCTCGATTTCCAACCCTCTACACTTGACAAAATACTCGAGATATCCTATAATTCACATATAATGAAATATGCCCGACTAGCGCGAGCCAACCAGGTAGAGCGCACCTTCATTTCGGGGACGCTTTACCTCTGGATCGCCATCTAAGCGAGACGCCAGAGAATTAAGCAAACAATTCCAAAAAATCAGCTTAATTCAATACATACCAAGACTGTGGAGAAAAGTACCCGGGCACAGGTATTTCTCTCCGGAAGTCTTTCCGGAAGGAGTAGAGATCTGACTCCAACGGGACTCACTACGAGTTTCCAGAGGAAAAGAGCCGCTCCATAGCTCTTTAACAAGCGAGAGATAAACAAAAAGTCCGACATGGGGCTTGAAGAGGAAATGGATTGAGATTCGTCTCTTTCTGTTTCTTTCTCAAGCCTCATTCGGACAGAACGTTAACGCTGCCCGAGTTTGGTGAAAGTTTACATAAGTTAATGGAGTGATCCGACCGTGAAGAAGAGCATAACGCACTTGGTTTTATTGGCAGTTCTCATGACTGCCCCGGCTGTGTCCAGTGTATGGGCACAGGAAACAACCC
>CAZNKS010000046.1:0-7655 GCA_964574065.1 uncultured Pseudomonadales bacterium | reverse complement strand
CAATGGCGAAGACTCCAATTCCTTTACCAGGTACGCGTTTGAGTTCAAATGGTAAGTACATAGAGATTCAGTATACTAGAAAAAGGTGCGTGCTGTAATATCTTCATACAAAGAGAAGGATAAACATCTCATGGATCATGAACGCATATACGTTACCATGCTGAAAGGTTTGGCAATTACTGCAGTTGTTACGCTGCACGTTTTTTCTGCACTTCCAGCTCTTTTATACAAAGATCCATCATTATTTCCATACTTTATCACGATCGATCAGTTAAGTAGATTTTGCGTTCCACTTTTTATTGCGATCTCAGGTTATGGTCTTTCCAAAAAGTACCTTCGTTCTCCCATTGGACCGATCAGTTTCTATAAAAAGCGGGTTTTTAAATTAATCCCTTTATATGTGTTGTGGAGTTGTCTCTCTCTTCTTATTTTGTCTCTTTCACCTACGTGGCGCACTGCCATCAACGGGAATCCGATTTGGATCAAATTACTGTGGGGGCAGGCTGATTATCACTATTACTTTATTCCCATTATTTTTCAACTGTATCTTCTCTTTCCGTTGCTTCACTTTTTTGTCAAACGGCTACATACGTTTGCAGTTATTGTGGCGCTCCTCGTACAGGGAATAACGTTCTGGATTATTGCGCAAGGGTTACAAGGGAATATAGAGTTTACCTCTCCACTCACCGATCAACGTCAATATCTATGGATCTCTTCGTGGATTTTTTACTTTGTTCTTGGTATGGCAATCGCGCTTGTCGATGAACGAGAAAAACGAAAACGTATGTATGTAGGAATTCTCTTATTAACACTTGGGGCATTTTGGGCGATTCAAACAGGATTACAGGCTCTCGATCCGGCCACAGATACAATTCTTCTCCTTCGCACCACTCGTTTTCCAGTTCTTCTCTATGCCACAGGCTGGATTCTGTTTGCGTTGCATCGGATAAATAAACATGCGACTCCACTCCATTCACTGCTGCTGTTTTTAGGAAAGCACTCGTACCTCATTTATCTTTCTCACACCTTGCTTCTTCGAATTGTCATGGGACAAGTCACCCACACAATAGCTTTGCTTACTCTCATTTTTGCGGTGGCGATTTGGCTTACTGGATGGGTCGTCTCACTTCGAGTTTCCGCCTTTTCAGAATAGGCATTCAAAGAAAAATCCGTGGATGCCTACCTGATTGCAGTGTTGTCTATGGTTACCTACGTATGGTTCTTTTTGCGCGAGCTACAAACGGTGAGGTAGCTATTGGAGTTACAGAATTGTTTTGGAACATGGAAATTACTGTATCAACGATAAGAAACGCTAGATTCAGCCCAATTCCAAAGACAGCGGCGGTTGCAATTGCAGGAAGCTGTTGTCCAAATAACGGAATATTTCCTCCAGGAAACATCGATCCTCCAATTCCAATCACAAGAATTAACGCTCCAATGGATAACTGTTTGGGATCAAACATGTCTACTTTTTCTTCAATAAGAAGCGCAATTCCTTGCAAACCGATCACTCCAAAGAGAAAGATAGCAAGTCCTCCGGTTACGGCCACAGGAAGCGTTCCAACGAGTGCAGCAAGTTTCCCAGAGAATCCAAGCACCATTGCGATCGCACCAGCGGCAATAAGAACCTTTGTAGAATAGTTTCTGGTGATGGCCATTAATGAATTATTCTCACCATAATTGGTTCCTGCACATCCTCCAAGTATTCCATTTATTGCGTCACCAATTCCATCCAAAATGAGATTTAAGCCAATCATTTTTTTAATCGTTGGTTTATTCTTCCCTGTTTCATCTGCCAATTTATCAACATACACACTCATTTGATACAGGTGTGCAGTTGATTCAGGAATCGTTGCAATTGCAATTGGTGCGATCGCAAAAACGGCTCTCCACGCATTTGGATTTGAAAAGTCAGGCAGTGAAAAAGCAGGGAGTGCAAACCACGGTGCTTTTATTACCGTATCAAAGACAATATCTCCTTGTGCAAGCGATGCAAGATATCCAACCACTGCACCTAAGAGAACTGGGAGCATTCCTAAAATACCTTTGCCTCGTAAGTACACAGAAAAGAGAATAGTGGCAAATAAGGTGAGAAGTGCAATGCTCCAACTGGCTCCTGCCATATCAAGTGCCGCTTTGGCAAGGGAAATTCCAATGATCATTGCAACGGAACCTGTGACGATGGGCGGCAAAAATTGATCAAGAACTTCCTTTCCTACCTTTTTAATGATAAGACCTGCGATAACAGAGACGACAGCGGTTGCAACAATACCCACCTGCGCAACTCGCGGTCCTCCCCACGACGTGGTAGCGACTGCAGTGACTGCCGCAATATACGAAAAGGAGCTGCCATAGTACATGGGAATTTTTCTTCCAGAGCCAACAAGCGCAACGATGGTTGCAAGACCTGAAGCAAACAGGGTTACTCCCACGTCAAATCCTGTGAGAATTGCTACCAGCACAGTAGCAGGAAACATTGTCAGAACATGTTGAAATCCTAGACTTAGGGTTGCTCCGATAGGAGGGGAGTCTTTAGGCAAATATCCTATTGTTTTTACTCGGCTCATACATCTCTCCTCATTTTCAAGCCAAAAAAAAAGGGCGATGTGCCCTTTGAAATGATAGCTAGCTTGATGGTGGTTGATACAGAATCATTCTAGAAAATAAGCGTAAGCCACCATGAATTACTTGTCAAGCGAACAAAGAAAAGTCTACGAAGCAGCGTACTTTTGAACCTTCGAAAGCAACTCATCGATCTCAAATGGCTTGGCAACGTAGTCATCAGCTCCACAATCTTGACTGATCCTTGCAGTATCTCGATTTGCAGAAATCATAATAACTGGGATTCTTCTCGTCGTTGTTTCCTCCTTGAGTCGTTTACAAATGTCATGACCATTTTGACCAGACATCCAGATGTCCAACAGAACCACATCTGGAGAGAACGCGGAAATGTCAGTTTGGACAGTCGTCCCATCAGTTGTGGTTTTCACTATGTATCCTGCATCCTCCAAAAGAACTTGGAGCGCCTCGACAATTCCAAGGTCATCATCCGCTACTAGAATTCGTTTCATAGAGTAAAAAAAATTGCGAGAGTGTGGTAGAAATTTTCATTAGTGTAACGCATATCTGTAAGAAGTGCGCAAGAGATGAGCTGCAATACGTAAGAAGTGAAGGCAAGATCCCTTACAAGTGAAAGGGCCGCTCTTCCTGAATCAAACGTATACAGCCTCCCAAGGGAACGAGAAAACACTTCGAGCATTGTTTCCGGGCACGTACACCGTGTGTGTAACAACTTCAGGACAGTCGAGAGATGCTTGTACCCAACAGTCTTTCGTCTATGTGAGTTGTGCTCGATGGTGGGAGACATAACTTCTTGAAGTTTTCTTACATTCTAGTAACTGACCTCCTTTTGTACAGTGGTTTACTACATAAAAGGAGGTTTTTGCATGATCAAAGGATCGCGATTGAAATAAAAAAATTGTACTTTCTTCTGAAAGGGGGAATATGGCAACAGTTATTAATAATCCGGGAACAACATCAGAAAATTCAAGTGGGATAGGGTTTTTAGTAGGAGTCGTGCTCCTCATATTATTTGTGATCGCGCTGCTGTACTACGGTTTACCGGCAGTTCGGAGCGGAATTTCTGGAAGTTCTCCTCAAATTACAGTTCCAGATAAGGTTGAAGTCGATGTCAATGCTCCCGCACAAAGTGGCTCCCAACCTGCCCAGTAATCAGTCCTTTTGAAAAGCTCTCTTGATGAAAGAGGGCTTTTTTGTACTTCTTTTATATCCTCTTACTTTTCCTTTACCAATCTTGTTCTATATTCTCAACGCCGATTTGTATTCTTCTTTCTAGATATATACAAGAAATGCAAAACCGAGCGGAAGGCTTTTTGCGCAAAAGTGCGACCCTACTTAACCGTAGGTATGACGGCGAGAGGGCAAGGAGCCTTTTTTAGTATAAAATTATGACAAATGCAATTTCTTTGCAGAATAGCTCTCAACAGTCAGGACGAGAATCATCCCTGTCCCCTCGACCAGACTTTATTGCACCTACGTATCAAGGATCGGGGAAGCTACAAGGTAGGGTGGCTATTATCACAGGCGGGGACAGTGGGATAGGTAGGTCTGTAGCCGTATTGTTTGCTAGAGAAGGAGCTAATGCTTGCATCGTGTATCTGAACGAACATGAGGATGCGAAGGAAACCGCATCCTATGTTGAGGCTGAAGGAGCAGCGTGTCTTCTTCTTTCTGGGGATATTTCAAATTCTTTGTTTTGTGAAGAAATAGTACAAAAGACAATTGAACGTTTTGGTCATATTGATATCGTTGTAAATAACGCTGCCCAACAGTTTCCGCAGGATTCCTTAGAAAAAATCACCGACGAGCAACTAGAACAAACATTCCGTGTAAATATTTTTTCCTATTTCTATTTAACTCGCCAAGCTCTTCCGCATTTATCGGAAGGAAGCACGATTATTAACACAACCTCTGTCACCGCATATCGAGGCAGCGAACATCTTATTGATTACGCCGCAACAAAAGGAGCAATAGTTGGTTTTACGAGGTCCCTTGCACGTTCACTGGCCCCCAAAAAGATTCGTGTCAATGGAGTAGCGCCTGGTCCAATCTGGACCCCATTAATTCCTTCTACTTTTTCAGCAGAACACGTGGCGTCGTTTGGAAAAGATGTCCCGTTGGGACGACCAGGACAACCTGAAGAGGTTGCCCCCTCGTACGTTTTCTTAGCATCTGATGATAGTTCATACATGACTGGGCAAATTCTCCACCCAAATGGTGGAGAGGTTATTAACACCTAAAAGAAAGGAGCCTCTATGATCACCGTAGTTTCGCGATCAGTTCAAGAAGTTATTGCAGGTTTACGATACTTATTTGGAAACGATAACGTCATTGTTGAGCTTGAAGAAAAGAAAGATAAACAAAAGGTGGGAAAACCGCATCATCTCATCTTGCCAAAGCGAGCCGTAGTTTTGTAGTGAGTAGACAATAAAAAACTCCCCATAGATTAGATGGGGAGTTTGCTTGTGCGTATATTTTATTTATACACTTCGCGCTGTTAACAAACGGCCAAGCCAAATAGTGATGACAGCACCCATTGTGGCCACAATTAAACTGTAGATGTTAAAGCCAGTTACCCCTTCTGCGCCAAACAAATTCATCAAGAATCCTCCAATCACAGCTCCCACAACCCCCAGCACGATATCCATCACTGGCCCTTGTGTTGCGTTAGTTTTCATAATAATCGAGGCGAGATAGCCAGCGATAAGTCCAAGAATCATCCAAAGAATTAATCCCATATGAGTATCTCCTTTCTATCGAATACTGGAAGATATGCTACTTCTCATAGCACCACAACATTTGGTGGATACTGTAAGAGAAAAGTAAGGGTTACAGGACGTGCGATACAATTAACATGGTATGAATGACACTATTTCCTCTCTAGAATCTCTGTCTGCGCTTGCAAAATATAAAGCTATTTTTGAATCGAGCTATGACTGCAAATGTATTACGGACAAGCAAGGAATAATTGAGGAAACAAATCCTGTCGCAGCCCAGTTTTTTTCTACTCCAGTTATAGGGGAATCAATCCTGGATGTTTTTCCTGCCGAAGGTCAGATGCGTATGAAGGAAATCTGGAAACGACGAGATTCCAACCCTCGCTTTGTTCCACTCTTTTTTCATGAAGAGGGGAGGGGTGAGGTGCATGTTGAATTATCACTTCTGCATGATGTATTACCGAAAAAATATCTGATTATTTTTCGCGATGTTACCCATCGCATTCTCGAACAGCGCCAACACGATCAGTTTCTAGCCGTCGCAAGTCATGAGCTCAAGACCCCATTGGCAGTTATGAAAGCGTTTTCACAGTTATTGGAGTCAAAGCTTAAAGGATCGCAGGATAAAACTATCATGCGCTATATTCAGCACATTGAAGATAAAACAGATCTATTAGCACAGCTTGTGGCAGACATTGTTGATTCTATCCGAATAGGATCTGATAGATTGAAGTTTACCGATGAAGTGCTTGATGTTGATGAGATGGCGAAGACAGTTGTGGAAGAACTCCAACCGACTATTCAAGGAAATCCAATTCAAGTGACGGGAAGTACAGGAAAGAAAATTTGCATTGATAAGCATCGATTTACTCAGATTCTAAAAAATCTTCTTGTCAATGCTGCAAATTCGTCTTCACCAAAACAAACCGTTCGTCTTACACTAGCAGCTTCTGGGTCATTCGCATCGATTACTGTTGAGGATAAAGGAAGAGGTCTATCCAAAAAAGATCAAAGCCAAGTATTTCTCCCCTTCTTTCGCAATAAAGCACTAGCAAATACACACTCTGGAACAGGTCTTGGACTCTACCTTGCGGAACGAATCGTGAATAGGTATCACGGCAAAATTGGAGTGAGAAGCACGTATAGGAAAGGTTCTTCTTTCACGGTCTCGTTTCCAATTATTTACTCGTAGACTTCATACTCTCCTCTTACAGACTAGTTTTATACTTTTTTGTACTATACATGTGCTGCAGTTTCCTATGAAAACGATTTTTGTTGTAGAAGATGATCCAAATTTACTTGAAGCGATTCGTATTGCTTTAGCTGAGAATTCATTCCGTGCTATTTGTTGTAATAAATCCACATCTTTTTGGAAAAAGATGGAGAAAAATAAGCCTGATGCAGTGGTATTGGATGTTTTCTTGGAAGATGGGAGAGGCGATGAAATTGCACAGAAGCTAAAGAAACATTCGAAATATTCGACGATACCGGTCATTCTAATGTCAGCCACCCAAGAACTTCGAGAACGTGCCAATGAATCGAAAGCCGACGCCTATTTAGCTAAACCCTTTTCCTTGGATCACTTCACACAGGTGCTACAAATGTATGTAAAGTAGGTGCTTCTTTTGTTTTTTTAACTTGCTTTGGCATCTTCATCACGCAGACTGTAGCCAAAACCTCTCATCGAATGAATGAGCTTCTTTGGATGTCCTTTGTCTATTTTCTTTCGAAGGTATCCAATGTATACATCGACCACTCGGCTTTCGACATCAGGGGTGTATGACCACACACTCGACAAAATCATGTCTCTAGTGAGGACACGATTCTTATTAGTCAATAGATAGTGAAGTAACGTGTACTCTGTTTGTGTGAGCGGAACGGGTTTTCCACCACGTTTTACTTCAAACGTTTCTGTGTTCAACTCTAAATCAGCTATGCGTAAGATAGGATCGGCGGATGGGTCACGGAGACGTGCCTGAATCCGAGCGAGCAATTCTTCTGTCTTGAAAGGCTTGGTGATGTAATCATCCGCACCGAGTCCAAGGCCAGCCACAATGTCTTTTGTATCGTCTTTGGCTGTCAAAATAATGATGGGCATTCGAGGAAAAAGCTTCTTTACTTCCAAACACACACTTTCACCACTGATATCAGGTAAAGAGAGATCCAAAAGAACTAAATTGGGATTCACCTGTTCAATCAACTGGAGGGCTTGGGTTCCTTTGCTTACTGGGTGAACAGTATAGCGTTGGTTGACAAGAATATCCTGAAGATATTCAAGCAACGAGGGTTCGTCTTCCACGACGACAATAGTAGGAATGACACTCATAGTCTTTTCTCCTGTGCAGTAGATAGTAAGAC
>CAZNKS010000045.1:0-7695 GCA_964574065.1 uncultured Pseudomonadales bacterium | reverse complement strand
GTGCACAAACTATTCTGGCAATCGACATGAGTGAGATAGAAGAGAAGGATAGAGCTACTGCGCATGAAAGTGCCAAAGAAATCATCATGCGCCGTATGCAGTTCTATGGAATAGACGAAGCGACAGTCGTCACCGCTCGTGCAGGTGATGAGTATCGTTTGCATGTATCCGTCATCGGTGATGCCGATGCACAAGATATTGCTGCAATCATTGGTTCAACTGCACAGATTGATTTTCGTGAATACATACCGGAAGCAAGTAGTCCATCAGCAGTAGCCAACACCGCGTCGCCATCTGGACAGATTCTAGTTAAGGATTTTGTCCGTACCGATCTGACTGGAAAAGATATACAAAGGTCTTTAGTGGTCTTCGATCCCCAAACTGGAGACCCAGTTATATCTCTGCAAATGACTTCTGATGGTGCCAAGAAGTTAGAAGCTATTACGAAGCGAAGCATTGATAAACCGCTGGCTATCTTTTTGGATACCTATCCAATTAGTGCACCCAAAGTTCAACGGGTTATCACAGATGGAGTCGCACAAATTCGGGGAAAGTTTAGCTTGCCACAAGCGAGGTCTTTAACCGCTGTTTTAAATGCTGGTGCACTTCCTGCACCAATTCGAATCGTGAGTCAAAAAACAGTTGCGTCGCAGCTTGGGACTGATGCAGTCCAAAAACTTGTGCTCGCGGGTGTGTTTGGATTCCTTTCTATCACTGCATTCTTACTTGCGACCTATAGACTGGCAGGTTTGCTGGCTACGGTTTCGTTGCTCTTTTTTATTCTGCTTACACTCACGCTGTATAAACTGATTCCCATTACGATCACAATTCCCGGAATCGCAGGATTCTTGTTATCAATTGCGCTCGCTGTTGATACCCACATCCTCGTATTTGAACGTATGAAAGAAGAAATGGAAGGTATTCATTCCACCCTCGCATCCTTGTTGCAGAAAAGTTTTACTCGTACCTTTGCCGCTATACAGGATGCAAATGTACTGCTGCTTGCGACCTCATTTATCCTCGCCAATCCATTTGGATTTTCCTTTTTGAACACATCTTCTTTGATCTCTGGATTTGCGGCCGCATTGGTTGTAGGAATTATTCTAAATATCTTTTGCGGCTTGTTTGTGACGAAAGTATTCATGACTTTATTCTATCGACCAACGAATAAAGACTAATTTATTTTGTATGACACAAGCAAAGAATCCATTTCCAATCATCACCAAATACAGTAGGCTCTATTTTGCAATCTCTGCAGTCCTTCTTCTTGTAAGCATGTTTTCACTGTGGAAATTTGGGGTACGTCTTGGCGTTGATTTTACTGGAGGTGCTTCGTATTCCTTCTCGTTGCCTCCAACGGCGAAAGAAGGGGATACAGTAGCAAAAATAAAAGAGAAGTTGTCTCCCATTATTCCGGTGCAATCGGTGCAAGACCTTGGTGAGCAAAACTATGAAGTTACTCTCTCTCAACCGGCAGAGAAGAAGACAGAAGTAGAAACTGCCCTCAAAGAAAGCTTCGGTGGCGTGGCTTCTCTTTCGTATACCCAAGTGGGCGCTCAGATTGGGCAAGAGTTACTCAAAAAGACTATGATTGCCGTAGGGATAGCACTTCTTGTTGTGGGAGTGTATGTGAGTATTCGCTTTGCATCACTTCGTTTTGGAGTGGCGGCGCTGCTGGCAGTGATTCATGATCTGACCATTGTCTTGGGATCACTTGCGATTGCCGGAAAGCTTGTTGGAATGCAAATTGATGGGCTGATCATTCCTGCGCTTTTAACCATTATTGCGTTCTCTTTGCATGATACTGTGGTCGTCTTTGGTCACCTACGTGAACACAAACGCACAAGCGCTCATCTTTCGTTTGCAGGGCAGGTGGATGCAGCCGTGATTGCCACTGGCGTACGAAGTCTTCGAAATTCACTGGCTCTTGTATTTGTCCTGCTTGCACTCTTTCTGTTTGGGCCAGTCACGCTTCGTCCCTTTATTTTTGCGCTCCTAGTAGGAGCGGCGATTGGAACCTATTCTTCCACGTTCACTGCAGTTCCACTCATCCTGACTCTTGAAAAAGTGAAGATCACACTCCCATTCAAACGAAATATGAGGAGGAGGACAGAAAATGATTGATTCTTCAGTGATTTTGTTAGATCCCTGGCAGTTATACACGGCAGAATCAAAGATTTTTGAGGAAGCTATTAAAAAGGAACCAGAAAACAAAGCCCCTATTTTTTTTGGAAGAGACAAAAATGGAGTAGCATATGTTACAGATGGGCATCATCGCGCCTATCATGCGTTGCAAGCTGGAAGAATGGTTGAAGGGGTTCAAATAGCAGAAGGAAATTTTGATGTAACGAAAGATCCTGATTTTCGTCCCATTTCTCGACTAAAACTGATCCCTCGAAGAACGTAACTCCTGACATTTGTGATGGAAATCACATATAAGCTTTGTTTTTGCTTCTAACTTTCTAGTATACCAAACAAGAAAACCCAAAACAATTTCTTGATTTTTGCGACCAGTCGCAGGAAAATCTATTTTTACAAGCACTCCTTTTCATTATTCCGACAAAACTGCACACTTGCCGGAATCTGTTGGTTTTCAACGAGGAGAGGAGATAACAGGAGGGCCAGACTATGGCACTTCAAAAAGCAGAATCTGGGGTACGAATAGGATTAACCCCAGCAGCAGAAGCTCAAGTGATGGCTGTTGTCACTGAGTTGGCACAGAACGCTGATGTTTTACGAAAAACATCAGAGCATAAGCCAAAAAGCACCCAAGAGATGCTTGCAGCACCGCTTGAACGTCGAAATGCACGACGCAACTAAAAAATTCCCCCGGTGCTCCGGGGGTTTTTGTATCTACTCATACTTTCTCACAAAAACCGTTGTCCAGTGATACACTAGTAGGTGTCGTACTCTACATACACTTCTATGATCATCCTTTCCGGTTCTTCAAATCTTCCACTCGCACAACAGATTGCCCAGCATCTGGGACAACAAGTGGGAGAAATCGAATCCACGATGTTTGCCAATGGAGAGCGGCGGGTATGGGTGCGGGAAGCTGTGAAAGGACACGATGTTGCCCTGGTGCAAAGCTTTAGCAATCCCGTGGACTCCCACATTATTGAATTTGCTCTCATCACAGACGCATTGTTTCGCCTTGGTGCACGACGAGTCTTTGCTGTGATCCCGTGGTTTGGGTATAGCTTGCAAGATAAAGTCTTTCGTCCTGGTGAACCCATTGCTGCCAAAGTGGTTGCAAGCCTCTTAACCTCCCAATCTGTCTATCGCTTCATTTTGATGAACCTGCACAACAGTAGTGAAGCAGGATTCTTTGATAAACCAAGTTCAGTCCTATCGTCAGATCCTGTTTTTGAGCAAGAAATCAAAGCCTTAGGAAACAATGTCATTCTGGTCTCTTCAGATTTTGGAGGATTAAAGCGTGTAGGTCTGTTTGCCCAGCGACTTGGACTTTCGATTGCAAACATTGATAAGAGACGAGATCTTTCCACCGGCGAAGTCGTGGCGCATTCGATGACTGGAGATGTGCAAGGAAAGACAGCTGTCATTGTGGATGACATCATCAATGGTGGTGGAACTTCCGTGCAAGCGGCTAAAATCCTTCGTGAACATGGAGCTGCCAAAATTATCATGTGTGCGGCACACGGTATCTTTGCTGGTGACGCGTCACAAAAACTGCAAGAGAGTGAGATCGATGAAGTGATTGTCACCGATACGATTAATCAGGAAGCAAACAAGTTTCCAAAACTACGGGTCCTGTCAGTAGCGCACATCTTTGCCCAAGAATTAAAAGAATGGAGTAGATAACTATGGCTGATAAAGAACAAATTCAACAAAATCAAGCAATCCTCGACTTTCTTCGATCAATGGAGAGAAAAGGAGAAACGCCAAATGCAGTATCTGTAGAAGTTAAAGTTGGAGATATTCTTTCGAAAGCAAAAATTGGAGAAGGAGTGGCTGTTGTCATACCAGGATCGAACTTAGAAGTACCTTCCCCAGATCATCAAATTCCAGGAGTGAATGCGTCAATATTTGAGCACCTTGCTGATAATCCAAGTGCTCTACTGGAATTACAGAAGCGTTGGTCTGATGCATACGCAAATTTTGGACCCGATCAGGGATCTACTTTGCTCAATAAGGCAGGTAAAATTCTTCAGGTTCCAACCGAAGGATTGCAAGCGGACTTTCCTGACTTATTGCTTCCTGCAGTCACTGTAGAACATATAAAGGATGGCAGTGTATCTGGGCATATCAATGAACGAGTCTTAAAGAATGTCGTGTGTGATATTTTGCTCCGCGCAAGTAATCTGGGAATACAAAAGGTTGCTTTTCCAGCAATTGGTACGAATAGACTTGGAATGAATTTTCTAAAGTTCCCAGCAGCGTTCCAAGCGGGGATAGATATGTATGAGAGGGAACGAAATGGAGAGAATCCTCCTGTAGCAGTTCAACTAGTTTTACTCCCAAGTGATGTGGAACGTGCCATGCAACAACAGCAAGAGGATATTGAATTCAATAAGAACAAAAAAGTTAAAACCTCGCAAAGCGAAAACAATGTCACCCAGTTTCTGCGACGACTATCAAAATTAAATCCTTTTTCTCGGGAATAAATATTTCAGTAATTCTTTGGTGTATCAAGAATTAAAAGAATGGAGTCGGTGAGTGTGGTATACTTTCTTCTAATAGCTTCGAGGAGTTCCTAGCTCCTGTCCCAAAAAAGGGAAGCTGATGTGGACATCAAAACTTGCACTAACACATCCGAGTCGCGCACGTTTACGCGCATGAGAAGTGAAACAAACGGTGGTACCGTGGATTCGGCAAGCTCACCACAAGTGCGCCAGCAGAAGACACCCGTTTCTACAGAAGTGTATTCTTGTGTAGAGGCGGGTGTTTTTTAATACCTTTGGAGGCACTATGCCAAAAGAAGTTGAGATTACAATTGGTGACCGCTTATATGTCGTTGAAGTTCCAGAGGACAAAACAGTTCAAGATTGCATCAATCAGTATTCCAAGGCAAAAATAGAAATAGCTTTATCATGGGAAACTGATTTTGGAACTATCCAAGAATTGAGAGCTAATATAGTGAGTGAGTCTGAGCGAGTTGCCTTCATCTTGTATGCACTTTGGGGAATACAAAATGATAGCGTACCTGTCCAAGCAGATCGAAGGCAAGAAGAAGTGTGGAACTGGGTATCAAGATATTAGAGGTGCTATGCGAGTTGAAGTAAATGATGGAAAAGTAATCCATGTTTTTACACAACACACGAACCTTGGAGACGTGCTTGCAGTTGTGCCAGAAGCAGACAGAAACTTTATTGCACAGTCTGCAGGATATACAAACTTTGATGCATGGACGAAGGCACGGACTGGATGTGCCCCTGACGAAGTGGATCATTATCCGCAAAGGAGGGAAACCTTTATGATTTTTTTCCTCTCATTCCTTCGTCTCCATATGCGAAGTATTGAAAACAAAATTATTCGTTTAGATTAAAGGAAACCTATGAAATATTCACAAGTCCCGTTTTCCACTACAAAAAATGTGAGTGCAGAGTTGCAATCCAAAAATGCACGACTGCTCACGCAGGCAGGATACATTCACCAAGAGATTGCAGGAGTGTATACCTTCTTGCCCTTTGGACTCAAAGTCTTAAAGAAGATCGAAAGCATCGTTCGTGAAGAAATGGACAAGATTGGGGTTGAAGTCTTACTAACCTCACTGGCACCAAAGGCTAACTGGGAAGCAACTGGAAGACTTGGAAAAGTTGATGTGCTCATGCAAGCAACGCCTGCCAATGAGATTGCCAAAGAGAAGCATGATGGCTCCTATGTGCTCTCACCGACCCATGAAGAGATCGTCACACCGCTGCTGCAAGCATATGTGCACTCATATAAGGACTTGCCAACGGCTGTCTATCAGATCCAAACCAAATTTCGTAACGAACCGCGTGCCAAATCAGGACTCCTTCGTTGCCGTGAGTTTCGTATGAAAGATCTGTATAGCTTCCACGTGAGTGAAGCGGATTTACTCTCCTACTACGAGAAAGCCAAGCACAGCTACATGACCATCTTTCAACGGCTTGGTCTTGGTGCTGACACGGTGATGACGGTTGCGGGTGGAGGCGACTTCACGACTGAATACTCACATGAGTTTCAAGTGATTGTCGAGTCCGGTGAAGACACCATTTATTTGGATCGCAAAAACAACATCGCGTATAACAAAGAGGTTGTAACGCCAGAAGATGCCAAGAAACTGAAGGTTGATTTTGATGCACTCGAACAAGTCAAAGCGTGTGAAGTAGGGAATATCTTCCCACTCAACACCAAGTTCTCTGATGCCTTTGGCTATACCTATACTGCTGAGGATGGCAGCAAACAGCCTGTCTATATGGGATGCTACGGTATTGGTCCATCACGTGTGATGGGTGTGATCGTTGAAAAGTTTGCGGATGACAAAGGATTGGTCTGGCCAAAACAAGTAGCTCCGTTTGCCGTACACCTTATTGATGTGCAAAACAAAGAACGCGGTGAGGAAATCTATACAGCTCTTGTACAGCAAGGAGTTGATGTGCTCTGGGATGATCGGGACGTACGCGCAGGTGAGAAATTTGCAGATGCCGACTTACTTGGTATTCCCGTTCGTTTGGTGGTCTCTGCCAAAACAGGGGAGAAGATTGAATGGAAGGAACGAACCAGTGATACGGCAGAGTTACTTACTGTGGATGAAGTAATCAAACGATTACAGTCATGATCATATGGAACGCTTGACACTCATTCCACTATCAGATATCGAAGGCTATCATTCGTCTGTTGACGAAAATTGCTCAGGAGTTGCATATGGGACACCAGTCCACGTAATACCTGGTACTCAGAAAGTATGTTGGCGACATAGGCAGTTGATTCGTGAGCATGATTGCTCTCCAGCAGCTTGTGATTCTGCCCTTATTAAATTTGTGTGTGCTTGTGGACAAGTCTTTATCGGACAAGCGTTCAATACAGTTGAAGATATTCGATAGCAGCGAGACTCTTTGTCTATCCTATGTACGGACGAATACTCTTCGTATCGCTTCTGTTACGTTCACCTCACATAAGAAAGGCTGTCTCTCTTCAAGAGCTTTCAACAAAACGAGTCGTTCACCCACAGGAACGGACTGCTCATGTCGGATGAACGCATAGAGACCGTTCTCGTCGGGATCGTGCTGTACATTATTGTCAATGGAAAGAGAATCAATCGTATTTCCAGTTTGTCTTGCCCAGGTCAAGAAGATATCAAAGTAGAATCGTTGTGCTTCTCTATACGTTCCGAAGAAAAGCGCATTCCATCGTTGATTTTCAGGAGGAATATTTTTTTGTTGTATGGGGATATATGCCACAACAAAGGTTTCTGTCTTATATATTTCAATTAAGGCAATCTGACAAAGGTTTGGCGTCGTCGCAACGTATGCAACTTCATCAGCAGTGCTTACAACGTGTTCGAGTGCAATCATAAAAACACAAGTCTGAAATGTCTTTTCCTTCGCGTATTCTACATATTTTTTATATAAAATCATCTACTGGATTTTTGTTTTAAAAACCTTATACTTCATTCCAATATCCCGGTGAGGAACTCTTCAGTTTTCTAACTGAAGAGACAACGATACCACCACAGAACAAGTTATTGATCTGGAGGTGGTATGGTTGGTT
>CAZNKS010000044.1:0-7885 GCA_964574065.1 uncultured Pseudomonadales bacterium | reverse complement strand
GGGATTTCTGATGCCAAACGGACAGTGCATGAAACCAAAGGGAAGATAACCTTTACTTCAAACGCCACTGAGCCAAAAAATATCACCTTGGCATTAATGTATTATCCAGAAATCTATTCCTTTAATTTAAATGACAAACCGGTTTCCTATTCACAAAAGCAGGGGAGAGTAGAAATCCTTGAAGCAGATGTACTCCAAGGAGAAAATACCATATCATGGACAGTAGGTCAGACTCGCTTGCAAAAAGGCAGTCTTACTGTTTCAATCGCTACTTTGGGAATACTTATTGGAGCAGCACTTTTGGAAGTTGCACGGCTAAGAAAGAAATAGATATGAAGACATGGATCATTATCCCTGGGCTGAATGAAGCCCAGTACATTGGAACGGTATTAGCGAAAGTAAAAAAGGTGCATCCAAATATCATCTTTGTCGATGACGGATCAACAGATGAAACCGCAACCATTGCAAAAAAACATACCTCTCACGTCTTACATCATGAAACAAATTTAGGAAAAGGGGCTGCTTTACAAACAGGCTGTGAATATGCGTTTGAAGTTCTTGGTGCAGATGCAGTTATCTTTATGGATGCAGACGATCAGCACGATCCAAAGGAAATCCCTCATTTTATTGAAGAACTACAATCTTTCGACATTGTATTTGGAGTCAGGCGTATGAGTGCAAACATGCCCTTGTTTCGTTTTTTGGGAAACAAAGCGGCGTCTGTTCTCTTAAACCTTCTCTATGGTGGTTATGTGCCTGATATTCCTTCTGGATATAAAGCCCTCACTCGTAGAGGGTTCCAAAAAACTCGGTGGAAATCGACTGGCTATGAGGTTGAAACCGAGATCGCAATGCGGGTGGTAAAAGAGAAGTTGCCATACTCAGTCATTGAGATCGATTCCATTTATCATGACACCGATAAGGGTATGAACGCACTTGATGCACTTCATATTTGCCGATGCCTGCTAGAATGGAGACTAGGATTATGAGATTGCTACAAGTTGTATCAGTATTGTTTGGACTCTTCATGATGTATGTGGTTCGCATCCATCATAAGAAGGGACATGTCGAAAGTTTCGAATATGGCATTTGGATGGCATTATGGGGAGTGTTTATCGTGCTTGCCATCTTTCCACAGAGCGTGAATGGGATTGTGCAGACAGTTCACATCGCAAGAGTTTTTGATTTGCTCGTTGTGGTAGCGCTAATGATTGTCGTCTTCTTAACATTTATGAATCGAATAGAGCAGAAAAAGCTTGAAAAGAAAATGGAACAATTGGTCAGAAAGAACGCTATCAATGACAAGCTCTCCCAAGATTAGCATCATCACACCCAGTTTTAATCAAGCTCATTTCATCAAAAAGACGCTCGATAGTATTCTCTCGCAAGCATACCAGCATGTCGAAATCATCGTGATGGATGGTGGATCAAGTGATGAGACGGTATCCATTTTGCGCTCCTATGGATCAAAAATTTCCTTTGAAAGCAAAAAAGATAAAGGACAAACGGACGCAATCAATAAAGGTCTCAAGCATGCTTCTGGAGACATCATTGCATACCTTAATTCAGACGACTACTATCTTCCCAATACGTTATTGACGGTCGCCAAGCTCTTTTCAAACAATCCTCACATTCACTGGATTGTTGGAGATGCCGTCATCGTGGATGAGCAAGAAAAAGAAATCCAGCCGCTCATACGTCTCTTTAAGCGTATGTGGCGATTTTTGTATCAGCCATGGCTCTTAGCAATTCTTAATCCTATTCCACAACCATCCGTGTTTCTTCGAAGAGAAGTGATAGAGCAGATTGGACCGTTTGATGAAAATCTGCGCTATACCATGGATTATGAGTACTGGATTCGAGTACAACAAAAATTTGGAAAACCATTTTTTCTCAAGCAACCACTTTCTGCATTTCGTATTCATGGCGCCTCAAAAGGCACGACTGCTTTTGATAAACAATTTACTGAAGAACTTGCTGTCTCGACAAATTATTTTCCCTCATCAATCCTTCAATTCCTCCACCGTTTGCACATTGGTCTTATCAAGCTTGTGTATTCTGGTATTAAATAAAAGCAATGACAACGAAACTGTGGTCTTTTCTTGCTGCACATAAACGAATCTTGACACTTTTATTGGTTCTATGGATTGGAGTTCTAGCGATACGGGTATGGTACGCAGCCACTCACATTCCCTTTTACCAGGATCAAGCTCGAGATGTTTTTCTCATCCAAGAAAAGATTCGAAATAATGAGTGGTTGGTGGCTTATGGACCAAAAGCCAGTGTGGGAAACTTTTATTTGCCACCATTCTACTATCAGTTTTCCACGTTTCTATTCCGTCTGAGTGGTGGGCATCCACTTACAATGCACTGGGTTATCACCTTGGCTGAATCATTCACCCCAGTAGTTATTTTTCTTATTCTGCGATACTTTTTATCCGAAAAAGGCGCCATGCGTGCTGCCTGGATCTATGGCTGTAGTTTCTTGGTTGTTCACTTTGGAACATTTGCCTGGAATCCAAATATGATTCCATTGTTTGCATCGCTCTCGCTGTATGGATGGTGTCTCTATCTCTTTTCAAAGCGACCATTAGGAATAGTTCTGGGTGTATTTTCACTCTTGGTTGCATTTCACCTGCATTATCAAACTGCAGTTTTATTTCTGTTTCCACTCTTGGTGTTCTTCTACAGTCTCAAACGAAATCCAAAACACATTCTCTATTGGATAGTAGGTGGCGTATGTTCACTTCTCTTATTTCTCCCATACTTCTCCTATGAGATGCAACACAGTTGGCAGAACACACAAGCGATCGTTGCGTACTTTACATCTGAACATAGCCAGTACTTTGACCGAGTTTCAAAACCAGCTTTCATTCATACCTTTTTACCTGCATTTGTGGAACGGGTCCTTATAGGAAAGAATATTTCAGGGATACTACTTGGAAGACTTCTATTCTTTATAGGAATGCCTCTTCTCGTAATTACCAGTATCAAACGAAGGAGAGTTTTGTGGCTTCTTCTCTATGTTCTTTCCATTTTTTTGATGCTGCGACTCTATAAAGGGGACAAAGTTGATTACTACATGAGTACATTGTTTGTATTGCCTGCGATTCTTTTTGGTCTTGCTATCGACTATCTTCCTCAAAAAATTCGTAGTCTTTCAATAGTGATTGCAAGTGTGTGTCTCCTGCTTGTTTTTGGAAAACCCATGGAAAATGGATACCAAGCATTACAGCAAGCGAGCCAATTTATTCTCTCATCAACGCAAGGGAAACCAGCTCAATTTATTTTTCATGATGATGATTTGATCAATACCTTTGCCTTTACCCTAAAGCCTACAGAAAGAGAGATGATTGATCAGACCTCTTCGCAACTTATCGATGTGTGTGGCGTGACGTATCCTTGCTTTAGCAAGGAAGAAAATGTATGCGCGTTCACAAGAGGTTTCACATACTCAGCACTTCTCAAGGCTACAAATGGATATACACAGGGTGAGCAAAAAGTAATCAATAGGACGTATGCTATTGGCAGCGGAACCCTCCAAAATAACAGGAAGATTGATGTCTATCCACTCTATCAGACGGATCTAGGGTATGGGAGCGATACTCTTATGCCGATTTTCTACAGGTAAGTAGGATTCTCCTACCCTTGAAAAGGGGGGAATGTGACCGTAAACTTGTTCCTGTTACAATAAGACTTCTTATATGGATTTTCTCTCACAATCATTTGTCATTACCGGAGGAGGTGGATTCTTGGGTTCACACCTCATTTCCTATCTAAAACACCTAGGGATTCCAGAAGATAAAATTTTTGTTCCACGCTCCAAGGAGTATGATTTGCGAGAAAAGGAAGTTTGTCGCCAAGTTGTTGCGGGAAAGGATGTTGTTATTCATCTCGCAGCAAACGTTGGGGGAATAGGCTATAACCTGGAGAACCCTGGAACCCTTTTCTATGACAATCTTTTAATGGGAGTTCATCTCATGGAAGAGGCCAGAAAAGCAAATGCAAAAAAATTTGTAGCAATCGGAACAATCTGCGCATATCCCAAATACACGCCGGTTCCATTCAAAGAAGAAGATCTGTGGAATGGATACCCTGAAGAGACGAATGCTCCGTATGGACTCGCAAAAAAAATGATGCTTGTCCAAGCACAAGCCTATCGTCAGCAATATGACTTCAATGCAATTTATCTTTTGCCAGTGAACCTATATGGGCCAGGTGACAATTTTGATCCAGGCTCAAGTCATGTTATCCCAGCCTTAATAAAAAAGTTCGTTGATGCGAAGCAAAACAATGATAAAAAAGTAGTAGTTTGGGGTACAGGAAAGCCAACCCGAGAGTTTTTGTATGTTGAAGATGCTGCGAGAGCAATAGCTCTAGCAACGCAAACATATGAAAAGGCAGATCCGGTGAATATTGGAAGTAGCTTTGAAATATCCATCTATGATCTGGCTCATTTGATTGGAGAGCTCACCGGCTTTGAAGGAGAAATTGTTTTTGATAGCAGCAAACCAGATGGTCAACCAAGAAGAAAGCTTGATGTAAGTAAAGCAGAGACGGAATTTGGATTTCGTTCTCAGGTTACCTTTGAAGAAGGTTTACGAAAAACCATTGAATGGTATAAAAAAGAAGGATGAAAAAGAATATCTATCCACTACAAACGAGTACCCAAAATCAGTTTGTTGTTGTGATGGGGATTGTTATTACACATATTCTCCTGTCTGTTGATGCCATTGGGAGTATGACGACGATTTATCGAAATATTGGCATCTCATCATGGGTACTCTTTCTCCTATTCTTTACCATACTCCTTTTTACAAAGAAGAAATGGACGTTATCATCACAGGTAGTTTCTACCTTGAAATGGATTGCTGTTCTGTTTTTTAGCCTCTCTTCTTTTTTAATCCTTTTTAAATATTTTACGATTGATAACTTTGTATACACTCTCACTCGAATTCAACCTTCACAACTATTAGTTATTTCGCACACGTTAATCGCCACAGCGCTATTATCAAGAAACATTGTATGGTGGAAACGGTGGGGCAGAAAACTAGTACAACTACTTCCGTTTTGGATTCTTCTCGTGAGCCTACTCGTACGATTGCTTCCCTTTGACATGTATATACCCTACGCAACAGAAGACGGAGTGATGGAGTACATACAAGTAGCGATCTTACTTTTTTCAGTCATAACGTGTATGTTGCAAATAGGTCGATCCCTTCGGACAAAAAAAATACCAACTTTGTTCGTGTACGTAGTTCTTGCTCTGGGATCTTTTTTTATAATGATGGAGGAGATTTCTTGGGGACAGAGACTTTTCGGTTGGTCAACACCGGATGCTTTGGCGGAAGTGAATGTACAAAATGAAACAACTCTGCACAACATCGGAATCTTTAACGATTTTCAGCTAGTGGCATATATTGGGATTTGTGCGCTCGGGTCTTTTGTATCTGTTATACAGCCAAAATATCAAACGAGAGTTGCGCAGTGGGTGTGGAACCCTCCCAAGATTAGCTTCTGGTTTTTTGCAATTCCATGCATTTTTTATTTGTATTTCGTTCTTTATTCCAAGCAATATCATCTCTGGCTGGAGATTATGGAAGTACTTTTCTATGCAGGCATTGCATTGTGGATACTACGAAAAGCAACCGTCATGCGAACTTACATTCGTCACTACCTTTCGTAGATCATCGCAGATACAGCGTGCTTTGGGTATCACTCCACTGTTTGTTTGGCCGCACGCCATACTGAAGGAACAACTCTTTGGCGGTTACCATCGGATCATATCCATAAAAGAAATCGAGCTGTTTGCAGTACTGAGGCAACTCTCGTTCAAACACAGGGAAATCAAAACGCTGCTCATGTAAACGATAATAGTTTCCCGCAGGTTCAAAAATCCAAGTCATGTATCCTCGCTGATATGTCTTTTTTGGAATGCTTTGGATCGCAGCTTGTGTGTTCTTGTCATAGTCCCACAGCAAGAAGCGGTCTTTTTTAACTGTCAGAATCCCAATTATGGCATAGACACCAAAAAATGCATAAATGGCAACTGATAGAAAACGAAGTGTTTTATGAGATTTTGAAAGTGAAGAGACAAAGGCACCGACAAGCAAAAAGGAAATCGGGATAAAAAAGAGGGCGGAGCGCTCTGTTATGTAAAGTACCCCAGCAAACCTTCGCATTCCAATAATAGAAAACATTGGGAATATCCAAAATCCGAGCAAGGGAATCAACATGTTTTTCCATTTATCTTTATACAATGAAAGTAGCAGTGTATATCCCACCAGTCCCACGAGGGCTGCCAGCACGAATCGTTTCCACATCCAAATCAATAGATAGGGTACTTTTGTTCCATACAGTGCCATAGAAAAAAGGCTAGTGACTGTATCGGTAAAAAAACCATTCGTACCCCCGATGTAGAAATATCCCATGGCTGCAGCTTTGAAAACAAAATGTCCATACGTTGCATAGAGTACAACAGAAGCAAGCCCATATGCCCCAAGCAATGAAAGAAATATGAAAAGTATTTCTTTGTGTACTTGTTGTTTTGCAATGGCATCCTTTACCTTTGACAGGAAAAGAAGTCCTAAGAGTATTGCTCCAGCAATAAAAACATGAACAAACGACAAAATGGATGTAGTAGCGATCATACTTGCTATCGCAGCCAAACAGACATTTTTGATAGAAAGTTTCTGGTGTTTGTAACAACTAACCACGGCATAGATAGTCCAGATGGTTCCAGCAAGGGCAATCGAATATCCACGGGCTGCAGAGGAAATATCCAGAATATAGGGGGAAAATAGTAAGGGGGCTAAAAGAAATACTTGAGCTCTTCCTTTTCGTATCAAGCGTATGGTAGCAAGACTGCCAACTGTGTAGATTACAAACCCAGCAATAGCAGGTATACGAAGTATAAAAGCGTCAAAACCAAATAGCATATAAAATTGTTTTACAGCCAATGAATGAAAAACGTGGTTATTTGCAACCATGCTTGTAATGGCCCCTGATCGAACCAGGATTGTTTCAAACGGCATCCGAACAAAGTAGAGGTATGTCAATGCTTCATCATGTGCAAATCCTATCGTTGTAGCGCGATAAACAACGAGTCCAATTGCAATAAGAAGTAGAAGCACAATCACGCGCAAATGATACGTTTGTGGAATGAAAAGAGGCTTCATATTTCTATTTTCTTGAAACTGAAATGATATGGCCATTAGCTGTGTGAATAGTAAGAGAGTCTAGTTTTTGCGGATTAGGAATGCAAGGGTGTGGTGCTGTTCCACAACGGTCATCTTTTTCTACTGGAGTTGTGAATAGAAAGGGAAGAGCAGAACTAGTCTGACGCTGTGCAAAATGGTTATACAGTGTTTGTGTAGGGGCTACTAGGGTCAGCAAGCGTGGAAGAGGTGGATGATGCAACATTGCCTGTATTGACGATCGTAATAGCCACATACTTGTGAATACAAGTAATCCAGTAACAAATATGCGTTGGAATCGTAGACGCAGTATCCTATGAAGCGCAATCATAGCGAGCGAACACAAGAACGCAGCCGCCGAAAAGAAGAGCGGCCAAAGTAAACGCATATCTGGAGCACTACTATATGCGCCATACAGTGCGGCAAATGCTCCAAATAAAGTAAGTATTGAAGTGACAACGGTGGACGATTTTTTTTGTTGCGATGAAAATTGAGAAAAAGAAAGGATTCCTAGGAGGGATGATACGACTCCCAACACAATGACCTTTGGTGCAATGGTTGGAAGAAAAAGACGAATAAACCATTCAAGCTCATTCTGAATGATCGGTTGGTATGGGTTGTACCGAGCCCAATCGTGAATGATAGAAGAAAGCGAAGAGACTTCTTCTTTTGAGACAGCAAACTCTGAA
>CAZNKS010000043.1:0-8029 GCA_964574065.1 uncultured Pseudomonadales bacterium | reverse complement strand
GAGTCAATTCCGTAAAGCAAGGACAACAGCGCTTCTATGAACTAGCATCAGCTGAGTTGTCCAAAATGTTTGAAGCCAGTCGTTCGATTCTCTTATCCCGCTATGGTGTGGCCAAACTTGATTCTTTAAACCGAATGCACCTGCATATTGATCCAGTGTGTGGCATGCAAGTGTCTGCCAAAGGCGCGGCCGCTTCTGTTGTCCATGAACATCAGCGTTTCTACTTTTGTGCAACCGGCTGTGCCAGACGCTTTGAAAAGAACCCAAGCAAGTTTTTAACCAACCCCTCAGCTGAAATGAAGGAATACCATGAGTAAAACACTGTATATCTCAACAACGATCGTAACGCTTCTCATTGGCATCGCCATAGGGTATGCCATCTCCCCTTCCTACCAATCCATGAAGAATGAGAAAGAGTCTATGAGTATGGAGTTGGGTCCTGCGGATCGCAATGTGGACCTTCGCTACATAGATGGCATGATTGCGCATCATCTCAATGCAATTTACATGGCACGCCAAGCCGAACAATCACATAGACGTGAAATTCGTGACTTGAGTGCAACCATTATCCGAGTGGATGAAAAAGGGATTGAAGACCTCTATGCGTTAAAGAAAAAGCTATATAACGATACGCGTCCAATTACTGAATATGAGAAGATTAATCTAGGTGAGTTGGACGAAGACTTTGACCTGCGCTTTATCAACGCGTTACTCATTCATCATGAAGACGCAATTGATACTGCCAAAGATGCACGTACCAAGTCCAAGCGAACCGAAATCCTCTCACTTGCAGATGAAGTGATCCAAGGTCTCTCTTCAGGGGCGCAAACGCTTCGAGCTTGGAGGAAAGAGTGGTACAACTTATGAACACTGTCACAACAACCTATCCAGTGAGTGGAATGCATTGCGCCTCCTGTGCAAATGTGATCTCCAAACGCCTAAAAAAACTTGATGGAGTTGCTGATGTGACTGCAAGTTTTGGTACCGAGAAAGCGACCGTCACCTTTGATCCGAGCAAAATTACGCTTGCACAAATGAACGCGGAGATTGGAAAGCTTGGCTATTCACTCTCACAAGTAGAAGCAGTCCCTATAAAGGCTGCCACACATACGATGTCCGATGGAACCGTCATGGACAACGATGATCATATGAAGCATATGGGACATGAGAGAATGGATCACAGCAAGCATTTGGGTCTGGGACAAAGCAAAGCTCAAAAATTAGCTGAGCTTGCGAAACAAAAACAAGTCGTCGATTTTACCTTCCCACTCTCACTACTGATGTTCGTTATTACCTTTTGGGATATTGGTGAGTCACTATTCAAAAGTTTCCCACCCTTTCCAATTCCCATGGATGTGTTAAATCCTATCCTTCTCTTAATCACGATCCCTGTGCTGTTTTGGGCTGGGGCACCCTTTATTACCGGAGTGATTCGCTTCATCAAATATCGAGCAGCGAACATGGACACACTGGTTGGCATTGGAACACTGGCTGCATTTTCATACAGTGCGTTTGTCACGTTATTCCCTGCAATTGCGACCCAATTTGGATTTCCAATCCATACGTACTTTGATGTGAGTATTGTGATCATTGGTTTTATCTTGCTTGGCAAGTATTTAGAAAGCTCAAGCAAGTTGAAAACCGGTGAAGCCATTGAGAAGCTCATGCAGTTGCAAGCCAAAACTGCACTGGTTGAGCGTGATGGGAAAGAAATTCAAATTCCTATTGAAGAAGTTGTGGTTGGCGATATATTCATTGTGAAGCCAGGCGAAAAAATCGCAGTTGATGGTGAGATTATTTCTGGTGAAACGACAATCGATGAATCGATGATCACGGGTGAGAGTATCCCAGTTTCCAAAAAAACTAGTGATAGTGTTATTGGAAGTACCATTAATAAGAATGGACACTTACGAGTGAAAGCTGCCAAAGTTGGCAGTGACACGATGTTGTCACAAATCATCAAGATGGTGGAAGATGCGCAAGGATCAAAAGCACCGATTGAAGCGATGGCAGACAAAGTTTCAGCTGTCTTTGTGCCAGCGGTATTAGTGCTTGCTGCCATTGTATTCCTCATTTGGATTGGAGCAGGTTCTTTGGGACTTATTCCCATGTCCCAAGCGTTTTCTTTTGCATTCATTTCCACAGTGGGCATCCTGGTAATTGCGTGTCCGTGTGCGTTAGGACTTGCAACTCCTACTGCGATCATTGTTGGAGTCGGACTTGGAGCCAAACACGGGATCCTGATCAAAGATGCTGCTTCTTTAGAAACACTGCATAAGGTAACTGCAGTTGTCTTTGATAAGACTGGTACCTTGACCACTGGGAAGCCACAGGTGACTGATATCGTCGCGGTTGATTCTGAAGATAAGAAGCGAGTGCTTCGTATTGCCGCTTCCCTTGAACACCTTTCATCTCATCCGTTAGCTGATGCGATCGTCAACCGAGCCAAGGAAGATGAACTCCGTACACAAACAGTCGAACAATTTGCGGCCGTTGAAGGCAAAGGTGTCACTGGACTTATTGATGACAAGTTAGCTCTTATTGGTAATGATAAGTTGTTGGCTGATGCCAAGATTGCTGCCTCACTCAAATCTGAATTCACCCGTCTTTCAAGCCAAGGAAAAACTGTCATGTATGTGGCATGGAACGGAAAACATATTGGACTCATCGCAGTTGCAGACGTGGTCAAAGAGGAATCAAAGGCTGCGATTGAGAGCTTGCATAGGCTCAAGATCCACACTGCTATGATTACCGGAGATCATCAAGATGTTGCAGATGCAATTGCCAAGCAGTTGGGAATTGATACAGTCTTTGCGCAAGTGTTACCACAGGATAAAGCTGCAAAAGTGAAGGAACTGCAATCACAAGGATACGTCGTTGCCATGGTAGGCGATGGCATCAATGACGCACCAGCCCTTGCTACATCCGACGTGGGTGTGGCGATGGGAACTGGAACCGATGTGGCGATCGAAAGTTCTGACATTACCCTTTTACAGGGAAACGTACGAAAGCTGTTGCAAGCTATTGTGTTGAGCAAGAAAACATTTGCAATCATTAAGCAAAACTTATTCTGGGCATTCGGGTACAACGTGATTGGTATTCCCGTGGCTGCTGGAATTTTGTATCCAATCTTTGGGATCTTTTTGTCTCCTGTCTTTGCAGGAGCGGCAATGGCCCTCTCATCCGTGAGTGTGGTAACGAATAGCTTGCGATTACGCAGTGTCATCCTGAACGAAGTGAAGGAACCCCATATGTGAAGGAGACTGATGAAAATAAATAGATATTTCGTCTATATTCTTTCGAATACATGGAACACAACTGTATATGTTGGCGTTACCAACGATCTGTACAGAAGAGTAAAAGAACATAAAAGTCACCTCATTAAAGGGTTCACGCAAAAATATAACGTAGACAAATTAGTGTATTATGAGCAAACAGAGAGTATCTTTGAAGCAATAGCAAGAGAAAAAATGATCAAAGGTTGGCGAAGGGAAAAAAAGAACATCTTAATCAGAAGTAAAAATCCAGAGTGGATTGATTTAGCAGAAGGCATGTAATATGTAGGGAGGTTCTTCACCCACATGAAGTGGGATCAGAATGACATATATGAATTTGTGGCTTATCTTTTTAACGGGACTTACAACAGGTGGACTTTCATGTCTTGCGATGCAAGGAGGACTACTTGCGAGTATGGTTGCCAACTCCCACTCCGCAACAGCGAAATCGAGAAAACGGCTTATGCAGCCGATTCTTGATTCGGTTGCTTCGAGGGACAAGCAAAAGGGATCTGAGCTTGCCAAACCCACCGATGATACCAAGCCTGAGTCGTTTGACAAACTGGATTGGCAACCCGTTCTTTTCTTTTTGCTTGCCAAACTTGCAATACATACGGTGTTAGGTTTCTTGCTTGGAGCACTGGGAGCTGCGGTTACCCTCTCATTAGGTGTGCGTTTGGCATTTCAATTGTTTTCCGCCTTCTTTATGTTTGCTACCGCAATGAATCTGTTAAACGTGCATCCGATCTTTCGCTTTGTGCAGTTACAGCCACCAAAGTTTATCGCCCGTCGAATTCGAAACTCAACCAAAAGTAAAGCATTCTTTGCTCCAGTTGTGTTAGGGATGCTCACTGTCTTTATTCCTTGTGGTGTCACGCAAGCAATGGCAGTTCTGGCTATGAATACAGGCTCTTCCGTACAAGGAGCACTCCTCATGTTTGCCTTCGTGTTAGGTACATCACCACTTTTTGCAATCGTAGGAGTTGCAACGGCGAAATTATCCGAAGGGTTGAATAAAGCCTTCCTTCGCTTTGCAGCGTATGCACTTTTATTTATGGCACTGTACGGCTTCAATGGCGTCTTGGAAGTCCAAGCATCACCACTTGCGTTTTCGAATGTGAAATCAGGAGTTGTGGAATGGCTTGATGCACCGGCAAAACGAAAAGTGAGTGGTGCCCCGTTGAATCAGGCAGTGATTACTGGAAATGTGCAAAAGATTGCAATTGAAATTACTTCTCACGGATACACACCAAACAAATTATCGGTGAAACAAGGAATCCCTGTAGAATTGACACTGCAGTCCAAAGGTGCATATTCCTGTGCGGCAGATTTTGTGATCAGACAGTTTAATATTCGTGAGTTCTTAGGCCCTACCGATACACGTATCGTTCGCTTTACTCCAACTCAAAAGGGACGAATCCCCTTCTCCTGTAGTATGGGCATGTATACCGGTGTAATAGAGGTTATGTAACTATGTTCAATCCATTCAAAAAACAAACCAATCAAAACTCACAAAAGATTGTCTTCAAAATTGATGGCATGCACTGTGTCTCCTGCAGCTTGAATATCGATGGAGAACTAGAAGACACCGAGGGGGTTATTTCTGCTTCTACGAACTATGCGCGCAGTCAAAGTGAGATAGAGTTTGATCCAAATATCGTCAGCGAGGACACACTTAAAAATGTGATCGAGGGACTTGGGTATACAATTTCTGTATGAAAGAAGCACTTCCACTGAGCAAAACTCCGATTAAAGATTTATTTTCGAATGCTCAAATTGTTGACATTCGACTAAAGGTTGTGCAAATTTTTGGAGATCGTGTTCCAAAAGGAAAAATACAATCGATTCTTTCAACTTCTCTTTCTGAGCTCACGCTAAGCACACATGATTCTACGAGAATGCTCTAACTGGCTTCTGCGATAGAAGGCATGCTGTCCTCCCAGCAGCAGGCCCAACTTGATTTTGAAATGAAATACTTGCGCTCGTGAGTTTTTAGCCTTCCAGCACCTTCACAAACACCCACAGGAGTACAATCCCAAACAAGAATGGCAGTGTCTGTGCCCACCGTCGCTTTTGGGAGAATTCTTCATGGAGTTCAGGAATAAGATCTGATAGAGAAATGTATAAAAACATTCCGGCAGCAAACGCAAGAATCATCCATTCGATTCCCTGCACCGTTTCCAAAAAGAAATAGGCAAGGACTGCTCCAAGCAGTGCGGTTAATCCTGAAGCAAAGTTGAAAAAGAGAGCTGTGCTCTTTTTCATTCCTGAAGCAACTAGTACAGAAAAATCAGCAATTTCCTGTGGGATTTCATGAGCTGCAATTGCAAGTGTGGTGGTAATACCAAGTGCCGGACTGATCATAAAGGTTGCAGTAATGGCAATTCCGTCTAAGAGATTGTGGATGCTGTCTCCAATGAGGACGAGGATGGCTGCAGGTTTGGTGCCGTGCCCCTCGTGATGATGGTGAAACCACAACACAAAACGTTCTAAGAAAAAGAATACAAGGATTCCATAGAGAACATAGGGGTACATAGAGAGCTCTCCCGCAGCTTCATGCGCTTCTGGAAGGAGATCAAAGAATGAGGCAGCAAGCATAACTCCAGCAGCAAAGCTAACTAATTTCGTCGCATGCGCCCCTTTCCATAAGTGGGTATTGACCAAAAAAACTGCCCCAATAAAAGAAATGAGGCTGACGGTAAGACTGGCAAGCAAGATGAAAAGAAATGTCATACGTAAATTATATGCAAGTAAGTTGCGTTTTGTCTATGGGCAATTGCACCCACATCCTTACACTTGTGATAAAGGAATATGGTAGACTACCCGACTATGGAACTACCATTTCATACGGGACATGTTTTCCCAGCACCAACTGATTTGGAATTGATGCAGACGCAGCAGTCACTTGATTCTATAGTCATCACGTTTCACGGGATTGGCTTTACCCATGATGCGGAACATGCAGAAAAAGATGGTCGGATGTATTGGGTGAGTAGTGATGGGAAAGTAACATTGGAAGTGCGTATAAGTGACAATGTGATTACCAAAGTACTCTCTGGATGGAGAATCAGGCGGCATTAATTATTGTGTTAGCTTGAGAGCTATCTCGTGAATCCGTCCATAGAGTGCACCATAGTCACTCCAGCGAAACTCTGCCGGAGCCTTTCCATCATGTTGTTTTGCAACAACGGCCAGGTCTGATGGCAGTTGATTGTATCGGTTGATAAGATCTATCATTTCCTCTTTGGAGAACGCTTTCATCCCATCCAGGTCATCGGCTGGATGCAAATCCGATGTATTGGCACGGACATGGTAAAGATAGGTTGTAAAGCTGTAGTGTTTATTCGTTGTCGTTTCATGGATCTTCGCAGTAATCGTCGCCAAATGACTAAGATCACTTGGTTGGGTATGAATTCCCATTTCTTCTTCCAATTCTCGGGAGGCACCTACTTGTGGATCCTCTCCATCATCTAATCCGCCGCCAATAAGACGGTAGATGCCTTGCGGGTAGATGTCTTTGACACCCAGAATATAGTTTCCGTGTTCGTCTTGAAGCACAATGAGGGCATGCCTGCCTCGCTTCATCACCGCTGGCACATGGGTAAAGGAAAAGGTACTACAGTATGTCTGTGGAGTCATAGCTTGTATTGTACGATATACAAGCGTCTCTATGCTATACTCGAGAAATGAAGTCGCAAAAACAATCTTGGGATCATGTATCCAATTGGTATGACAACTTAGTTGGAAGCAAAGGTCAGTACTATCACCAGCACGTTATTTTTCCGAATGCACTCCGACTGCTGGAACTTTCTGTGGGGATGAATGTTCTTGATCTTGCGTGTGGACAAGGTGTGTTTTCACGAGAGCTTGCGGCCCAAGGATGTCATGTTATTGGCATTGATAGCGCCAAGCATTTGATTGAAAAAGCAATTCATTATCCAGGAACTGGTGATACTACCTATTACGTTGATGATGCTCGCAGCCTTTCCAAAATCAAAGACAAACAGTTTGATCGCATAGTCTCAATTCTTGCAATCCAAAATATCGATCCGATTGATGAACTGTTTACAAAAGTATCTTCCCTGTTAAAGGAAAGCGGAACGTTTACTGTCGTGATGTTACATCCTGCTTTTCGTAGTCCTCGCATCACAGGATGGGGTGAAGATGAAAAAAGACATTTGCAGTACCGAAGAGTTGATCGGTATATGTCTCCAATGCAAATTCCTATCGACATACGACCGAGTCAAAACAAAAAATATCTGACCTGGACGTACCACAGACCACTGCAAACGTATATTGAACTTGGTGTCAAAAATGGATTATGTGTCACTGCACTTGAAGAATGGATTAGTGATAAAAATTCACAGGGAAAGAATGCCAAGATGGAGAACTTAGCCCGCGAAGAGATTCCCATGTTTGTGGCGATCCGGTATCAAAAATAAACGATACAATAAGAGTATGCGTCGAATTGCAGGTTTCTTCTCACTCATAATTCTTCCTCTGTGGTGGATTTTTACACTCGTGTGGCAACCTTCCTTCGTGTCAACTCTCGCAAAAATTTCGTATCAGTTTGAACAGCCAGAAGTACCTCTCTCACAAACACACCAGGTGCGAACACGCGCACTCTTCATTGCTACCCGTGGCACCCAGTCAACAGAAGATTTATTACTCACAACAGATGAGATCGCTCATTTGGAAGATGTGTATTCGCTCTATGTTCCTATCTCTCGGAGTATTAACTTTCTGTCAGTATG
>CAZNKS010000042.1:492-8395 GCA_964574065.1 uncultured Pseudomonadales bacterium | reverse complement strand
ACCTTCATTTCGTTGACTTCTCTCAGGCATACTATCTAAAATAGTGCCTATATCTACAGCTTCCATCATGTCCAAGCGAGGCGTTTGCTCATCTTGTTCATCTTCCGCAGATCGATATAACTCATCAGTACTATCATTGATTGGAACCTCAGGCAAATCTGTGAAGGGTTCAATGGGTTCTCCAACCTCTGTGAAATAGTTTGGTTTGACAACAGGCTCAGATTCAGTACCTGTTGAGCCTTCTTGATCAAAAGGAATAGGAACCTCATAGGGTGACTCGAGCGGAGGTAAAGTACGGATGGCATCTTGAATGAATTCCTGTCTGTGCTCTTCATCCAGTTCAATGCCGAGTAATGATTCTGTTTTTGCTAGGTCAGGGCGTGCTGGAAGGCGCGCATACGGCAGTCTGTCGACAAATTGATATACCAGTTTTCCTGCTTCATCATCTTGCAGAGCAAGAACAAGCATGTATTTTTTATCTTTACTTTCAACAAAGCGAAGTGCCGTTTCTGTTGAGTGTCCACTTGCAGCGGCAAGAGCTTCTAAAAGAGGCCTTGCTTCCTCTGGAGTTCTGATAAGTGGGCTATTTCTATCCTCAGATGCACGAATCATCATGCTTCTGTTCTCTAATGAGGCAAGAAGATCTCCTGTAGTCAAGAAATGAATATTACTTACTTCTTCGGCAGAAAATAAACGATTTTCTGGAATTTTTCGCAGTGGGCTATCGCTCAGTCTTTCTAAGGCAAGAAGCTGTTGGCTAGAACTATCTGATTTCGGTTGCTCTTCCCCTCGCCTCTTTCCACTGCCATTTGTAGGGTGTCCATTACCTTGGACGGAATATTCATTGTTGTTTAAAAGACGGTATAGATCCGATAACGATCTCGCGGAGGTATTTCCATTGCGCTCTTCTTTGTTTGCACCATTCGGACCTCTTATGTCTGGCCGAACCGGGGCGTCTGGTATCCGATTTACATCCATAACCTTAGCGTAGTTTGGATTCAAGCTTTTCTTTGATCACCGCAATATCAATATTACCGAGTTGTCGTTTGACCATTCCCATCAAAAAGCCCATGACTTGTACTTTTCCTGCTTTATAGTCAGCAGCTGCTTTTTGATTGCTTGCGAGAACTTCCGAAACTACCCTTTCTAGTTCATCATCCGATATTGAGACAGTTTGTGCAAGAGCCGCTGACTGCGAATAGAGTGAGGCAGCAAGGGAGTTTGCATCCTTAGTTTCAACATCTTGATCAGAAAGGGTTATTTTTTTGTTAATCCACTGGGTAATGGTTTTGAGTGGGTTATTCTTCTCTGAAGCTGTTTCAAACAGGGTTTTAACAAGTTGTATATTCCGTTTGTCATCAGCCAAGATACCTGCTTCATTTTCTTTGATTCCCTTTTCAATCCAGGTTTTGATGAGTTCATCAGGAAGAACTGGCAAGGTTTTCTTAATGGAATCAATATAGTTGTCATCAAAGTGAAGTGGTGGCAAATCAGGATCTGGAAAGTATCGATAGTCTTCAGCAGATTCTTTGCTTCGCTGACTAAAGGTTTGATTTTTGTTTTCATTCCACCCACGAGTTTCTTGTTTAGGAAGCTCACCGGTACTTCGAATATCAGCCTGCCGTTTTACTTCATAGGTGACCGCACGTTCGATAAAGCGGAAGGAGTTTAAGTTCTTCACTTCCACTTTATAGTCCGGTAGTTTTCCTGCGGCTTTTTCTTCTGCACTTTGCACACTGATGTTGGCTTCCAAACGCATCGAGCCTTTTTCCATGTCTGCAGTAGAGACATCCAAGTAGCGAATGATTTGAGCTATCTTTTTGGCATAGGCTTTGGCGTGTGCCGCACTTTTGATGTCTGGCTCTGTCACAATTTCGACCAATGGGACACCAGCACGGTTGAAATCAATGAGCGAAACACGTTGTGTTTCATGGTTGCCCTGAGCGTAGCGTAGCGCAGTCGAATGGGCCTCTCCAGAATTCTTTGAAGATCCTGTACGTAGAGACGCTTCGCTTTCTCCTACAGGATGATTCACACTATTTGAAGGTATTTCTGAGTGAATCAGTTTGCCGGTATCTTCTTCCAAGTGCACACGGGTGATCCGAACGTCACCAAGCTCAGTTGTGACGAGTCCTTCGACACACAATGGCTGATCGTACTGACTGATCTGATAGCCTTTGGCCAAATCAGGATAAAAGTAGTGTTTGCGATCAAACTTACTAAAGGTGGCAATCTTGCAGCCTAAAGCCTGGCCAATTTTGATGGTCCATTCAACTGCTTGTTTGTTCGCAACAGGTAATCCACCTGGCATGCCAAGACACACCGGACAGGTATAGATGTTGGGTTTTTCGGCATTGAACGGATCATTGGTACAACCACAAAACATTTTTGATTTGGTCGCAAGTTCCACGTGAATTTCAATACCAATGACGGGGGTGTATGTTGTATCCATATTATTCTTTCCTCCAGGGGTTCCAAGAGGTTGCAACTTCGAAAGCGTGTGCCGCATGAATGACCCTACCTTCTTGCCACATCGGGGCGATGAGATTGAGGCCTAAGTACAAATTAGTGGCTGGATCATAGTCCATAGGAACGCAAACTCCTGGTGTGCCACAGATAGAGCTTGGCTCAATCAACAAATCTTCAAGCTCACCAAACATAGGATTATCTTTGGTGGCTCCCAGTTTTTGGGCGAATCCTGGAGACGATGGTGAGATTAAGATGTCATAACTTGCAAACAAATCTTGGTAGTTTTGCATGTACAGAGACCGAACTTGCTGCGCTTTCACATAGTACTTATCCGCATATCCTTTGGAGAGTGAGAACGTTCCTAGCATCACACGCCTCTTGGCTTCAGCCCCAAAGTGGGAGCGGTCGTGTCCATAGCGGATTCCATCATAGCGACCCAGGTTACTACTCACTTCCGAGCGCTGCACAACTGTATAGACAGCGATAGCCAAATCAGGAGACAGTATTTTTCCTTTTTCCAGTGTTTGTGAGAGTGGAACTGGGGTAACGATAGCACCCAAAGACTCTAGTACTTTGGCTGCATTTTCGACTGCAATCGCAGTTCGGGTACCTTTGAGTTTTTCATGATCAATATAGGTTAAGCCCACTCGTACACCTTTGAGATCTTCCTTTAAGAAAGAGGTAAAATCAGGAACATCTTGTGAAGAGGTTGTGCCATCATACTTGTCGTGTCCGGCGATATAATTGAGCAGGATTGCACAGTCCTCAACTGTTTTTCCCATCGGACCTGGTGAATCAAGTGATGATCCCATTGCTACAACCCCTGCCCGACTAACGCGTCCATAAGTGGGTTTAATTCCAACGGTTCCACACCATGCGGAGGGCTGACGAATAGAACCAGCTGTTTCAGATCCGATAGCAGCGATACAGAGATCAGCGGCGAGTGCGGCTGCACTTCCACCCGACGATCCGCCTGGAAGATGCTCAGGATTACGTGGGTTTTTAGTTACGCCGAAATCTGAAGTTTCGGTACTACTTCCATGTGCCCAGGCATCCAAGTTGGTTTTGCCAAGTATCACCCCACCTGCATCTTGCATTCGTTTGGTGACAGTTGACTCATAGGGAGGAACAAAACCTTCCAAGACTGCACTACTCGCAGTGGTGGCAATGCCAGTGGTCAAAAAGTTATCTTTGACCGCGACTGGTGCACCAGCGAGTGGTTTGTCTTTTGCTGCTTGCGCTTGCTCTTTGGCATTTGGGTTTCGTGCCAGGTAGATGTTGTATGTTTCATTCTCGGCATCAATTGCAGTTTGTAGTTCTGTCACAACTTCGGCTGGATTGATTTCCTTGTTTTTGACGTTATCAATGTATGTTTTTAAAGTTAGTTTGCGATACATATGTGGCTATTCTCCTAGAATCTGATCAACGACGATGTACCCGTTGTGGGTGCGTTTGGCATTTTGTAATGCTTGTTCTTGGGAGAATTGGCGATCGGTATCGATCACATCATCACGCAAGATGTTTTCAAGACCGGTTACTTGGTGCGTCGGTTCTACAGTGGATGTGTCTACTTGCAGCAGGCTATCGACCACATTCATGGTGGTGGTAAAGCCATCTGCCAAGGTTTTTTCTTCGGCAGGTGTAATAGGAATATTGGAGAGAGTTGCAATGTGTGCAACAAGTTTGGGCGTGATGGTACTCATATTTTTTTGTATACGTTTGAGATGAATTATAGACGAGAATTGACTGGAGAGGAAAGGAAATTATGCGGACTCGCCGCTTTGGATCTCATGCAGTTGTTGAGAAAGGAGTGGAAGGTCCTTTTCAATAACGAGCCACACACGCTCTAGGTTCACTTCATCATAGTCATGAATAAGAACGTCACGCAGTCCACTCATCTGTCTCCAAGGTATTTTGTCATACTGTTCCTTGAATTCTTTTTCTAGTCTCTTCGTTGCTTCTCCAATTATTTCAAGTCTCCGAACAACGGCATCCTGGGTGCGAATATCATCAAGGAACTGTTCTTTTGTAATTCCACTTTCATTCACGTACTGCTCGATGAGCCGTATAGACTCAACAATGTCTGCAAGGTACGGTGATGGTGTTTTACTCATACCTGATAGAAAATCTGAGCATCTTTCATGATATACGAACGTAATTCATCCCTGATCAGACTGTACTCAACTAGATCTACTTTCTTCTGTAACGCTTCCTCAAGATCTAATTTCAAACCCGCGAACTCTAAAAGACTCATCGAATCTTTCGGCTGCACTAGAATATCAACATCACTGGCTTCCTTGGCTTCACCACGAGCTATAGATCCAAAAATCGATGCTTTTTGAATGCCATACCGAAGAAGAATGGGCGAGGTTTTTTCTTGTATATCGAAGATGGTTGTCATAAGTAGTTCTAGTATAACAAATATACATTATTTATTTAGAGCCACGAAGTCTGGCAATGCGTTCTTTAATTGGTGGATGCGTGGCAAATAAATTGGCAAACATACCAACAGCGTTTTTAGCAGAAAAATTACTGTATGGTGTGTCGTTATAGAACGGATCATGAATATACAGATGTGCAGTGGCCTTGTTGGCAGCTTCGAGTGGTTCATGATCATGCGCAAGTTTTTCTAAGGCACTTGCAAGTCCTTGCGGATATTTGGTAAGTCCTGCTCCTGATGCGTCAGCCAAAAATTCTCGGTTTCGAGAAATTGCTAATTGAATCAACTGTGCAATGATCGGTGAAAGAATTGCAAACACAAGACCGAGAGCAAAGAAAATCATCTGCGCCTGCCCACCGCCACTGTCATCGTCTCGCTTCCGTCTGCCCCCTCCCCAAAATGACATGCGTAAAAACCAGTCAGCCAACAGTGCAACGAGTCCCACAAGCACAGTAACGATGGACATCAGTCTGATGTCATAGTTACGAATGTGTGCAAGTTCATGGGCAATCACCCCTTCAAGCTCGGTGCGATTCAGTTTGTCTATGAGTCCCGTGGTAGCACATACCACGGCATGCTGCGGGTCACGACCAGTTGCAAATGCATTCATGGCTGTATCCTCGATGACATAGAGCTTGGGCATTGGCATTTGGGCCGCAAGACATAGATTTTCTGTGACTGTATAGAAATGAAAATCTCTTTTACGATCTGCAGGTCTAGCTCCTGAAAGGCCTAAAATGATTCGATCGGAAAAGTAGTAACTAATAAAACTTGTGATCCCAGAAAATATGAGTGCGATGCCAACGTATGAGAGTGAGTAGCCAAAGCCTCTGGCCATTGCATACACTGCAGCAGTGATAAAGGCGACAAATAGCGCCATGATCACAAAGCTTTTTCTCTTGTTGGCATCAATCTGTTGATAAAAATTCATAGGCATTGTCATTCCTGCGCAGGCAGGAATCCAGTCAATATGGTGTTCAAATTTTTCTGGATCCCCGATATCAAATTCACTGCGTGACTTGGGTTCGAGGGTGACACTGTAAGAATTACAATGTCACTTTTACATCCTGAGTCTCACCTTCACTGACTTCAATGTGGGCACCACTGGCAGGGGTTGCAAGACCAGGTTTTTTGGTGAAGCCAAAGATCTTGGCCACCATATTACTTGGGAACGTTACCAAAGACTGATTAAATTGCTGTGAAAGATCAATGAGGGCTCGACGTGCATACATGAGTTTGTCTGCAGTGTCTCGCAGTTCATTCATGAAGTTAGTAACAGTCGCGTCTGCTTTTATCTGTGGGTTGCTTTCTACCAAGATCTGCAGCTTACTTGCCAGTCCTTGCAGCTGGGATTCGACGGCATCCAAGTGTTTGCCAGTCACCTCTTTGGCAGCTACTTCGACTGTTTTTCTGGCATCGGTCAAGCTCTTGAAGATATCCTTCTCATGCTTCATGTAGCCCTTGACGCTCGATTCGAGGTTAGGGATCAAGGAAGCTTGGCGCTTGAGTTGGTTACCAATTTCCTGGATAGATGCTTCAATACGGGTGTTGGTAGTCTGGAGTCCGTTGTACACGGAGATGACGTAGACAACAATGGCGATGACGATAATTCCTGCGATGATCATAACAAACCTCCCAATAAACTAACTACAATATTATTGTATCAGTGGAATGCAAATGATAGAATACGTGCTCTGCCTGAAAAACAGCTTATGCTCCGGTGGTGTAGCTGGCCCAACACGCCTCCCTGTCACGGAGGAGACCGACGGTTCGAATCCGTTCCGGAGCGCATGAATGATTGTATTAAGACTATTCATTTCACTCATTCATGGATTTAAGATACAATTTCAACTTAGGACCGGAATGTGTCCGTGTCCCCGTAGAAAGAGACACAGTTCGAATTGGGATGGAGCTTACTGCACTTCTTCATTTCTTTGGACACTTCGCTGGGAGGGAAAATCCAGTCTTCAGATTCGATGACGAAAAAGCATTTCCGAATAATCCACGCGGCATGTATCAGATTCTTTCCCTAAAAGATGAGCATCTTGCAAACCCTTATCGTATTTCAGCAGACATTCAATCTGCCGGCTTTAAGATTATTTTCACGTTTGAGGGCAATAACTATTCTAACAAGCGTGATGAGTATGATATCGAAACGGATCAGACAAAGACTGAAGCCATGCTTCTCACTGTGGGACCATTCAATACAGTCAAAATTGAAAAAGAAGCCAAAGGCAGTTATCCCGTTCTTGATAAATCGCGCCAGTCTTCATTACTTAAGCTCATAAGTAGAGAAGCTATGTCATATTATCGAAACATAATTTTCTCGCATGTGAATCAAACAGAGCAAGAACGCACGAATCTCACCCCCGAAGAGATGATATCGCTATCCACTCTTCTTCGTTCAGAAATTGCTATGTATGCCAAATCATTTGGGACGAACCAAAGTTCAACAGATTCGAAGTTGCGTGACATGTTGTTTATCGATAACAAAGGCAATGAAATAATAATTGAAAAGCGAGCTTATATTGCATACAACATAAGGAATACTGATGGAATGATTTTCATTCAAAACGCACGAATGATGACTGACCCTTTGTCTACTGTTGATCCGCATCAGGCATGGAAAATCCTACACTCTCCACAAGATATTTCTTTACTTTCCTTTCACGGGGATATTGCATATCTTAAATTAGACTTACAAACTCTTGCAGTATCAAATTTTCAGTTTGTCCAACGATTCTTTGCAGATAAGCCTGAGAACCAAACCCCTTTGGATGTTACAAAGAGCATTGATTCCCCAAGCATACCTCCATCCTATCAAGAGCTGTACATATTATTTCTGCTTCGGGATATTTTGATCGCTGGACCAAAAAAATTTGTACAAGATGAGGATTCATAGTGAATAATGCGCTAAGACTTTAGGCTTCTTTCTCAATTCCCTCTTGACACCTCCCATAAAACTTCGTACTTTGGATGATAATCTGCTGCCCC
>CAZNKS010000042.1:0-482 GCA_964574065.1 uncultured Pseudomonadales bacterium | reverse complement strand
ATTATGGGGTACATAAAGGAGATCTATGGCAGCGATAAAAAAGAAGGAAGAAAATACACAGCCTTCACCCATCACGCTTTTTCAGAAATATGAATCAGAAATATCAACACTACTGGGTATGATTGTGGTTATCGTGCTGGCTTCAATCCTTTTCGTATTTATCCGTAGGTCTTCTCCTCAAACACAACCCCAGATTAGTGATTTAGCCGAAACAACTGATACTGAGAATTTGATGGGCGATAAGACCTATACTGTCAAAAGTGGAGATGGACTATGGAGTATCGCACAGGAAGTATACAACGACGGGTATAAATGGACTGAAATTGCCAAGGCAAATAATTTACAAGCACCCTACACACTAACGACCGGACAGGAACTTCAAATCCCTGCTCTTGGATCGCCGGTAGTCACTCCTGCTTCCAGTGCCTCACCTACAGCGACAGTTGTTGCATCTGCATCAATGCAACCAACAGCCAGTCCGG
>CAZNKS010000041.1:0-8439 GCA_964574065.1 uncultured Pseudomonadales bacterium | reverse complement strand
AGTATAGCAAATTGTTAAAAATCTAGAAGAACATTTCATTGATTAAAAGGAAATAGTCGGACACATCATTCTATATTTATTTTGCAGGGCTTGGTGGAGGATGTCAGAACCTATATGTTGTGCAGTGCATAGTTTTGAAGAAGCGTTCCGTACATCAAAAAGGTTTCAGCCTTCTCTATCTCTAGATCTGATTCCGTAGTTCGACTCACATCTTTTGCGATATTTTTTATATATTGTTTTTCAGCAACTCTTTCTAGAGGAACAGACCAACGCTTTGCTTCTTGTAGAAATCTATTTGCCGCAGTGTCTGAACCACGCTGTTTCAAACTTGCAATGCGGAACAAATCATTTGAGAGAGAACCAACTAGCATTTGAATATTGGTCATAGTATCTCTCCGAAGAAAAATTCAGTTAGTTTTCTATATTCTTCACGTATCTTTTCACTTTGAATTTCATTCTTGGTGTTGTTATCCCTCGGTCGAATATTAATAAAGGAGTTGAAATCAATTTCTTTCGTTTCTAAGTCTATCCCCCCACCCCAGATTTGGTGTTGATTAGATCCCTGTGCAAGAAGAATCTGTTCACCTTCAAAGTGACGATCCATGCCAGCACTACAAACTTTCTTCTCTATGTCGATAACAGTTTTAATGTATACCTCAAATTGTTCTTTTAATTGTTCAATCTCTTCAGGTGTATATGGGGTTGTTTTCGTGATGATCATTATCAGGATAATACCAAAAGCAGACGAAAGAGGAAATGTGAGCTTAGTGGAGGAAGTGCGAACCTATCTCTTTGTTGCTACTGTAAATATTTTACAGTCGATAAAATTATGTCCATCTCATGGAGAAGATCAGGTGATTCATTTTTTGGAACAGTGTAGGTAATGCGTCCGATACTTGTAGGTGCCCCGTAGAGGTTACTCTTAGGAGTAATTTCACAAAAACGATAGAGTACTGTCGAGCCTTCTGTATCCATCCAAGATGGTTTAAATCTCCGGAGGGTACTTTGTTCATACGTAATCGTAGCTATTGCAGTTTGGACAGGGTTGTCTTTGAATATTTCATCTACTTCTTCTAGGTTTGTGTCAGAAAATATGCACAAAGCTCCACCAACTTCCGCCTGATCAATCGCTATGACATGCTCCTTTTTAGAAAGAGTAAAGGCATTGGTTAGTCCATTATATATTTGGTTGAATTCCCAGTTATCCGGGAACTCCATGGAGTACGGTTTATGAAGGGAATCTGGAAAAGGCTGTACTTCCATTCTCTTCCACCCCTTCTTCGCTGATTCTTCCACTTTAATAGGAATTGAAGTAGGTATAGGCCGCGGAGAAGGAGTAACAAGATAAGCTGTCGGCCTGGAAGTAGGACTTGCAGTAGATACTGTTGGAGTATCTATAGCGGGAGCTGAGACATCTTTTCTTAAAAAGAAGTATATGCCTAAAGCTAGAATGCTAAAAACAAGTATTGACCCTAAAACAGCAAGAGGTTTTTGAAAAAGAGATTTTTGTTGTACAGGTAATATTTCTGATTGAAGAGTAGTATCTTCCATTTGTTCTAAAGGAGTGTTTTCCATAGATCCATTAAATCACTCGTACTTAAAAAAGAGAAATTTCATATGAAGTAGATGGAGAAAATGCGAAGCAGGGATTGAAGGAGGATGTTCGAACCTATTTAAAGCTGTTAGCCTATGCAGTTTAGGGAGTAAACGTTGAGATATTTCCGTCTTCATCGATGATATACCCGCTTAAAAATGGGATAGATTCTAATGGGATACCACGCTTCTTCATGGCAGGACTGATACTCAGATCGTGAGAAATTATGACTGCCTTCGCCCCTTCTGGAAGCGTTTTCATGAGCTCCTCGATAAGATTATTTAGTTGTCCTGCTTTATCATCAACACCGGCAAGCACTTCTGAATCATTGAGTACCACAACAGCTTCTAGAAACGGAATATTTTGCTCTTTGGCAATTCGATTGAGTTCATCACTTTTTTCTGGATGCGCCATGTAGAAACCTGCCCTAGGATCAACTTGTGGCTCCTTCCCGGATATGAGTCGAGCAGTTTCCTGTGTTCTCTTCGAGTCAGACGAAATGACATGGAGAAAGGTTGGCAATTTCTTCCTAAGCTGCGATGCTTTTTCCATTCCCTCTTCTGTTAATACGCCCTGATCATCTTTGTGAGCGTGTCGTAATAAGTAGACTTCTCTTTTCATAGGACGATTATACATTGAGAAAGCGAAAACGAGAGATGAGATACTTATTTAGATTGAATTATCAATCTTTTCTTGTTCAAAATTCATTTGCAGGGATTGAAGGAGGATGTCAGAACCTACGTCACTTGTAATAAACCTGCAAGCTCTGTAGCTTTCTCTCGTATTTGTGTGTGAATAATCTCATCTACTTCGAAAGTTTTTATTGGTTTTAAGAAAGCTTGAAAACCTATAATTGCGCTAATAGTCTGTTCACTCCCAGCAATTTGAGTAGTATCAAGCTTCTTAAAAAATGACATTGCGATCACGAACTCTTGAAAGTCACGAGCTCTCTGCTCATCCGTAAATACCTGTAATGCTTCATCAACTGTTGAAAAATATTCACTTCCCATAATCTTTCCCTTTCATTTTAGTTGCAAGGAGTATATCAAACTGATCAAGGACAGAAGGAATGGAAGCAAAATCGATTCATTTTTAGATTGGTAGACCAACCTTTTATTTGGGTTCGAGCCTATTTGCAGGGGCGGAAGGAATCCTGCCTTCGCTTTTCAAGCTTCGGTAGGTGGTATTCCCTCTTTATCATCTTCCACCAAAGCTTCATACGTAAGTCTCTTCTTAGCGAAAGCTTTCCCAGAACCACTTTTCAGATAAAGTTCAAAATCTTTTGCTTTCTTTTCGCTATCAAAGCCTGAATAGTAAACTAACTCCCATGGAACACCATATTTTGTTGATTTAACTTTACTCGAGTTGTGTTCCCTTAACCGATAAATCAGGTCTGTAGTCCAGCCCACGTAGAATTTATGAGATTTTGAGCTTTTGAGGATATATGTATAAAACATAGCGTAGCCATCTGAAGCTTTAGCGAAAGATGGCAGGGCCGGAAGGAATCGAACCTTCGTCAAAGGTTTTGGAGACCTCTATTCTACCGCTGAACTACGGCCCTTTGAGTCTAGAGGTGTATTGTACAGCAAAAATCAGAGGAAAAACAGAAATTAGCAGATAGGAGGAAGATCAAGATGTTTCTCGATTCTGTCCACTCTTCTTTCTAGCGTAAGATTACGCTCATCAAACTCACCAGTTACCATTTCAAGGTCCGATCGGATTTTTCGCACATCTTTCTTTAGAGTACGAATATCCTTTTCAATTGGTAGAAGTCTCTGGTCAAACTTCTGATCAATAATCTGCCCAATTGCCTGGAGATCGTCTTTTGTCAGCATAGCTCCACACTAGCAGAATTTGTTTGAAATTCAATGGATCACACTGCGTTCATGGCGAAGCTAGCGTTTTAACTACAGGAGATGATATGCTGGATAGACATGAGAAAACCTGCCTCTCTCATCCCAGAATTTACTGACAATATAGCCCTGCTTCGAAAAGATAGGCAGATCTTAGCCAAGACTAAAATTCCGGTGGTTACGGTGGCTGCGAGCTTTCGTGATGACCTTGCTCGGTTTCATGGAGTCGAAAACTACTTTGGTGATAACCAAGACGAAGTTCTTTTTTCTCGAGCACACTACTCAATGGCATTAGCCTCTATAGTCGCTGCATGGGGGAAAGGAACGCACCTAGAGAAAGCGTGGCTTGTGGATCCAACCAACTATGTCACCCGCAAAGATTGGTCCAAGATTGAGTTTACCGAGGAAGTTGGAAAGCTATTGGCACGCAACAAGATCTTGAAGTTCATCAAAGATATCATAGACACGAGAGCACGAAACAAACTACCGATTACCAATGCGATCTCTACTCCCCTTCTCTATTTGTTTGAGCATGTGAACAGACCAATCTTGTCGTTCCACTATGAAGCTGGAAATATTTTGGCAGGCACGGGGAAACAAGTTGTCCAAGTGATTACAGATCCACACGTGCGTCCTCAGTATCTGGAACATGCCCAGCTTCCTAACATCCGCTACTGTGTATTTGATCAGAATACAAAGGACTCGGTACTCGAGCTTGCTGAAGTCATGGACAAAACAGTTGATCCCAGGAGAGTGATCGTGACAGGACCACCGGTGGATCCTCGGATTGTTGCTGCGCGCAGCAAGAAGACCGCAACTGCGCACACATCCCGTCCTCTTCGGCTGGTGATCACGACTGGAGGGTTAGGAAACAATAAGATAGAGATTGAGAAATGTGTAAAGTCTTTAGCTCCCCTTCTTCGGGAATCGAGATTACAAACTGCCAAGCAGCGAATCCAACTTATTGTCTATGTTGGTGTACATGAAGATATTCGCGAGAGTATCCATGCAATTGCCCACCAAGAAGGAATCACCACATCAGCACGTGATCACATTGATGCCCCATTGCGTATTCTTTATTCTCCACACGTGGTTGATGCGAATGAAATGTTAATCAAGTATGCATTCCCCTGGGCCGATGGCTTTATCACCAAACCTTCTGGAGATATGGCCTATGATGCCGCGGCGGCTGGTTGTTTCTTGCTCACATTAGAACCGTGGGGAGAATGGGAACATAACATTCGTGATATTTTTGAGCAACGTGGTATTAGTCGGCGTGCAATTCCAGAAGACCTTGCGGCGCAACTTGAAAGTTTAACTGATCCACATGGTGGGAAAAGTTGGGTGGAATCAGCAATCGAGAATGCACTGCACCTTCCCGAGTTATTCACACACGGAATTGATCATATCCTCGCCCAGATGCCAAAAGAATAATTAAGATCTGACCCGTTTCACTAGACTGGGAGTCATTCCAATCCACATAGGCAGCAGCTCTTCACCGGTCTGTCGAAGCTGTTTGGCATCTTCTCGCGCATTCCCGACAAGAAATTGTGGAGCCAATTGAATCGCTCGTTTAAGGTTTTGAAGCCTCGGAAGAAAGGGAACGTATTGATGTGATTTGTTTCGCTGGAGAATAGGCTTCAAATCTGCTTCTCCAGGCCACGTGGACTGAAATTGCAGTTCTGAAAGTTGTTGTCGTGCTAGCTTTTGAATGTTTGCATCACCTGCAAGACGTGCTCTGCCCAGCATAATGGATGCGAGTTGGATTTGTTGATCAGGCATCCCTGCCCTTGTTCCCACTCCGTACTTTTCCACAAAATGCATGAATGCATCAGCTGCTTCTTGGTACGAGCCATTTTTTATGGCAACTATCTGCATCGTTCGATCGGAATACTTGGCTTCTTTGGAAGCATCAATTGCATGACGCAGTACGGCGTGAGAGAACGAAATAAGTTGTGGACTGCCTGCAACTACACCCATTAATTCGATTTCATCAACTGCACTTCTCCATGCATGAATTTGGGATGTTTCACCAGGCAGTACATCAGCCCAGGAAGCAGTCTTTTCTTCTGCAACTGCTTGGGTTGTAGCCAGTGGATAGTACATACTGATGAGTTTAAGAATGGAGTGCCAGTGTTTGGCAACTTCTCTTGACTCTCTAGTACCCTTTGCAAGTCGTTTGTAGATATCCACAAGCTGCATTGCGAGATGGCGATGAAACGCTGCATTCTCTTCTCTAGGTGGTTGTCGAAGGTGTTCTTCTCCTAGCGTGATTGCCTCTGTTACTTGACCACTGGTGAATAGTGTCCAGATTTGTCCATTTATATCTTCTTGTTCAGGTGTCCTTCTCATATATGCGCTCCATTGAAACGAAATGTATAGACAAGTGCAGCATGATCACTGACGGTTGTATTCACACACAATTTATCAGATACCTCCATACTGCCTACTCTATTTTGAGGATGTGGCGTCAGGACATAGTCGACAATATGTTCAGGGGGTGGACTTTTCCGATGGAGTGAAGTGAGGGTAGAGGTGATGCAGTCAGGGTATTGTGCATACCAATAGTCTCGCGTGAGTTTTCTACCAAGTTCTTTTTGCATCGGCAGATTCATATCTGCACAGCTGACATCTGCATGTCGTTGTTCAATTATTTCTTCTACAACCGGCAAGTACGTTCGCTGCATATCATCCGGTTCTCCATCCAAAGAGACTGGGAAATGAGTTGTGGCAACCACTGCCTTGTGAGAACCACAACTGATCGTTGCGGAAAGGACTCCGTAGGCACTCCTCCAATTATCAGGGTCAATGTATGTTTCTATATGGGAGGAATCACCAATATAGTAATCCCTATGAACTTCTTGCATCGGAAACTTTGAAAGGATTGCTACTCCCCAAGGTCCTTTGTGGGAAATACGCTCATACGCATTTGGAATATCGAAGTTCATCATTGGCAAGGTTGCGGTGGCCATACCTCCCAAGAGAGAGGCAATTCTCTCAACATCACACGGAAATGCTTCTTGCAGCGTGATTAGATGTGGTTGCAATTCGAGCAGAAAAGCAAGGAGAGCTGCGTCAGTTTCCTGACGACAGCCTTCTACATTTAGTTGTAATCCAACAAATTTTTCCGTATCAATGTGATACATATGTCTACACAATAGTCGCAAGTATTGCACAGTGATCACTCACACCGTCGATCACTTGTGCATTTTGCACCTGGTAGGTAGGAGATGTAAAGAGCACGTCAACTACAAACATGAGACCAGGAACTCTGTGAAGGTTCTGATCCATGGTTGTCTGAATATTTGATGGGATATTGTCGGTATAGAGAGTTGCCAGCGTATCGAAGATTTCTTTTCCCCGTGGAGCATTAAAGTCACCACACAAAATAATCTCTCCAAGCGGCTGGATGACGGATAAAAGGCTTTGAAGATGTTGGCGTTGAATATCGGTTACCGATCCTCCAGGAGACCAGGTAAAGTGGGTTGTAGCTACTCTATACGTTTTTCCGTCTTTGCTGATATCAGAAACGATCACTGCCCGTTGCACTTGGTCAGGGGTCACTTCTGAAACCTCTGGAAGGTTTACTCCATCACCAAAGTAGTATGTTGCAGCGATGGGAGATTGAGGAAACGCAGTCAGCAAGGCCACTCCCTGCTTTCCTTTTGGATTGAGGCGATACGGATTGTCTTTGTTCACAACCCACTGCGGAAGGAACGTAGCTTTCATGCCAGTTTTTTCTTCAAAGAGTGGAATATCTACTTCAAAGACTTCTTGCAGACACAAGACGTCTGGTTGTTCTGTTGCAAGAAACGGGAAAATTCGATCAAAGTGGTTGTCACCTTCAATGTTGAGAGAGAGAAGCTTGAGTGGCATAGGTTCCAAATGTACAGGTTTTAGATCCCAAATACTAGCACTTGAAAGCCAGGTGCGAACGAACACAATACAGACTTTGGTTGGAAATTATTTTAATTTCTCGACTTCTTTGTGCAGGACGTGTTTGCGAAGGACTTTGTCGTACTTCATGAGTTCGAGCTTTCCCTTGCCTTTTTCCTGTTGGTTACGCTTGTTGCGCGTAGTGTAGTGGGTGATGTGGCCACTTTCAGTACTTTTTAAAGCAACTGTTCCGCGTGGTCCTTTTTTTGCCTTTGCCATAGTGCTCCTATTCAGTTTGATTCAATGAGGCATTGATTATACCTCATCAAAAGAAGTTCTTCCAGGGGAAGGTGACTTTAGGAAATAGCGTAGGAAGCATGCTTGAGATACTTATCTTTTCGCCAAGAGCGCCCTTTGCCTTTATTTAAGTTTCGAAAGTTTGCGCTGAGGGCATGGCAGTTTGGGCAAATGAGACGAAGATTTGATTCACTATTATTCTCTGAATCCCCGTCTATATGGTCAATTTCTAAAGGAACCTTATGGGTGATTATATTTCGTCTATGCCATCCACAAAGAGAGCATTTGTCACCATATTTTTCACTCAGGTAACGCCTCACATGTCCTGAAACGTTTTTGGCAAAAACTCCTACACCACCAGACTTTTTCCCATTTTTCCACTCTTGGATAAATTTTCTATATTGATGATGAGACTGACACTTATTGGAGCAGTACTTTTGTTGATACCAGTTTAGCTTTACGTGACAACCCGAACAAAAACCCATAAATCCATAGTATCACATAAAGATGTTTATGAGCCACCTCAGGGACTCGAACCCTGGACATTTCGCTTACAAAGCGAACGCTCTACCAGCTGAGCTAAGGTGGCAATTGGTGCCAGGTCTAGGATTTGGTTCGACTCCGCTCACCATAAACTTCTCATCCTAGACCATTCTCCAGTCACAGTACCCAAGGCACTGAGTCTGTCGAAGTGCCAGGTCTAGGATTCGAACCTAGGAAGTCGTAAAGACAACAGATTTACAGTCTGTCCCCGTTGGCCGCTTGGGTAACCTGGCATATCACACTGAGCCTGGAGCGAGAATCGGACTCGCGCTCTTC
>CAZNKS010000040.1:0-8790 GCA_964574065.1 uncultured Pseudomonadales bacterium | reverse complement strand
TATCTTTTAGTAGTGCCATATTGCAGAAAAAAGTATACTCATCGTTGGTCTTATTTCAACCAACTACCAGGATTTTGGTTCACCCCTCCCTGACGCACTTCAAAGTGCAAGTGAACACCAGTAGAACGACCGGTGGATCCCATCTGTCCCACGACATCACCTCTTCGAACTGTCTGGCCTTCCTGGACCGAGATCGAAGACATGTGTGCATAGAGTGTCACAAATCCGTTACCATGGTCGATCATAACCCGGTTTCCGTAGCCGCTGTTATCTTTCCAACCAGAAACAATGACTCGTCCACTATCAGCAGCCAAAATAGCTCCTCCACTTCGGTTTGCGATATCAAAGGCGCGATGATAGGACGTGAATCCCTGTGTAATTTTTCCTGATGCTGGCCAAATAAACTGACCAGTGGCGCTTACAGTTCCAGCATTGGGGGTTAAGCGGCGAGAGACGGTCGGACGTGGGGCAGAATCAACTGGAGCTGGCATCACACCACTTGGAACCACAATATACTGCCCTACCTGCAAACCGAATTCATCATCGGTAAAGGTGTTAAAGGGATAGTCGACGATTGGCTGGATTCCTGGGTCATCACAACTATCGCCCTTTTCAATCAATGAATAGGTCCGGGCAATGCTACAGATCGTGTCACCCTTCTTCACTTTATGCAGAACTCCATCAGTTGGCAGAATCTTCAACTTCTGGCCAGGTTTAATGGCTGTCTTTTCATCGATGCCATTGAGCCAGGTAATTGTAGTGACATTCTCCAAGTTGTATTTTTTGGCAATACTTTGCAGCGTCTCTCCACTAGCGACTTCGTGTTCAAAGATCTCTCCTCCACGGTACTTAAAGACTTCTTCACCTTGCACGGTCACAAGCCCTGATCCCGCAATTTCCTGTCCAGATGAATTCAGCAGAACTCCAGAAGGAAGTGTGTCCTCAGAGGTTGCTTCAGCGGTCTGACTTTGAATAAGTAAGGGTCCAAAGGTGATACCGAAGAAGAGTGTAATGAACATGAGGGTATGCAGCACTGGACGTGCATACTTTCCCCGTCTCTTATAGAGAAGATCTACTATAATGTCTTTTCCAAATTCAAACTTTGAAAAAAGTGCGTAGGCACGAACTTTCCAGTATTTGCGGAAAAAACGATTGAATGCGGCAATCCCTGTTTCTGTATCGGAGAAAAATTTCATAGAATCGGGAACACCCATTCTCCCCTATTTACTGTGTTTTTTCAATCAAGCCTATTGTAGCTGAGAACCGACAACTGAAAGCTGTGCTCTGTAGCCTATTCTCTGTAGCCTGTTGTCTGATAACTGAGAACTGAAATCTCCGCCTCGACCTCCTACCCTTCTTTAAGGGAAGCCAAAAATTCTTTGTTGCTCTTGGTTTTCTTGAGGCGTTCCAAAAGAATCATAGTTCGCTCATCTTTTCCAAGCATGTCGATCATGCGACGCATGGTGATGACACTCTGGTAGTCACTCTGACTAAACAGCAGATCTTCATTTCGAGTTCCAGATCGCTGAATATCGATGGCTGGATAGACACGACGTTCGGTCAAGGTACGATCAAGGATCAACTCCATGTTTCCAGTACCCTTGAATTCTTCATACACCAAGTCGTCCATACGGGATCCAGTATCAACAAGTGCAGTGGCAAGAATGGTCAAACTACCCTTTTTCTTGCCGTGTGGGGTGTCAAATTCCTCAAAGCAGCGAGCCGCACCAAAGAACTTCTTGGGTGGGTGCAAGGCTGCTGGATCAAATCCTCCAGAAAGAGTTCTTCCTGAAGTTGGAATCGCAAGGTTATAGGCACGGGCTAAACGAGTAATTGAGTCAAGTAGAATGACGACGTCATTTCCAAGCTCGACTAAACGCTTGGCACGCTCAATGGCAAGCTCTCCCACTCGGACTTGATCTTCTGGCGGCTCATCGAAGTTACTGGCTGCAACTTCACCTTTGCCACCAGTAATACGATCGATGTGACGTCTGATATCAGTAACTTCTTCTGGACGCTCACCAATCAATACTGCCATTAAATGTACGTTTGGATAATTGGTTGCAACTCCAGTTGCAATCTCCTTCATGATGGTTGTTTTTCCTGCCTTTGGAGGAGAAACAATCATTCCACGCTGCCCTTTTCCAATGGGAGCGACAAGGTCAATTAAGCGGGTTGAAAGTGGTTCAGCACCTGATTCCAAGCGAATATGTTCGTTTGGGTACACAGGCGTCAGATGATGAAACTTCACACGACCAACGAGCTCTGAGGCTGCAACACCATTAACAGTTTCCACTTTGAGGAGTCCCCAATAGCGCTCGTTTTCCTTTGGCGCACGTGCTGGTCCTTCCACCACATCCCCTGGACGAAGTCCAAAGCGACGAATCTGTGAGGTACTAATGTACGCATCACGATCGGAAGGTCCATAATTGGAACGTAGTACTCCATGACCTTCCGTACTGGTATCTAAAACACCTTTAATGATTTCTGATGCAACTCCAGCATCGGGAAGCATGCGGCCGTCCACTTCACCGCCAAATTCCACCGCACGGTTGGGATCGACGACGCGATTTGGATTATACTCGGGAACAATACTTTCAGTATTCATGTCTTGTTGTTGAGTGCGACTTCTAGAGTATCGTCCTCGACCGTTTGAGTATCCACGGCGACCGTCAGACGATCCACGACTGCGGTTCTCCACTCGACGTGGAGTTCTGCTTTCGGTGCGCTGAATCGGTTCTGGTTGAGGGAGAGGTTTTTCTGCAGAAGAAGTGCTGGAACTCTTGGGAGCTCCGATAATGTCATCGATACTGACTGTATCGATTGTAGGGGTTTGTGTATCATCACTCATGGTGATGCTCCTTTATTATTCCAGAAATTAATAGGAATGGTTGCCTGCAACCAATCTTTCTGGAAAGCTATAGTTATACCTGTTTTTGCAAATTGTTGAGTTTATAGGAAAAATACCACTTGGGTTCTAATCATGTTCAAATCGGTGAAAAGTTTTTTTGCGGGCAAGTGCCGCAAGAAAGACAAGAGTATTGTCACATAGGACCCCAAAAAAGTCAACTTTCCTCTGGGGAAATCTAGGCAGCTTGTGGGAGACGGACATAGTCTTCACTAGGGATGCGATACTCCCCTCCTACTTTCGTTAGCAGGACGACTATCTGTTCGAGCTTTGCATATCCTGCTATTACATTCCCTTCACCAGCCGTATCTAATTTTCTTCCTTGTAGCTGAAAAAGAATCTTCGCATTGACGTCATAGTCAGTTCTTCCTTTTTCTCGTCGAAGATCAACAAATTGTATAGCTTCAGGTTGCAAACGCAAATGTATGTATTCCTCAATTTGAGTGGGGGTTAAGCCTATGAATTGTCCAAGTGATTCTTGATAGTCCTTCGCATTGTCTCCCACAAGCTTTTCCTGCAAGAAGCGAATTGCTATCGCTTCTTCTGTAGTTTTATTCCCTGTTCTAAGCTGAATCTGATTTTTGCGAAAAAAGAAGAACTCATCAAAAAAATTTTTACACTCTCCCCGAAGATCTTTCGAGAACCGTTTCATATCTGCTATGTCAAAGGTCTTTTCACGAAGGCTTTGATACTGGTATCCATAGTGATCACCTTCTAATTGTGTTTTTCCTTCATTCGTAACATAGGGAATTGCATTCAATACAAAAACCATAGGGAGTTCTTCCCTATTCTCAGAAACAACATATTGCTGAATAGCTTCTTCTTCATTAACTAGCTGATCCCCTTCAAAATAGATATACATATCGTGATCTCGAGCAGACTGAATAACTCCTTCTTTTGACCCAGGATTCTTACTTCCACCAATTTGGGTAATACGCACTGCCTCCATATTATCGGCAGATGCTGTGACGTTATCTCGATGTGCTAAGCGTGTATCTTGTAGAGAACCTCGGAGAATAGTACGCATTTTTGCATCTGTAAACCATTGCTTCTCCATGAAGCGATAGAGATGATTCACGCCTGAAACACGATCCGCTGCACGACGTAGTTTCGGCGCAAGACCGGCTTTTAACAACAGATCGCTTATCATCGCTAAAAGCTGACGGGTTTCAATAGAAGTCCATTTTTTATTAGGGTCTTCTCTCTTCTGTGGATCATGATATGCAGCTGCCAGCATTACACAAAGATCTGGAGTGAAGCGTATGTCACCGCGAAGAATTCCTTTTAGGTAGGTGAGCATTGCCCCGCCCATAGAGTGCCCGTAGAGCTCAGTAAACGGTCGTTGGGATTCACTGTGGGTTCCTTTTTGAAAACCGGTCATTCGATTCACAAGCAAAGCGAAACGGGCATAATCATCGGATCCATACCCCTCTTTGCGAAGCCTCGGGAGTTCTTCCTGAGCAAAATTTGCTTCATCGATCCCAAGTCCCACGACACGCATGAAATACGCATGCTCTTTGTCCATTACTTTATCAGTAGGTGAAGAAATTTTTCGAAGTCTATACATCCATTGATTTGCAAACTCGGCTCCTTGTACTTCTGAGACATTGATATTGCCTGCCCACCCATGATAAAAAGCACCTACTCTGTCCGGATGCGCAACTATTTCTTTGTATTTTCTTTTCTCATCAGTAGATAGATTAACGACACTTCCTCTTTCATTTTTTGAAGAAAGCTTCTCTTTTATTTCGTCTGGAAGCCAAAAAGACAGCTTGATTCGCGTTCCCTGGCAACCACCCGAAAGTCGAACGAAGTTTTTCTTCATCTGCTCAACTGCTTGGGGGGGAAGAATCGTAAGTCCCGCATAACTGATTGCGTCCCACAGAGAAATTTCACATTCTATCGTAGAGCTAACCGGATTGTCTTTCGATGCCTGTAGTTCACGAATTTCCCAAGTACATGATGGTGCTAGTATCCATTCTCCATGTTCCATTTCTTCTTGCAAGAGTCTTGCTTGTTCGGGGAAATCAGGCATCAATGCGTCAAAAACATTTTCCCTCAAGAGATCTTTATCTACCTGCTCCAGACGTTCCTTTTTTGGCGACTGATCCAAAGAGGGATTTTCAGCGTTAGGTTTCCAAAAATGACGAGATGCCATACACAAAGTGATACAGAAATCGAGTGATGAAGTCAATGAAAAGAAATCACTTACCGCTCTCTGCGAACAAGATTTGATAATTGGTAGAGGAGCCCCCCTTGATGCTCATTATCAAGAAATGCTTGTTGGAGTGCCCTATCATCTTCCAAAAATGCATAGATATCAGCAAGAATTGCTTTCGTAAGTTTCTTAAATAGTTCACCGTTATTAGCAGTAAGTGTCTGTAACTGTGCTTGTTTCTCCTTGGGAACCCTGATCCCTATTCCTTTATTTCCGTTTTGATCTTGAAACATGGAAGTGCACGGGTGTTTTTTGTAATAATCCAAGCGAGCGGTTATAAACGAACGTAAGTCTCCAAGCTGCGAAAATAATCCACCCGAGTTATGAACAACTAATTTGGCCCGTGCTCTATCAGAGACCATACTTGAAAAGAATGTCAAGAATCTTTCCGATGTATTACCACCAAGGGTCTGAGCGAGCCAAGAAAGCGCAATGTTTACTGAAACTGGCATAGCCCGCTCTCGTGCATTTTGAGTCAGAATATCGACAAAAATTTTACCTCTTTTAGAGTCGGGAAAAGCAGGAGCATCCTCCTCAAGAATCTGGCGATAGTACGAAATCATGCTCTTTTGAAGCTCAGGAGAAAGGGACGCGATAAACGTCAGCATCATCCGCCCGTCAAACGCGATATTGACCGTATCGGTTTTTCCAACATCCATCTCAAAATGCAAAACCTCTGCCATATTTAACGCATGAACAATCACCGAGTTGAGATTGACAACATACTTTGCCTTCGTAAGTACTTCAGAGCTAACTCCTTGTGAATTGAAATAGTCACTGACAAGTTTTTTCTTTGTTATTCTTTTTAGTCGTTCGGTTTGAGCTTCACACCAAGAGCGACTAAAAAAGAATGATGCCCTAGCATCGGGGACGTCTTCCATAAGCTTCTTCGAGCGAACCTCTCGCAGGATTTTCTCTTCTTCACCTGTGGGAACCAAAGAAATATCAGTGTTTCGAAAGGCTTCGTTTCGCACCCTATCTCTTGCTATCTTGTCTCTTTGAGGATATGGAGGAGTACGAGAGAATAGGGAGGATAGAATTTCTTCAAAATATGCTTTGTTCTCCGACACCATCGCTCGCCATTGATCTTGCAAGAGTTTCCCATCTACTGTTGCGTGCAGTTGGTGGATGAGAAACTTCCCGTTATCATAAATCTGATTCTCAGTGTCACCAGACTCTTCATTCTGAACTTGGACAACTCTAAATCCTGTTCTCCGCTGTATTTGAAAAACTCGATCCGTTGCGTCTAAGGGGCTTGCAGATCGATGATTGATCATATTGGGAGGCAAATTTTCATCATCTATGTCAGTCGGTAGCGCAAACATGATATCGATTTTTTTATCTGACCTTTTCTCATTCCTTGCAGCGAAACTATATGCTGCGCGGACTGCATCATCAGGCAGAACTTCTACTTTGTCCTGTTGTCGAAGAGCTTTGCTTAACGAGGTGTAAAAAGCCATGAACACCTCACGCATTGCTTCATATTTCCCCTCATCTTTTTCTCCCGGTCGAACATGACCATAAAATCGGTCCATGATACGGGGATCGGAAGGAAAGACAACATCAGCGGTGACACAACGATCATACATCCCCACACCCACGCACATACCGTCTAGATATATTTGAGGAGGACTTGATTGCCGGTATTCCAGATATTTGTACAGATTTGTACCAAATTGCTCTTGCAAAACCCTGGTCATGGGCAGATTATGTTCGGGATCCCAATCATGATCAACGAGCTCGGCTACAAACCGACCCACCTCTAAACGCTTGCGAAATTGCAACTCCATAAGACAAGTTAGAGCCTGTATAGCTGCTTGATTGGGACATAGCTTGAGTAAATCATCAAGATCCTTGTTGTAGAGATCCTCCTCATAGGAGGAATGATCTGTGAGAATCATTCTATCGCTGACATTTTCGGGAAGTCGTACTTGATCATTCCTTTCGTAAGAGATTCCTCCACTTGATTGAAAAATTTGTCCGACGTCAATTTTTCCATGCTCTCCAAGGATATACAGCACCTCTCGAACGCGAAAATCTCTCTGGGAGAGTCGAATTATCTGTTTTTGTACCGGAAATTCGTCTTCTTTTACTTCTCGTCTTCCAAATCGCGCACTAGCGAATTCTACATTCGCATGGGCGATTATTTCTTTTCCCCCTCGCAGTTGCAGCCTCTCCATAGTCTTCATCACAATCTCAGTAGTCGAAGAAAGAAGTCTTTTGCTTTTAGAGCCATAGACAATAGCTGCTTCCTTCGTAAGAATATTCAATGCCTCCTCCAAAACATCTTCTCGTGTTCGTTGGCGTTCTCGTTCATGCGCTTCTAAAGAATGCTCAAAGGGACTCCGAATAGAAGTATCTACTTCATCATAGGAGAGTCCTCCCTGCCCTGGTTCTTGCCCTCGTAAGGAAGCCATATACTCAAAGCCTACGCAAAAAACAGAAGCTTTTCAAGGCATAGAAGCTATTGTTTTGGTTCTGCGACCACAATTAAACGCTTCCATGACGTTCCAGGTGGCCAGCATGTTTGCAAAATTATTTGATCTTTTTCAGTTTGCGGTTGCAAGAAGCTCACATCAGTTGCTTCAACAACTCTTCGTTCTTTGACTGTGTATTGAAACTCTTTTCCCCAAAACCAGACACTAAATTCATCGCCAACTACTAAATCTTTCACCGCATAAAAGAGCGCATTGTATCGAGTAATGTTCCAGGTTCCGTTGGTTGAGTGGCCAAAAATAAAGATTGTTTTATTCTCTTCATTCTTCTCTCCAGGGAGCCCAGTGCCTTTTGCATGTGCCACACCTTTTTTGAGAGCTTCGGTGTACTCTTGCTCGTTTCCTGGATCCACATTGGCAACAATCTTTGAATTCACACCGATCTTAGGAATCAGGATTTGGAACTGCTTATCAGGATCAGGGTTTGGTGTTGGAGACGGTGAGGGTGTGGGACTGGCTGAAGCTTGAATTGGCTGTTCACTCATCTCTCCAGCTTTGGGTGTTAAAGACCATAGAAGCCGCTGTTTCCAGGAGTTTGCCTCCAAAGCGACCATTGGCCCTACCGTCATGAGCATGAGCACCAAAGAAGCTGCAATCATCAGCCTGCTGGCAAGCCGAGGAAAAAATTGTGATACTTTTTCCACTACGTGTGCCTCTGCCTCTTCCCTTTTCTTCGTAATCCCACTTGTAGTTGTTTGGAGACTACTAGCCACACGATGGAAACGCGTTGGAAGGTCATGTACATATTGAAGAGAACGAATACCTTGTGTTTTTATCTTAGTGATAACCCGCTTGGATATCGTTTCTACAATTTCGAGAAGAGAATCCACTAGCGAGAGTATTTTTGCTTTAATGCCTATCTGGAGTGTTTTGTCTTTGAGAGTTTCAAATCGGATGTTCCACAAAATTCGTTTGAAGCCAATTATGTATTCTTCTATTGGATCCAACACTGACGTGGGATATTTGGGAATGACAACTCGGTCAATCAATCCATGGGTGTGCGTGGAGGATAAAGCTACAGCCGCTGTGGACACAGAAACGCGAGCAAATTGAGGGCTTCCAATGACATTGGAAGAAACATGTAGATTCCTCGTAAGAGTCTGTAGATGTCGATGCAGTGTGTCTGTATCTTGTGCTGCCCAACGCAACAGAGTTGGTTCTTCAAATAG
>CAZNKS010000039.1:0-9413 GCA_964574065.1 uncultured Pseudomonadales bacterium | reverse complement strand
ATTTTCAGCCTGCAGAGCAACCGATAAAAGAATTAAAAGAAAAACTGGCAGTTGCTGGTGTCAATAGGGCGATAGTATTTCCTTTTCCCAGCACAACGTACTACGACGTTGACATTTTTAACAAGGAAAAACGGCTTGTTCCTTCAGGTCAGCAACCTTTCCCTTATTCAGCAGAAAATCGAGAGTTGCTCGCACAATGTCAAGGCGAAAAGAGCTTCTACCCGTTTGCCTGTATTGACCCAAGAGAACAAACAGAGAAACAGCTGCGTTTTTTGAGCAGTCTGGTTGGAAAGAAAAAGAAGATTTTCGGCCTCAAGCTTCATGGCATTACCATGCAAAGTTCGGCCTTAGATCTTGAAAACACTGGTTTTGTCGACTTTGCCTTGGCAAATAATCTGCCCATAGTTTTTCATAGTGGTAGGGATCAACATTCTCTTCCAGAACATGCTCTAACTCTTGCGAAACGACACCCCAAGCTTCGTGTTGATTTGGCTCACTTTGCCCTCTTCGATAACGCAATTCTTGGCCAATTACCTGGATATCCTAACGTATTTGTCGATAGCTCACCTCTGTTATATTTAAGTGATATGGCAAAAGAGGGTTCAAGATGGGTAACTGAACCGAATTTTATTGTCCTCGATTCTCCTGCATTAACCTTATTTGAATACTACCAACGACTTCAATCTCAATTTCTGTGGGGAACGGATGAGCCGTATACGAGGATGGTTACTCCCGACGGCATCGTACGTAGCAACCATACCTATCTTGAAGAAGCGGATACTCTTAGATCTTTGGAGAAATTGGTGCCGACAGCCGTAAGAAGCATCGCTCAGGATAATACATTAGCGTTTTTGTTTGGATAAAGATGTATGGCATTTAAAATTGTTCGGGCGACACCAGGAGATATGAAAAGTATTCGGGAAGTACAAAAACTTTCTTGGCTGGAAACTTATCCCAACGAATCCGTGGGGATTACTGTGGCAGACATTGCTGCTCGCTTTTCAAGCGATGATACGACGGCAGGAAAACAACAGATGGATGAGCGTATTAAGCGCTTCTTCCAACCTAATGCTTATACATGGATTGTAAAAGATAAGGACAGGATTGTTGGTTATTGCCTTGCTATTAAGGGTGATTTGACCAATCGAATTCAGGCCATCTATCTTTTATCCGAGTATCAGGGGAAAGGATTGGGTAAAAAACTGATATTTACGGCCCTCAAATGGCTAGGGGAGAAAAAACCGGTATATTTACATGTGGCTTCATATAACGAGAAAGCAATTTCATTTTATGAACACATTGGTTTTATAAAAACCGGCAAAATTCTGGTGGATGATTTTATCCCACTGAATTCTGGGAAAAGCATCCATGAAATTGAGATGGTCAAAGAAGCGGACGTCTAACTCCAAAGGACGGCGTCTTTACTCGCGTTTAGTTCCATCAGGGGAGGTACAAGGTTTTTAATGGCGGTACTGGTGGTGGGGTACCTACCGGGGTGGTACCGATGCCGGTGTAACGACCGATCACGCTAGCGCCAAACGTTTAATCGTTACACAAACTGTGGAAGCATGGAGGCAGTGGAAGCAATTTTACTGTAATGGAACGTCTAGCAGAGTGTAAAACCTGGCATTATCCTGCATAACACAGGTTCGAATAGCGTCTATGGCTCGGAGCATTTCTACGGTTTTCTATAGATTTCTTCGAATTTTTAACTTTGCTAAACTAAACCACAATTATGAGTAGGTTATTAAATAAACCTATCATAGTTTTCCTGAGAGAACTCTTGTTTCTGCATTTATTATCGCCCTTGAATGGATAAATACTCCCGACTTTTTAGTCTAAAGACATTTCCTAATAGCCATTAATACACTCTTTTAAAAAAATAAATTAATGTATATTTGTCTTTACACATTCCCATCAAATTGGACTTCTGCTACCATATTGTTATGATCATTGATTCGAAAGCACCTCTAGTTGCGAAAAAGGAAGCCATTATTAACGCTCCGGTTGAACTTGTGTGGGAAATTCAGTCTGACATAAATAACTGGCCAAATTGGCAAAAAGAAGTGTCGTTTGCACGGCTTCAGGGGAAATTAGAACAAGGCACAGTTTTTAAATGGACGGCGATGGGTATGAATATTATCTCTGAATTGCAAGAGGTTAATAGAATGAAAGTGATTGGATGGTCAGGAAAATCTATTGGAATGTATGCCATTCATATCTGGAAATTTGAGCAACAAGGAAATAAAACAAAAGTGATAACAGAAGAATCTTTATCAGGTTGGTTTCCGAAGTTAATTAAGCTGTTTAAGTCAGATTTTCTTGAACAATCGTTATTGAAAGCATTGCTGACTTTAAAAAATCATGCCGAAAAAACTAAATAAATTCTGATCTTTCCTTCTAGGTTGAGCCCCGTTAGGTTTTGGCGATATAGTAGCTCTATTTTGCATCATTACTTTTGTCTGTTCCTTGCCTAGAGCAAATAAATCCAAAGATTAGGATTGCAGATAGAGTTACATCCCACATCATGGATGTGATTGCCCCTGGCACATCATTACCCTACATTCAGCCGATCATAGATAAGACAACTTTATTCATGATAACCGCTAACCACAGGAGAGTATTATGCCTTGGTCTATATGCCAAGATTAAGAATAAAATACCAAGTTCCAACATACTGTAAGCATTGAAATGCCTGGATGATCGAGTTAAAGTCCACCTTATCTTTTATATAAGCCCAAGGTTTTGGGAGCTAATTGGAACTAGCAAAAACCTTTTGTTCCCCCCCCAGTAGTTTCTGGAATAGCGGTGCATATACTACGTTTTGAATCTCATAGTTTATCTAGTCATGCTTCCGTTTGAATGTTTCCTTTTCTAATGTTTGATCAAGCCAGCGATCTTCTAGAAGATTTCTTCTATTTTCTAACCCTTTTAATCTTCTTCCTTCTATTCTGCAACTCTACTCATTCCTGTTTCCTTGGTACACTGAGTGTGGGAAAATTCTATGATTATTCACGCACTTGTCTACCTATTTTCATTCATCGGCATTTGGGTGGGTTCTGGTTTGGCGATTAAGTCTGTGGAAAGTCTTTCCCAATCATTGAAGTTATCCTCATTTGCCGTTTCATTTTTAATTTTAGGCCTATTTACCTCCATTAGTGAGTTATCTGTTGGTGTGAACTCTATCCTGGGAAACGATCCCGAAATCTATGTTGGAAATCTCATCGGCGCATCAATTGTGCTTTTTATGCTTATTGTGCCACTTCTAGCGATTGTAGGTAACTCCATTCGCATTTCACCTGAACTTCAGGGTTTTAATCTGCCCGCCTCACTCGTAGTCATAGCACTCCCCGTGATCCTGGCAATGGATGGAAGGGTGGGGAGAACGGACAGTATCATTGCCATGGCGCTGTTTGGTTTTCTAATGGTAAGTGTCCAATCAAAAAGAGGTTTGTTAGAAAAAACTAAAAAAGTTAGCTCAAGAAATACTGTCAAAGTTGGAAAAGAACTCCTAAAAATCCTTTTTGGAGTGGCGGTCATTTTTGTTGCCAGTAGATTTATCGTTGAACAAACTCTCTATTTTTCTAATTTTTTTCATGTGTCGCCATTTCTCATCAGCTTGCTACTGATAGCTATTGGCACAAATGTTCCTGAACTATCTCTCGTTGTTCGATCTGCATTCGTACGTAACAAGCAGATTGCTTTTGGTGATTTTCTAGGATCGGCTGCTTTTAATACACTTCTTTTGGGATTGCTAACATTCATTTATGGAAAACCTGTGCTATTAAGTAACAGCTATGTGGTAAGTCTTCTATTTCTCATCGTGGGTTTAGCAGCTTTTTATTACTTTGCCAGGACTAAGAATACTATTTCAAAGATAGAAGGATTTATATTGCTGGTTTTATATGCAGCGTTTCTGTTGACTGAGATTGGCATCCATAGGGGATTAAACATGTAGAGATGAAGAGAAATGAAGATAATATTTACCTTATTCGAAATAGGAAGATTAAGTAGGAAATAATATGGTTTCATTGACAAATAACATTCCCAGTGGTGTAGTGCATGAAATTCCTAAAGATTTGAAGGGAGCCTTTGCTGCTGATCCAAAGGCACGAGCTTTTTGGAAAAGCCTGACTCCACTGGCACGAAACGAGTGGATCTGCTGGACAATTTCGGTGAAAAGAAAAAGGACCAGGAAACAACACATAGAGCGGGTAACAGCCCAATTAAAGGAAGGGAAGCGAAGGCCGTGCTGTTGGTTTGGGTGTATTCATCGCACCGATAAAGCAATAAGTCCATCGGTGAAGTACATATTAGACAAGCGATCGAGCAAGAGATGAAGAATCTTTATACTCATAGAGTGCAGCTTACATTGTCAGTTTTCGGGAAAATTGCTCTTCTCATTTTGTGTAGTTACTTTTCCTGGGAGTTACTCACCCATTCTACGCCTTGGATTTTCCCTGATAATGTTAATGTATTGATTCATGAGGCTGGTCACTTCATTTTTCTTCCGTTTGGCCAATTCATGCAGATACTGGGAGGATCCATTTTCCAACTTTGTATTCCACTCAGCTTCCTTATCTATTTTTATAGACGAAAGGAACCATTCTCGGTTTTTCTAATGGTATTTTGGGTTGCAAATAACTATGTGAATATTGGAGTGTATATGAAAGATGCTCAGAACATGACTCTTCCCCTTATTGGAGGTGAAATGTCAATTCACGATTGGAACTGGATTTTTGACCGACTTGGCATTCTGCCTCTGGCCTCACTTCTTGGAGAGGGTACACGATTGTTGGGAAATATACTCCTCCTCTTGAGTCTTTTTGGGATGCTGTATGCAACCATCCAAGAATCTCTCCACACGCCTATTCAAAGGAGGATACAATGAATAAGATGAACAAAGAATGGTACCTAGCCCACCAAATGCCTAAAAACCCAACGCTTAATCAACAAATTAATGGCATGTTGATCACGCTTGTCATCGTCAATGCGGGTTCTTCAAGTGGAAAAATTCTTGAAGAAATCGAGAAACGAGGAATTCAGATCTGATTTATTTCCGTTTCTGCATCTTCTCTCTTGCATCTTTCATGATTTCTGTCCAAAAGATGAGAGAATCGAGCATGTGGTTTGCGATGCTTACCTCTTCTTCCGAGAACTTGTATCTGCCTTGTTCGTCCATTCGTTCCCAGTAGTTCGGAAGCAATACTTGTTCACGAAGATCGTACATCTTTAGTTCTCCAGCAACTCCACGCCAATGTTCTACGGAGCGAGCTCCTCCTGCCTGTGAACCATAACTGACAAACGTAATAGGCTTGAAATTCCATTCGTGATTCAAATAATCAACTGCATTTTTCAAGACAGGAGAAATACTATGGTTGTATTCTGGGGTGACGAAGATAAATCCGTCGGCAGTATCAATAACCTTTGACCAAGCGATTGTGTGTTCTTTACTGTATTTGTGTTGCAGTGGGGGAATAGGTTCATCCAAGAAGGGCAGATTGAGCTTTTCAAGATCAATTAGCTCAACCGAAATATCGCTTCGTTTTTGGGCAATTTCAAAGATCCAGTTGACTGGCTGTACGTTAAACCGACCAGGGCGAATAGATCCAGTTAGGATTTTAATTGTGATCATAGGTATCCTTTCTTTTCACATGAGTTGTTGTATAGTATGGAGTAAGAATATTTTTAACAAGTACCCACTATTTTGATATATACTATACAAAAAGTAAGTAAAGATTATGAAAATTCCCCAACTGTGTCCAGTAAATAAAACGATTAGCGTCGTTGGAGGAAAGTGGAAGCTCATTATTTTATGGCATCTTGCACAGGGAACTCTTCGTTTTAGTGAGTTGGAAAAGAAAATTCCCGACGTCACGCAAAAGATGCTCACCCAACAGCTACGAGAAATGGAAAAAGATCGGTTAGTGATCCGTACTGTTTATCCACAAGTTCCTCCTAAAGTAGAGTATTCCATTTCTGAACACGGAAAGTCGTTACGTACGGTGCTTAATGCCTTAAGTGAATGGGGACTCAAACACGGAGAACTCTAAAGAATAATTTGCCAATGTTTTTTTCACCACTTTTCGCTTTAATAACAAGAAACTATGGTACGTTTTCTCCTCCTACAAGTAATTGACCCTCACTACCATCAGGATCTTGCCAAAGAAAATATGGCAGAGCTTTCCTCTTTAGTAACAACCTATGGTGGCGAAGTGGTCGAGCGTTCGGTTCAGCATCGAGTGCATCCTAATCCCAAAATGTATATAGGAGCGGGAAAACTAGACTGGGTCAAAGAAGTGGTACGCAGCCAAAAGATCAATGTGATTGTGCTCAATGATATCGTGAACGCCAGCCAAATATTTCGTCTGGAGCAAGCTTTATGGGAAGTGAACACCAAGATCGCAGTGTGGGACAGAGTCGATTTGATCTTGAACATCTTTGAACAGCATGCCTCATCAGTAGAAGCAAAATTACAGATTGAACTTGCCAGAATTCAGCGAATTGGCCCTCGAATCTATGGATTGGGTGCAACAGTTTTTTCCAGACAAGGAGGAGGAATTGGAACTAGGGGACTGGGTGAAACGAATATTGAACGAGAACGACGGGTATTAAAAAAGAGAGCCCAAAAGATTCGGGAGGAGTTAGCGAGACGCTCTGCAGTCCAAGAAAAAAGAATAGAGCGACGAAAATTGTCACACATGACCACTGTTGCCTTAGTAGGCTACACAAGTGCAGGGAAGACCTCGTTATTTAACATGTTAACGAATAAAGCCAAAGAAACGAATAAAGGATTATTTACAACCCTCGATAGTGTAGTGGGACGTGTAAAGATAGCTCCATACAGTCCAAGTGTTTTGATTTCTGACACAATTGGGTTCATCGATGATCTGCCTCCAGAATTAATTGATGCATTTCGATCAACACTGCAAGAATCACTTGAAGCTTCGTTGTTGTTTCATGTGATTGACTGTGGAGATGAACGAATGATTGCAAAGTATGAAACGGTGAACGCAATCTTAACCCAGCTTGGTGTTCCACAAGAACCTATTCTGGTGTTTAACAAAATTGACACTGTCAAATCATCTGCTATTACGAAAATAAAAAAACAGTTTGCGGGGAGAGAGATGTATTTTGTTTCCGCCAAAACTGGAAAAGGAATTGATCTTATCAAAAAGCGTTTAGCACAGGTGGTGCAACACCATACACAGATCATCCAACAAACTTACTAAATGTGATGTAAATCACACTCTTCTCAGTTTGATCTCAGTTTGAATCGGTAGTCTAGCCGACATAGTAAGAAGGAGAATCCTATATGGAAGCAATGACACTCACCACACGTGTTCAAAAACTTGGAACCTACATTCTTGTTGGAGCTGCAGCCAGTATAGTGCTTGCAGCGTGTTCAACTACACCAACCCCAGAAGCAACGACTCAGCCAGAAACAACGACAGAAGAAGCAATGCAATCTCCAGAAGGAAGTACTGCCCCCGCAGTTGACTCTACAGAAGGGACAATGGAAGGGGACGTAAGAGTAGTCGATATTGAAGGTGGAGCCTTCTATTACAAACCCAATGAAATCCGAGTCAAAAAAGGTGAGAAAGTTAAAATTGTCATGGCGAGTAAAGACATGATGCATGACTTTGTGATTGATGAACTGAAAGTTAAGATGCCAATTGCTAAAGGTGGAGAAACTGGAACTGTAGAATTTACCGCTGACAAAGCAGGAACCTATGAATTCTATTGCTCAGTTGGTGAACACCGCAAAAACGGACAAGTTGGCACATTGATCGTCGAAGAATAATTATTTTATTTTCGACTCTACGGCCCGGGATCATATTGATTCCGGGCTTTTTTGGAATCGACCAGCCAATTTTGGACAGTACTCTATTGACTCAGCTGCGCACCCTTCGCAGCTAGGAAACCTTGACACGGTATGAAAGTGATCTATAATTAGATGATTATCGAAATATCTAATTATGGACCTCGTCTTTAAGGCACTCTCTGATCCTACACGTCGAAAAATTCTAGAAATCCTCAAGCAAGAGGATATGACCGTGACGCAAATTAGCGCTCACTTTTCAGTGAGTGGAGCAACGCTTTCTCATCATTTAGATCTCCTCAAGCAAGCAAGGTTAGTCGTCAGTGAGCGGAAAGGACAGTTTCTAGTGTATTCACTGAATACTTCGGTGGTTGAGCAGGTACTACGTATGTTTCTAGATATCTTTGAAAGAAAGAAGGCCTGATATGAGAAAAATTCTTGCAGCTATCATACTTGTGATGTTTGGATTAAGTGGAGCTCTCTATTCTCGGTTGCCAGAGCAAATTCCTACACACTGGAACATTCTTGGTCAGATCGATCAATATATGCCGAAACCACAGGGCGCATTTCTGCTTCCTACTCTTGCTGCAATTATTGTGGTTTTATTTCATCTTGCCCCATCATTTTTCCAGACTCCAAAGGAAAAGTTACAGTTATTTGAACGAGAGTGGAAGATAATACAGCTTGCGATTCTGGGCTTTTTTGCATATCTGCATGCGGTCATTTTATATATTTCCCTGTATCCTCGAACTGAAATGATGCCACTGATGTTTATTGGTTTGGGATCCTTGTTTATCTTGATGGGAAATTACATGTCCAAGATCCGACAAAACCACTTCTTAGGGGTCCGTGTGCCTTGGACATTAGCAAATGAAGATAACTGGAACAAAACACATCGTTTTGCCAGTTGGACATTTGTTGGTGCAGGAATTGCCACTCTTGTCGAAGCAGTTTTCCTTTGGTATGCCCCGATTGTCATTTTTGGAAGCATTATGCTTGCAGCAATTCTTCCAATTATCTATTCATATCTACTCTTTAAAAGAGCAGAGCATTTGATGAAGTATATTGTGCTTGCACTGATTTTCGTTGGAAGCGCTATTGTGTTCATCCGTGGAACAACCGCAGAGGACACTTGGCTCTGCCAAAATGGTCAATGGGTGATGCATGGAAAACCAAGTGCTCCAATGCCAACAAACTCGTGCGGGAATAATAATTAATCCTTCACATCAAACCACTCAATAGGGGTCATATCATCGGGTTCACCATTGTAGTTGATAGTAATCTCTTCACCCTTTTTGATATCTTTAATGGCGCGATATACCATGCGTGTGGTTTTAAAGTTTTGTTTCCAGTCTGCATTGGGATGGAATGAGTGATTGTATAGTGATCCATGCCCCCACACCACCGCAGCTCCTCTCGTACTCCTCCAGGGATATATGTAGTGATTCATGATGGTTTTTTCAGCGTGTTTTCGTTCGGTTGGTGTCATGGGGAGAACTGGGCACTCTTCAATAATGTCGCCTTCTTTAATATCTTCAATGGCGAAGACTCCAATTCCTTTACCAGGTACGCGTTTGAGTTCAAATGGTAA
>CAZNKS010000038.1:0-9922 GCA_964574065.1 uncultured Pseudomonadales bacterium | reverse complement strand
TTACTGAGGCAACGAATACCTAGTTCCGTTACATTTTATCGTGAGGCAATACGGACAACTCCCTCTTTGTGGATCAAAGAAATTCATCATCCCCTGTCTTAAGGAGGAAAACGCTATAACTAGAGCTTTTGTTTTTCTTATCCACACTAGATAACTCCTTTTTGGGACAAAAATCAAGACTAGATTTAGGACTGGATTTGAGGATATAAAGACACAATGGAGCCAAAGCCCACCCCCTCCAAAGAGATTATTCTGGCAGATATCATTGTCCACTGGCTTGAGCATCGACCTCTGATGCACGAGAACAACTCGGCCATTCTAGTTGCGTTCTTACTCCAAGATGAAATGAAAGAGCTGCATGAAGCATTAGAAAATCCTGCTCTTGCCGACGAGATCCCCGATGAAATTGCCGATACGATCTTTTTCATTTTATGTATGTTGTCACAACTTCCAGGAGTTCATATTCGCACAATGATACATGCAGCACACAAGTACGCAGTTGCTACCTATGCCCGAGATGATCGATCTGCCGACAAAATGCAGCGTCTATCAAATTTGATTTCGCAAAGCGCTCACAAAGAAGATATGCAGGCTCTTACGCAGTACGGAACACTCTTTTTGGTAGAAGCAATGCGCTATGCATTCTCTCTGAGAATATCTCCTATTGAACAAACCATTGAGAAAGCCGCATTTAACCAAGTCCGGTATCTGACGTCTTTCTTTGAGTTAACAGAGGAAGATGAAAAAAATGTTGCTATCCTTCATTCCCAAGCTGCTACAACAGAGCAAAGAGATGTGGCATTGCAGGCTATTCAGAAACGCTTCAAAGATGCCAAGGCGCACGGACGACGACAAGCCACTGCAACAGGAATGAAAGAAAAGTTCTATGATCTTCCTGAAAAACCCCACGCAGAAAAAAAGGCATTGTTGCAGTCAAAAGAGTTACTTTCTCCCGAAGAGATAGTTGGGAGCGAAGATTTCATGGAAAATATATTTTGGGAAGCATACAAGGATATTGATCCTGTTGGATACAAGCTGTGGCTTACAGAGCGCGAGCGAAAGAAGCAAAAGCCCATGGAAGCTGTCCCATCACTTCCTCCAGCTTATCCTCTTCCCGCTCTCCCCACAGTATCTCCTGTGATCCCTCTTGGAACACCTCCGTATATGGAGTGAATTTTTACGTAGCTGCTGAGAACACATCATGAAGTTGTTCATCAGTTACAACAGCAGCTTCTTTTACCACCTCATAAAATGAACGTTGCTGCGCAATACTTTGATGTGCAAGTGTGGAGGCTTTGGTATATCCAATATATTGTGAGAGCTTAGTTGCAAATGCAGTGGACGCAAGCAGATGTCGTTTGCATGCTTGTTCATTTACTTGAATTCCACGAATGCAGTGGTTAGCAAACTCATCCATTCCCTTGCTTAAGAAGCGAAACGATTCATCCAGTTTGTGCATGAGAAGCGATCCAAAGACATTCAGTTCCAATTGTCCCCCCGATGCAGCCAAGGTGATTGCAGTGTCATTACCAATCACCGCAAAACAGAGTTGATTGAGCAGTTCGGGAATAATGGGATTCACTTTCCCTGGCATGATCGATGACCCTGGTTGCAACTCGGGCAGGATAAACTCATCCAGTCCTCCGACCGGCCCTCCCGCAAGCAAACGGATATCATTGGCGATCTTGGACAGATCAACGGCCAGTGCTTTTAATTCCCCTGACAAACTTGCATATATTCCTACCCCTTGGGTAAGGGCGAACAGATTGCTGCCTGAATGGAGAGGAATTTTTGTTATCTTTGAGAGTTCTTTCGTCACCACAGCAAGATAGTCGTCAGACGCATTGATGCTATTTCCAACAGCGGTTCCACCCAAGGCAATCTCAGGCAAGCGATCCTGGAGTTGCTGCAGTGGCACGATGCGGGACTCCACCATTGCAGCCCAGGCTCCAAACTCTTCGCCGACCAGCATTGGCACTGCATCTTGTAAGTGTGTCCTCCCAAGTTTCGGGATTGTGGCAAACTCTTTCTCTTTGGCACGTAAACTGCTAGTCAGTGTGTTGATGGATACTATAAGTTCATCAAGCTTTCGAATACAAAAAATGCGAAAGGCTGTCGGCATCACATCATTGGTTGACTGGCTCATGTTGACGTGATCGTTGGGATGAATGATTGTATAGTTCCCTTTCTCTTCACCCAGTAATTCCAAGGCTCTGTTTGCAATTACCTCATTCACATTCATATTCACCGATGTGGTCGCCCCACCCTGTATTGCATCCAAAAAGAACTGATCGGAAAACGTTCCAGTTAGAGCTTCTTTGCATGCCTTGGCAATCACTTCATATTTTTTCTTCGGCAGTTTTCCAATACGAAAATTAGCTATCGCTGCAGCCAGTTTTATTTCAATGACTGCATGCACTATTTCAGCGGAGAAAGGATATCCACTCACCGTGAAATTTTCTTTGCCTCGAAGAGTTTGGACACCATAGTACGCGTCCAAGGGAACCTCTCGCTCACCGAATGCGTCACGTTCAATTCGATACCTTTTCATCATGTCCCTATCTTATACCAAATAAATGAAATAGATCGGATGACTGTCCCCTGTAGTCTGTAGTCTGTGCACTGTTGACTGTAAACTGACAACTGAAAGCTAATCCCTGTGACCCGCCCCTCCCTACGCTATACCGTACCAAAGTATCGATCCCCGTAGTCGCCAAGACCGGGAACTATGAATTTTTTGTCATTTAAGTGATCATCAATTGCAGCCGTAAAAATCTGAACAGTTGGAAATTCTCTATGCACGGCTTTAATTCCTTCAGGTGCAGAGATCACACATACCACCCGCATTTCTTTGCATCGTTCTTGGGACACTCGACGAAGTAGATGTAGAATTGATCCCCCGGTCGCAAGCATCGGATCCGTGACAATGACCACGCTATTCTTTTGAATGGGAGGTAGCTTCCAGTAGTACTCACTTGCTATAGCTGTTTCTTCATCACGCGCCAGCCCTACAAATCCGATTTTTGATTTGGGCAGTAGTTCCATGGCGCCAAATAACATTGCGATACCCGAGCGGAGCACAGGAACAACAATGATTTCATCCGCAAGCTTTTGGGATGTGATGGTTTCAAGTGGGGTTTCAATTTCGACACTCGTAAACTCTAACCCACGAATTGCCTCAGCAAATAGAAGCCTACAAAGCCTGTCAGAATGACGACGAAACTTATCCACGTCCGTTGTTTTGGAACGAAGGTGCGTGAGTGAATCAATAATAAATGGATGGTTGATAACGTAAACGTTTTTCACACGTCCTCCTTTCTGTGTGCAGATTCAGTTGATTATTGTTTCTCCAATTTACTCCAAGAACGTATTGATTGCCTCCATAAGAGTTGCGGCTTCCTTTCCTGGGTCAGGTGCAAAAATAATTCCTCGGGAAGAATTTATCATCATTCCTCGTCCACTCGCATTTTGCCCTGCATGTACAGTTTGTTTGAGATCTCCCCCTTGTGCCCCAATTCCCGGAATCAAGAATGTCATTTCCCCTACTAATTCACGAATTGCTTTCATTTCAGTGGGATACGTTGCACCGACAACCAGCATGCAGTTCCCTTTGGTGTTCCACTCTGATACCACTTTCGTAGCTATATATTTCCACAGAGGAACTATCTGGCTTCCATTTCCACTCACTTGTAGATCTTGCAACTCTCCCGCGCCTGGATTGGAGGTGCGACACAAAATAATCGATACTTTATCTTCTCGTGACAAAAAGGGTTCCAGTGCCTCCCGTCCCAAGTATGGATGCAGTGTGACAGCATCAAATCCAAACACATCAAAAATACTTTCAACATACCCTTGATTTGTTGATCCAATATCAGCTCGTTTGCTATCGGCAATCGTGAAAATATCAGGATGCGTTGTTGCCAAATATTCCATAGTGAGCTTGAGTTCATGGATTCCCACTTCCCCTCTGGCTTCATAGAAGGCAACGTTTGGTTTGTATGCGCTCACATACGGGTGTGTCTGTTCAATAATCCATGTATTAAAGGCAAACTGTGGATATTTTTCTTGTAAAAACCGAGGGGGGATTTTGTGAATATCACTATCAAGACCGACACAGACTAAAGAGTTTGTGGTATCAACCCGCTGTTCGTATGTAGAAAGTGCGCTCATAGATTCTTTTTTTGTTTTTCAAGGAACTGTTTGCCATGCCCCACAGTTGTATTGATAGGAACTTTTTGTGCACACAAAGGGCATTCCTGTTCAAGATATGATTCTGCAGGAAAATATCCTAGTGCTCCCAACGGAACTCCCATGGTTTTTGCGTTCACCAGCTTTTTGTCTCGATTCACCATGACACAGGCTGCAATAATTTTCCCACCAGTATTTCGAACGGTATCAATTACTTTTTTCATCGAGCCACCCGTAGTGGTGAGATCTTCCAACACCAACACTCGCTTTCCTGTTACAAATTTGTCGTAACCTCGTTTAAATATTTGATCACCTTCAGATGTTTTATCTGTGTAGACACCAAAAATTGTCTTTCCTGTTAGTTCTGACAGATGGTATGCCGTCCACTGAGCCAAAATGATTCCTCCCATGGCTGGACCGACAACCACATCTATATTTTTATGTTGATACTTCTGTGCAAACAGTAGTCCTACTTTGGATGCATCCTGAGTATGAGGAAAAAGAGCGTCTTTATTAATATAGACGCTCATGTGTCTTCCTGATGTGCCGACGATGTGGCTATCAGTAATAATGGCGCCTACTCGTTTGAGAATATCAATGACATTTTCTTGCATAGTTTCCCCTACCCTACTTTCACATATATAGAAAGTGGTCGATCTTCATATGCATCTCCGGACAACTCACTATTCTTTGCATCAAATACGATGACGTTCAGAGTTGCCTCTCCAGTACCTACGGCAGATACGATAATTTCATTCCCTTCTACTCTTCCAGTTGCAATGGACGTGTTACTTGTTGTCACACTGTACTCAGGGTTTTTGGGAGCGTTTGCAAGTTGAAATGGAAGACGAATGACAATACCTGTATACAATTCAAGGTTTTGCAATCCTGATTGAATCAAAATTGTAGGACGAACTTCTATCACGTCATCATCACCTGGCTCTTCCCAGTGTCGCTGTTGCTCAGACATACATTCCTTTCCAAAAAAATCCCCCTTTTGATTGGGGGGAATAGGATACGTCACGTGTGATGGCACGTGGAGAGAACATGCAAATGGTTAAAAAAAAACTAGTGACGGGCACTAGAAGAGTAGTCTATACAATCAGTGTGTATGAAATCAAGCAGCAGTCTTTACATCTTCGAAGTGCTGACATGGATATATTGTATCTGTTTTTCTCGTTGTACGTGAAGCAACTCTTATGTCTTGTTATAGCCAGACCAACTTGAACGAACCTTTGAATGCCCTAATTCTTTATGCCGTGCAATCAAACACATAGCCTGAAAGTATGTTGATGCAGTTGCTGCATATTGGGTATCAAGCCATCTGTTTTTTTCCAACAAAAAATCGGTTAGCTTGTCATAGTCTTCATCAGATATGTCACCATCCAAGTATGCAAGTAAACGACCATAGACAATTTCTGCGACTAATAAGAATTTATTTTCATGCATTTCTGGTGGACGCATGCGGAGAACTTCTTCTTTATAAGCAAATGGATCGAGCAAAGATGCGGTCGCTTCAGCCATATCCCCTCCTTTACGGATTTAGGACAGTACTCACTTTTTGCCAAATTTCTTTTTCCACCTCATCCATGCCTTGGTTAGCGTTAATAACTATCCAGCGATTATGATCATTTTTATCGGCAAGTGTTTTATATGCTTTGCGAACTTCCTCATGGAAAGATACATTTTCCATTTCAAAGCGGTTGCTTCCTCCAGCTTCGAGCTGTCGTTTTAATCCCACTTCAGGATCAACATCAAGCAAGAATGTGAGATCAGGATAGGTATCTTTCGTAGAAATTTTATTGAGTTCATCGATCATTTCCACCCCAAACTTGCGTACCATTCCTTGATACACAACCGAGCTATCACGCGTTCTGTCCATGAGTACAACTTTGCCCGCTTCCAAACTGGGAAGCACCAGTTCACGATAGACTTGCGCCCGAGCTGCCTGAAACAAGAGAACCTCAGTTGTATATGCAATCCCGATATTTTTGCTAGAGAGGACGACTTCACGGATTTGCTCCGAAATGACGGTTCCTCCGGGTTCACGAACAACTAATACATCAAATCCTTCTTTGGTGAGATGGTCACGCAGACGAACAATCTGCGTTGATTTGCCAGCGCCCTCTCCACCTTCAAAGGAAATTAAAAATCCGTTACTGGGCATAGTTCTCCTTCTATTATCCTACCCACAAAGGCTCATCAGCCATACGCTGATATCTTCCCTGCACCAAAGAATCCAATTCAATTTTCTCATGCTGCAGTGGCCTTTTTTTTCTTTCCTCTTCAGAAAGTTGTGTCCATCGCCAAAGTCTATCACTAGCAAAGTGGAGGCCGCCTGTTTGCAGACAATTTGTGAGTTTATGTGTCAACGTTCCACTGATTGCAGCGGCTGCTTGACTTTTAAGTTTGTTAAAAGCAGCAATGGTGCTTGAAGATGGCTCTTCTCCCTTTTCCGCCCTTGTGAGCATATCCTGAGCTAGAAGGTAGCTCGCTGTTCCAGGATTTTGATTCGTACGCTCAAGCCAATACTGGACGACTTTTTCTTTTGTCACTACTTGTGTATCTTCTGCTTCGCTCATAGTTTTTCTCTTCATTTATTTTCCGTACTGTTGCTTTACAAATGCTTTCATTCGTTCATGGACTGGCTTATTCATGATTGACTCTTTTGGAAGTGAACTGGCAGCTTTCGGACCTTGGACAGAATTATGGATTGCTTTCATTTGTTCTGAAGCATATAGAGCCGGGTTGGGTGCAAATGAGTTTGGAGTGGTTTTTTTTATAGGAACGGGAGCAAGCTCTTCTTCATCAGAAGAGTCTTCACCTGCTCGGATTTTGTCCTGCAATTTCTGCTTGAGTTGTCCTGGAGAAAAGTACGCCATAGTACTTGGCATATCATGCAACATGCGGTATCCCTTCGTCAATTCCAATCCTACGACTCGTTCTTCCTCGAGTATCGTACGCCTCTGGTACTTCCATGCTTGAATACATATCCGTTTTTGACTAGCCACTGGATGTCATAGGCCAATGTTCGCTGCGGAATTCTGGTAAAACGCCTGGCAATCAAATCAAATGGAGCGTACGGGTGATCGGTGATGATTGCTAGAATCTCTTCTCTTCTGGGGAGAAGTGGCAGATGGGTTTTTTCAGTTCCTGTTGCCTGTGAAAATTGTTGTTCCTTTCCTGCCTTCTTTAAATCAGAAAGGATCATCTCTAATGCCCAAACGATCCCTTCCAAGACAAACGATGAGAACTCTTCACAATGACGAGTGTTTTGTTCCAGATATGCATAGTATGCAGACCGATGCGTTTCAAAATATTCATCAATCGGCAGGATATAGTCGCCAAAAAGTTTCGTTTGCTGCAGCTCCCATTGTATGAGTATCCGTCCAGTTCTTCCATTGCCATCAAAGAAAGGATGCATTTTTTCAAAGTAATAGTGGCGTCTGCCAATATCTATTAATCGTTCTTCTGTCTCTTGTTGTTTATTTGATTCAAACAAGAAAAGTTCCAGCATTTGTTGCAGCGTGATCGTATCGGGGGTTAGGTACACGACAGTACCAAAGCTATCAAAGATAGCTGATTGTTCCGAGCGAAGTTTGCCGGCATTGTGATGCAATCCTTCCATGACTTGGGCATGCAGTGACGTAATTGATGCAACAGAAAGTGAGGAACCAAGCGTTTTGATACTGCGAAGCGCTCGCATGCAGTTATCAATTTCTTTTTTTTGTTTATCGGATTCAGAAAGTTGTTTCGATTCCACATCAGAGAGCGTTAAGGTATTACCTTCAATACGTGCAGAAAAAACAGAACTTTTTAATACTTGCCGATGAAAAACTGCAGTTGCCACGCTGGTTGGAACCGGCACACTTTCCAGCACTTTGGCAAGAAAATGTATTTTTTCTAGATGTGAGGCAACCAGTTTTTTGGAGACTGGATACGGGAATTGCAACATTGCCTAATCTTGCAAGATATTGCGAGATATTGCAAGATTGCGTTTATGCAGGATCTTGGACGTAGTTGGCTCCGTTTTTAATCGTTTCCTCTGCCTTTTGTAGCTCGAGTCCCACATACATCAAGTGTCCTGCATCTGTTAGGTACTTCCAGTCAGTGATTTGCCAGGCAACTTCCTGTGCGGTTTTGCCTTCAAATAGTTTGATTGCTGGTCCACCATTTGGTTCAAACAGGGTTGCACGAATGAGTCGTTTGGGACCTTTGGTTTGTCCTTCTGACTTATCCACTATGCGCATCATGCGTTCCACCGCCATTGGAATTGGTTCGGTTTCATACCGCTTGGACCAGTATGGATAGACCTGGGCTTCATCTGCATTGATGACCTCAACAACGACATTTCCCCGCATATCAAAGTCAAAGTGAACTTGGGGAGTGTACCCAAGTTCCTCTTCATAGTGCTTCATGAGGAGGTCATCAACCAGTGCAAAATCATCCGCATACATATGCGCACTATGCGTAATCATCGTTAAAGGCCCCATTGGAATGCCTGCGCTATCCGCAATTTCTTTTTGTAGTTTGCGGAGTGCAAAGGTGTTGCGTGGCCATCCATGCACCATGTCCTGACTTCTAAAGTGACAGGTCAAAAAGAACTTATCATCCTGCACACTTCCAAGCACCATCGTTAGACAGGGTGTGTCTCCGTTATTCACTTCTGCCCAGTCACGCTTGGGATCAATGGTGATTGCTACCATCTTTTTGCTATCCGGCCTATTTTTGAGAAGTTTCTTCATTTCTTCGATTTGATCCACACCCAGATCCAAACGCAATCGTTTTCCATAGTTGTAGGCAACACCAGGGATTTGACGACTGGTCATGATCTCTGCGTAGTAGGCTTCGAGTTCCACACGTGCGAACGGAAGATATTCTGGAAAGTAGATGTCTTCTGGATTCTCATCAGTGACAACAGCTGTAAGGTTCAAAATCTCTTTCAAACTATTATCTTTTGAGTATCGTGTGTGTTTTGGTCTGCCATACTTTGATATCTCGTTTAATAGTTTGAGCCAGGTTTTTGCTACCTTTGGTGAACTCACCCGAAATCCAGTTTGTTCACTTGCAAGCAAGCGAACTGGTGGTTCAGAACGTGGGAATTCTCGGCTTCGTTTGGCGAATGGTTCAATGGTTTTTTCGGACAGTTCTTTGGCCTTGGCGACAAAATCGGCTGCATTTCTGCCACGCATGTCAACGACAGCAACCATTTCCTGAAATTCTTTGATTACCTCATCTGGAAGCTCCTTCTCGATTTCTCCACGAGCAGCAATAATCTTTCGATCTGCATCGATACCCTTTTGGGAGAACATGAGGAGTGAGTGTCCAGAGAGTGACATCTCAGCTCCCCAAATAAGAACCACGCGAATATGTGGATTGGCAAAGATGTTTCGCACCATGGCATTAATGCCCTGAGCGCTATACAAGTTTCCAATCGTGTTATATTCCACGTCTTTTAAGAGTCCCTCGACTGCTTGTCGCTCTGTCCACAGACAACACACTGCCAGGTGATGCTTTGGGTTTTTTACCTTGAGAACGTCTTTATAAAAGAGCGGCCAGTTGCGTACATCAATGGGCATGTGATCCTCCTGTCATCCTGAGCGAGCTTGAACGAAGTGAAAGCGAGTCGAATGGATCGATAGGCATAGAATTATTTCTTCTAACTGTGGTGGATCGTATAAAACACAATCAAACTATATGGAGTGTGCAGCTCACAAGAGAAGAACATAGCAAA
>CAZNKS010000037.1:0-9979 GCA_964574065.1 uncultured Pseudomonadales bacterium | reverse complement strand
GCTTGAGCAAGAAGCGAAAACATAGATTTATCCTGCGCCTGGGGCGATCATTTCGAGTACTTGAATTGGATTTAAGATATTAATTCCTAGTACGCCACCAACAATTCCAGCGATACTATAGGCAGCGATAACCACCACAAGCCCCAGAGCTGCTTGGGTCATTTGCTCTCGAGCATGCTCCACTTTTCCTTTGTCTCCACCTGATGTGATCCAAGACAGGGCAGCAAAGATCAAATAGATCAAAAACATGAGCCCAGCAAGGGCGGTCAAAAAGCCGATGAACGTGCTGACAAATTTGACCAGTGGTGCTCCAGCACCCGCTGCATCTTCACCCATGGGGGCGAATACGGCAGAAGGAGCATCGAGTTCTCCTATACCGACAGCTAATAAAGTTTGTGTGTCTTGCATATTATGGTCCTGCAGCTGAAGGAATATCGGGGTTTAGGATAAACATTGCGTTTCCAAACATAATCAAACTGACGATTGCTGTGATACCAAAGGATCCCACAATCACCGCAAGTCCCAAGAGGCTATTGGTTAGCTGCTGCATCGCTTGCTCGGTGGCCTTGGGATTCCCCGCAGAACCTAGATAGGTGTATCCCGCACCAATAATGTTAAACAAACCAAATAAACCTGCGATGATAGTGACCAACTTAATAAGATTGGAAATAAAAAGAATGAGCGCACCGTTTCGGATATCACCATCACCAGAAAAGTCCCTCACTCCTGGTGGAGCCTGGACTTCCCCAAAGATGTCGGACTGAGCAAGAAGTATGTAGAGCGATGCAATCATAGTCTGCTGTAATTATAGCGTATCTTAGAAGTTTTGCGATCCATTCAAAATACTTACTCCCGTCACAATCTCTACAATCTGAATAATCCAGTACGCAGCAAAGATCACCACAAATCCAATCACAGCTGTCAAAATCTGGTTTTTGCCTTGCTCCACATTTTTGGCATTACCACCTGAGGCAATGATGGCAAACCCACCTCCAATGAGCAGGAATAGGAAGATGAGTCCTGCAATAATAAAGGAGAGGGGAAGAAGGAGATTAATAAAATGAGAGACGGCAAAAAAGCGTCCTCCCACTGATTGGGTTTCGTTGAGCTTGAGCATGACTCCAAGTGAATTTTTACCCGCAATACCACTTCCCGGATCTGCCACCACCTGCGCAAGTAAGGTATTCATACAATACAATGACCTCAATATGACTACGAGTGTAGTATACAATACCTCTATGGTTTTTCGAAATGAGAGCCTGCTGATTACACACCTCAAACGTGGAGACTCTAGAGCAGTCAAGGATTGGTATTCTCAGGCGGCAAACAAGTTGGAATTATTTTTTTCTTCGAGAGTGAGCTGTGAGGCAGACGCGCAAGAGCTTGTGCACGACACATTCATGAGCTGTTTGGCCTCTCTTCCTTTATTTCGAGGGGACAGTGGTCTGTATACCTGGATGCTTGGGATCGCACGGCACGAACTGGCTGATTACTGGAGAAAAAAATATGCCAAAAAAATTATTTCTTTACTTCCTTTTGGTGAAGAATTAATTGAATCTGTGGCAGCACCATCTTCTGTATCTGGAGATGATTTGACAGAACTGCTGACGAGACTCCCCCAAGATTTGTCTGAAGTACTGCAACTGAAATATGTGGATGGAAAATCTGTCAAGGAAATTGCTCAGCACTTTGGGGTTTCTGTCCCGGCTATGCAAAGCAGAATATATAGAGCGAAAGAAGTGCTTGCGCGAGAGTACGGGAAGTGGAGTGAGGGTAGTGTATGAAGCAATCAGAATCACAGTTTGTCCGTGTTCTGCAGCAAAAAGCCAAGAGGCAAGCTGCAATTGAAGCAAGCTCACCTTTGCCACAAATTGTACGGCCACTGGCAGCGATCGTGGGTATGCACTACTGGCAGGTGCTTTTGCTGCTCTCATTTCTTATCAGTATTCCTGTAAGTATTTGGTTTTTCCCCGCAGTATTTGCACGGGTGATGGGAACTTCTGTATGAAAATGCTGTACCAAATAAGCACGACACTGATCGGATTTCTGGCACATCCATATCAAACGATGCAAAAGGTAGTCGACAAGGATGTTCCATTTCTGTTTATCTTTTTCCCTTTGGGACTTTGTGTGTTGGTTTGGTTTTTGGCTCGAACAAGTGCACCGTTTTTTTTGGGAATTGTCCCGTATATCGGGTTTTGGTGGTTTGTAGAAGTTTGGTGGCTTCTTTTTTGGGGAATGTGGCAGCTCACACTCCTGTATCTGTATCTTCGTTTCTCATCGGTTCATCCAGTTTCTGAATGATTTCTCACTTTTCCTGCGACTGTAGAGTTGTCACGAAAGGAGAAATATGAAAGAAGCATTGTCTAGTTGGAGGAACAGGAGTCCCAGGCTTCGATTGCAAGGAGTTCGCTATCCTGATGGAACTGTAAGCCTGCAAGACAGACCCACACGGCCAGAAGCTCACACATCTCCGTCAGTCATCGAGGGTGTTAAACCACAAGAGCGGCCACACAGCGAACAACGTGCTAAGAATACAGAGCAGGCAGCATGAATATGTTTGATCAAGTAATTTTGGTTGACTCAAACGATTGTGAACTTGGAGTGATGGATAAAATAGAAGCACATAGAGGAGACGCACGTCTTCATCGAGCCATATCTGTCTTTCTTTTCAATGAAAAAAATGAGCTCTTGGTTCAGCGACGAAGTGCGTACAAGATTGTGGGGGCAGGACAGTGGGCAAATACCTGCTGCGGGAATGTGCGTCCGGGCGAAACCTATCAAGCGTGTGCCCATAGAAGACTCGAGGAGGAACTTGGGATCAAAGGCGTGAAGCTGAAACAAATTTCAAAATTTGAATATCAAACCAGATGTAACGAAGAATTTTCAGAACACGAGATGGATACGCTATTCGTAGGTACATATAGCGGTGACGTTCATCCAAACCCTCTTGAGGTTACCAATGTCCGCTGGGAGCCATGGAAAACGTTTGTCAGCCAAGTGAAGAAAAATGACCCACGCATTGCTCCATGGGTTCCATATCTTCTCCCGCATGTGATCTCAACCATAGGTGAATGATTTTGTACTGCTTTTGCGACTTATTTACTGTCGTACCTAATAGATTCAAGGAGGCAGTATGGAAACTTTGCGACTAGCGGTAGGTCCAGAAAAACCTGAACAACAGGTAGAAGTAATACATGAAGATCCTCAAGATGATGGGGAGAATAAGGAAACCGAAGAGGAGAGAGAAAAAAACGCTATCGTTCTTTTTATTCAGGCATGGAGTGACGATTCACTTTAGGAGGAACTATGGCAGAAAGACAAAAACCAATAGACCAAGAAGTTGACGAAATTTTTTACGGGATTCACACACCTCCACAAAGTGACGAATCAATCGAGTCTCAAGCTAACGAGCAGGCTTGGTTGAAAGATGAGGGACAAAATACTACAGGAATTCCACCTGTACGATGGACGAAAAATGAGGCTTTTGATGGAGAGCTGTTTTAATGTATGAATCGCAACGTCACTCTTCTTAAACTGGGCGGTGCAGTTATTACCAATAAAGATATTCCCGAATCCGTCCGAGAAGACGTCTTAAAGCGTTTGATTGAAGAAATTGCCAGAGCTCGAAAAGATCGAGAAATCTTGCTGGTTCTTGGCAATGGAGCTGGAAGCTTTGCACACGTCCCGGCGGTCCGGTATAAAACAATGGACGGTTTTATCAGCGAGGATAGCAGGATGGGAATGGCTATTACCCAAGATGCGGCTGCAAGATTGAATAGGATTGTCGTAAACGAATGTCTCAAACAAGAGATACCTGCGGTTACACTTTCTCCATCAAACTCTCTTGTAACAGAGAAAAAAGTAGCAATCTCGTGGTTTTCTGATGTATTTGAAGAATATTTGAAAAAAGGACTGCTACCGGTTACGTATGGAGACGTTTTAGTGGATAAAGCGCAGGGATGCACAATCTGGTCGACAGATAAAGTATTTTCCTTTTTTGCTCGGGAATTTGAAGCCAGAGGCTGGGAGGTTGACCAGATAATTCATGTGACTGAGGCTTCTGGGGTGTGGATGAGAGAAGGGAGTGATTGGAAGATGGAAAACGGAGAGAAGAAAATATATTCCACAATAACCCCTTCTATGCGTGATGTTGTAAAAGCAGCGATGACGGACACGAAGGGGTTTGATGTGACGGGTGGCATGTGGCATAAGATAGAGGAAGCACTTTCTCTGACTGAGTTGGGAATAACCACGCGCATTATTTCAGGGCTTGTTCCTGGGAATTTGTCTGCGGTGCTACTGGGGAATACTTCAATTGGTACCACCCTCAGGCAGGACGATACGATATAATCGAATGCACCACGAATGCAAACCTAGTAGATACCAAGTATGAACTTTTCACTTCGCCGTAAAAACCCTACAGAAAGCTCAGTTACATCCGTACCCAAGCATGTGGCGATCATTATGGATGGAAACCGGCGCTGGGCTAGGGCGCATGGGTGGGAAGCAATCAGAGGACATGAGCATGTCGTCGATACGGTTATCGAACCACTCGTGGATCGCTGCATTGAGCTTGAAATCCCCTATCTTACGTTGTGGGCATTTAGTACCGAAAACTGGGAGCGAGATCAAAAAGAGATTGAAGGAATGATGAAACTTTTTCGGCGGGCATTTGAGAAGAAAGTGGAAGATCTGCATAAAAAAGGTGTTCGTCTTCACATTGTGGGAGACATCAATCGTTTTCCCGAAGATATAGCTATCAATGCAAAGAAATGGGTAGATCTAAGCAAAAATAATACGAAAATTACCGTGAGTTTTGCCCTCAATTATGGTGGTCGTGACGAGATTTTGCATGCGGTAAACACATTGTTGTCGCAAGGGAAAAAGGAAGTAACAGCACAAGATTTGGAAAGCCATTTGGCCACAGCAGGGATGCCTGACCCAGATCTTATTATTCGACCAGGAGGGCAGTTACGACTTTCTGGCTTCTTGCCGTGGCAATCGGTGTATGCGGAGCTGTACTTTACCGATGTCTTGATGCCTGAGTTTGGACGCGAAGAATTTGATACAGCCCTGCAAGAGTATGCACAAAGACAGCGCCGTTTTGGGAAGTAACTATAAAATGGCAATCCCAAAGATGATTTCTACTAGCTGCGCAAGCCAGTAGGAAACAAAGAGCAGAATAAATCCCAAAATCGCCATGGTCATACGCTGTTTTCCAGACTCCTGGCTTTTTGGAGTAGCAGCTCCTGTAAGCATCTCAAATCCCCCCCATACAAGCATGACGAAGAGAATGAGCCCACCAATGGTAAACAAGTAGGGGAGAAGCCTGCTAATAATCCCACGGGGAGTGGTAAGCTCCTTTGCTGGTCCACTATCCCCAAATATTCCTTTATTTAGGTCTTCAAAGAAGGCAGAGTCTGCCCCGATTCCCCCGTTCCCTGGAGGGGTTGTGTTGGGAGGAGGTGAGGAGCAAGCGGAGGAGTCCCAACACATTTCCTCAGGAGCGCAACTTTGATTGGCAATACAATAAAAAAGACTTCCATTTTGAGTGGGCGCAGGTGAGTATCCTAGTAATTCACAAGCAAAGAAATCTAGTCCTCCTGGAGAACAACCCACTTCACTCGAACACGGGAAACCATCCTTATAGAGTAACGCTAGGCTTTGCACAGATATGTTTGCGCACTGTTGTTTTCCCCCAAGTCCGCCGCAATACAGATATCCCACAGGAATTGGTCTTCCATTTGGCTCAGTCATACGAACACATTGGGGAATTCCTACCGTAAACTGAGCATAAGCATGTCTTACTGTCAGTGAGACAGATAGTCCAAATGATAGAAAAAAAATACAAATCCTCAGGAGCGCTGGTATCCTCATGATTTTACTGTACACAATTGCGGATTCAAACTAAAGAGGAGGCAGAGGACTATAAAATGGAAATCCCAAAGACAATCTCGACTAACTGGGCTAGCCAGTAGGAAGAAAAGAGGAGAAGAAAGCCAATGAGCGCATTGGAAATTCGATTGCGGCCTGCATCTTGACTCTTGGGATTGGCAGCTCCCGTGAGCATCTCAAAACCACCTAAGACAATCATGACAAAGAGAATAAGGCCAGCAATAGTAAAAAGGTAGGGAAGGAGCTCGGAGATAATTCCACGGGGAGTAGTAAATTCTTCTTTGGGTGCTTTCCCAAAGATCGTTACATTGACTTCATCAAAGAATGCTTGTGTGGCGCCGTCCATGGGGTATATTGTACCAGATATTAGGTACCAAATCCGGGGATACGCAAGAGAGAAACTCCAATAAACTGCAAAATGATGACGCTAAAGATCACAAAGAAAAGTCCCATGACTGCGGAAGAAATCATCTCCTGTCCCTCTTGCACTCGTTTGGGATTTCCGGATGATGTAGTCAGAAGGAAAGCACCATAGAGGATGGTAAGCAAGACAAACCCACCAGAGATCCCAAGGCCGATACGTAAGAGGTCCTGCACCATACCATTTTTGGAGACACGAACACACCCAAATGCAGTCCAAAAAGCCTTTGGAGCTTCCTTATCTCCCTCACCAACACTCTTTCCAGCTCCTGAGCCAAAACATGATAGACATTGTTGATAGTCTGAGTTTGGGTCAGTGCTTCCCGCATCTGCAACCTGCTGACAGAGAGCAAAAGGAACTGATTCTGCATTGTCGGATGGCGGAGGAAGAGTTTGATCATCCTCAGAACATCTCCCGATAGGAAGAATGGGGATTGTCGGCGATGAGCACAAAATTGCCCCCGCATCACCTACTTGTGCTTGGAGTAACTGAGATCCTGCTGAGGTGTTTACTACCGTGGATCCTGAATAAGAACCATTTGAGACAGTTATGGGTAGTCCATCGCTACCTATAGAGGAATTAGTTACAAAAAGCTTTAGACTTGCATTTACTGGTGATCCATTTGAATATGATAAATTATTTATGGCAATATTGACCGCGCTTCCAGCATTAACACAAGATCTTACGGGCTTCCCGTCCGCTGTTGTTATTGAAAAATTTGCGGAAGAGCAATTAATAGTGTCTCTAACATTTTTTAAGGTAAAACCTTTTACAGTACAAGCTTCGCCACTATTATCTATCGGTTCAAATTTCACGTACGCGTTTGCATCAATGGCGAACATTGCCAGATAGTCTGGAGGCAAGTTGAAGCAACTTGATGGTAAGTTAGCAGTGATTGAGTTTCCTACAGGAAGAATAGGGGATATTTCTCCTAAATCTTTATAGTAATAGGGAATTGCTACACTTGATTCGATCGCACATATTATCTTATATGAAGTCCCTCCATTAATACCAGTTCCGGAGAAAGCTATCGGTATGGGTTGAGTTTGAGATCCACTAATTAGTGTGCTTGGTAGCGTTGTTTGAACTTGAAAGTTTCCATATCGAAGGTTGCATGCTATTGGAGCAGCCATCACTTTTTCTGGTCTAAAAAACCACAGGGAGAAGACCCCAATCAAATAAACGATAATTCGCAGGTGCGAACTCATACTCACTAATTTTACCATCTGCATACAAAAAGCTAGAGAGCAGAAATAGAAAAAATTCAGATCTTATACATTCAAAGTTTACAACAGCGCTTTTTCAGCTATTTGGAAGTGCAAGGAGGCTCAAATTTCGCTATGATAGACCAGATGAAAAGACGCGTTCTCTTGCTTCTATCGGCATTTTTTGTCACCCTCAGCATAGCGGGCATGCAGGCAGTTGTTCCTCCACTTCTTGCTATTGATCCCGTGGATGATCTGCAAAAACAAATTGATGAGCTAAGCAAGCTCAAAAAGCTCTCTGAGGATGCAACAACTCCTCTTGAGAAGGAAGTCAAAACATTGGAGAGTCGGATCAATACTGCTCGAGCAGGAATTAGTACTGCGCAAAGAAACTGGGAGGAAGCCAGCAAACAAATCGACATCCGTGAACAAAACCTTGGAACGACCTACAAACTTTTTTCCAGTCGAGTGGCAGAAAGCTACCGCAGGCAAAGACAAGACAATCCTTTTTTGATCTTGCTTGCCAGTGAAGACTTCACCACACTCTCCAATACTATTGCATATCAGCAGAAAGCCAGAGAACGGGATGCATCAGAACTCAAAAGATTGTCAGCCGAAATTACTTCTTTGGAACAAGATAAGAAAAGACACGAGGAAACGAAGGTACGCCTAGCAGCACTGCAAAAAAAACTCGATGAGAGTGCCGCTTTTTTCAAAGGGGAGATAGACAAAGCAAAAAAATATCAAAAAGAACTAGCGGGAAAGATAGCAGCTCTCTCAGCAGAACAACAGAGAATATTAGCCGAGCGCAGTGGGACTGCTACCACATCTGTCGGTGATGTACCTTTGGCTGATGATCCTGCCAGTCAACCCACCTACAATCCTGGATTTTCTCCTGCCTTTGCTGTTTTTTCTTTTGGTGCGCCACATTTTAAGGGGATGAGCCAGTATGGCGCCTACGGACGTGCAAAGTCTGGACAAAATGCAGAGCAAATACTGCAGGCCTATTATGGAGGAGTGGAAGTAAAGAAAGACTACAACACGGGAATAAATATTACAGTCCAGGGACATGGGACTGTGGACATTGAAACGTATGTGAAACGAATCTATGAAATGCCTACTTCCTGGGGTGATAACGGAGGGTTCGAAGCTCTGAAAGCCCAAGCTGTGGCAGCTCGTTCGTATGCACTCTCATACACTAATAATGGTGCAAAGTCGATTTGTGCCACCGAGGCTTGTCAGGTGTACAAACCATCGAACAAGGGTGGAAAATGGGAAGAAGCCGTGAATGCAACAAAGGGTTGGGTGTTAGTAAAGAATGGAAATCCCATTTCTGCTCAATATGCTTCTACATCTGGCGGATATCAGCAAAGCTATACAACCCAGGGACATGCGACTCCAGGTTTTTGGGATACAACCAGTGATTGGACACGCTGGGCAGACGGAGCTTTCGAAGGAAAAGGGAAGGGAAACAGCCCTTGGTTTTATAAAGCCTGGTACAAGAGTAGGTCTGGGGATTCATGCGGGAGGTCTCACCCATGGCTCACGCAAGAGGAGTTTGCTGACATTTTGAATGCTTGGATTGTTCGATACAAGGGAAGCGGAGCTGATGTGGAGCGTGTGACACCATTAGGTAGCTGTAACGGAGGAAATCCATTTAGCATGAATGATCTCAAGAATAAGGCCAATGAGCTAGGTGGAGCTTTTACCTCGGTTTCTTCCGTACGAGTAGAGCATGGAAGCAATGGGTTCACAAAGAATGTGGTTGTCGAGACAAATAAAGGGACTGTAACAGTCCCTGGAGCAGAGTTTAAAACCGCCTTTAACTTACGTGCTCCTGCCAGAATATCTGTAAAAGGAAATTTGTTTGGAATCGAAAAGAAGTAGGTTTTGGTTATTCTTCAAGAAAAGCCTCTGATACGGTATACTATCCCCATGCCTGAAGTCTTCAACAGCAATTCTTCCAAGATTACACACAGTCATAAACACTCACATCGAAGGACTCGAAAGGAAAATGCTGCAGAAGCAGAGAAATATAGTAGTGTGTTGAGAGATTCTTCAGCTCATGGGGGAATATTCGCCGCCTATAGTCTCAAGCCTACAGGGGTCTCATTTGATATTCAACATGATGATGAGCCAGTTTTGTTGTTATTACGACAGCATCCGATTGTGAATGTCGGTTGGACTCTGATCGCACTCTTTCTCATTGTTGCTCCCATGGCATTATCTTTCTTTCCAGTTTTAGATTGGCTTCCAGCTCGGTTTCAGTTGGTTGCAGTTCTAGGTTGGTATGCACTCACATTTGGATATATCTTAGAAAACCTTTTGGTGTGGTTTTTTAATATCTACATTATTACCGATGAGCGTGTGATTGATGTTGATTTTTTTAACTTGCTGTTTAAAAAGATTTCAGAAGCTAAAATTGAAAACATTGAAGATATTACAACCTCCACGG
>CAZNKS010000036.1:9540-10611 GCA_964574065.1 uncultured Pseudomonadales bacterium | reverse complement strand
CATTACTTCAAGACTGTTCTCGATACTTGCATCCCTGATAACAATTACGACCCTCGCTTTCCTTGGGAAAAAAATGTTTGATGAAAAAACAGGTCTTGCTGCTGCTGCTGTGTTTGGATTGTTACCGTTTTCAGTCTTTTATTCACGTGTCATTTTGCCAGAGCCTTTCCTTGTCATGTGGGTGAGCCTTTCACTGCTTGCCTTCTTACTCTATGTACAAACGAATAAAATTCAGTACGCACTAGGATGGGTGATTGCTTTTTGTTTGGCATTACTTCTCAAACCAATGGCAGTCTTTTTTGTTCCTGCCTTTGCTGGAATGTTATTTGTCTATAAAGGAGTAAAAAAGTTTTTAAACTGGAAACTATTCATTCTGGGTGGATTGTCAGTCATTCCGTTACTTTTGTGGCGGAAATGGATCACGCAGTATCCAACCGGGATTCCATGGAGTGTGTGGCTGTATAACCTTGACGGTATACGTCTACGTCCCGCATGGTGGCGCTGGTTGTTCTGGGAACGTTTAACCAAACTATGGTTAGGGTTTGCTGGACTTTTGTTTGTATTCGAGGGATTACTTCCAACTAGGTCTCTAACGCAGAAGAAACGTTCACCTGTACTGGTACTCTATGCATGGGGGATTGGTATGTTTGCCTATTTGGTCGTATTTGCTACAGGCAACGTTCGTCATGACTACTATCAAGTTATGTTGCTGCCGTTTGTGGCGCTGGTTGCCGGACGTGGAATAGTACTCATGCTTTCCGATGAGATGCGGATACAGCTAGGTAGTCTCAAACTTCAGTTCACCAAACGTCATCGCTCGCTTCGAGCAGCTCTTACGGTACTTGCGTGTTGTCTGTCACTGTTTTTCTCGTACCAACGTGTACAAGGATACTATGCAATCAATCATTGGGAAATTGTGGAAGCTGGTAAAGCTGCTGATAGGTTGCTCCCTCCTGATGCAAAAGTGATTGCGCCGTATGTCGGAGACACTGCGTTCTTATTTGCGACTAATCGGACGGGGTGGCCAATTGGACTTGAGATTGAAAAGAAGATAGAAAACGGAGCTGATTA
>CAZNKS010000036.1:7465-9440 GCA_964574065.1 uncultured Pseudomonadales bacterium | reverse complement strand
CTCTTAAAGAATTTGCACAAAAAACACAACATCACCTTGTTTGCCTATATTCGCAAAGAAGAGGAGCGAGCATACATAGATAAGCTCAAACCCTTTTGCAAAAAGATACAAGTGTTCAAACGAGGAAAAGTGTGGTCACTCAAAAATGTGCTGGGTTCTCAGTTTTCTTTTAACCCCTTACTTGTCACAATGTATCGTTCCAAAGAACTGCAACAAGCCATTTCGGAAGAATTGGCAACAGGTCAATACCAGCTGCTTCATGTGGAAACCTTCTACATGATGCCAAACATTCCAGAGACGAACTTGCCTAAAATTCTTGTTGTCCAAACAATTGAGCATTTAGGATACAAGGACTTTACCAAGAAATTGAGTAACCCATTTTTAAAACCCTTCTACTACTGGGATGTACAAAAGATAAAACACTGGGAAGAATACTATTGGCGCAGAGCAAACCGTCTGATTGCCATGAGTGCAGAAGATCGAAGCTACATTCTGCGTCGGGTTCCAAATATTGGAGATATCAGTGTGGTTGCCAACGGCGTCGACACCGATTTCTTTGATGAAGTTCCTAAGCAACTGACAAAACGCTTCACTGTATTTTTTGTGGGAACATTTAAGTGGCTGCCTAACGTTGAAGCAGTGACGTATTTGGTTGAAAAAGTGTGGGACAAAATCAAAGCCAAGATTCCAAACGCCAGACTTTTGATCGTAGGGAACTCTCCTTCAAACAAAATTCTTTCCTATGCAAAGGAAGATCCTTCGATTGAAGTGAAAGAGAATATTACCGATATTCGTGATGCATACAAGCAAGCTAATGTCTTGCTTGCACCAGTGTGGAGTGGAAAAGGAACACGCTACAAAATTCTGGAAGCCATGGCAACCAAGACACCAATCGTGGCAACAGACCTTGCCGTTGAAGGCATTGGAATTGAACATAGAAAACATGCTCTTGTTGGAAATACCCCGGAAGAGCTTGCGAATGCAACTATAGAAATCTCAAAAAATCCAACCCTGGCCAAAGAACTAGCAGCAAATGGAAAAAAATTGGTAGGGAATAACTATAACTGGCAAGCGATCTCCACCCAATTGGATGAAATCTATCAAAGTGTAGGAAAGAAGTAGTGTTTTGTATGAGTAAACTATCGATTATTATCTTAAACTTTAATACCAAAGACTTGACTCTTCGTGCCATTGAAAGTTGTCTCACGCTTTCCTACAAAGACGTAACTGTATACGTGGTAGATAATGCATCGTCAGACGATTCCGTAGATGCTTTTGAAAAGCTTGCAAAAAAAGACAAACGTGTGGAAGTAATTGCATTACCAAAAAACATTGGGTTTGCCGGGGGAAATAACGTTGCGTTACGCAAAATCAAATCAGAGTATGCAATGTTACTCAATAGTGATGCCTTTTTCCCACAAGGAGCAGATGTTGAAACGACACTGGATCTTTTGGATCAATACCCTGATATCGCAGTGCTTACTCCCTATGTAGAGCTGTCCAATGGGAAAATCGATCCCGCATGTCATCGTGGGTTTCCAACTCCATGGAACGCGATTTTCTATTTTGGCAAACTAGAAAAAATAACCCATGGGATTCTACTGCTTTCACGTATCTTTGGTGGATACCACCAAACATGGAAGAGTTTGTCACAGATTCATGATGTCGATGCGTGCAGTGGGGCTGCAATGTTTGTACGAAGGACTGCAATCGATGAAATAGGATTGCTTGATGAAGCTTTCTTTATGTATGGAGAAGACATTGACTGGTGTTATCGGTTCAAGCAAGCTGATTGGCGAATTGTGTACTATCCCTTCCTTCGAATTATTCACGATAAACATTCATCAGGATTGAAGAAGGCAAAACAAGAAGCGGCTATTGATGCACACTCACAGATCCAAACAAATACAAAATCTGCTTTTTACGATGCGATGAAGCTGTTCTATAAAAAATACGACACTGGTCCTGTGTGGAT
>CAZNKS010000036.1:0-7455 GCA_964574065.1 uncultured Pseudomonadales bacterium | reverse complement strand
AACTGGTTTTATGGGGGATAGACATACTCGCTAACCATAGGAGGTAACATGGCATGTTCTGAACAAGAAGTTGCTCAAATGTTAATTGACGCAAAAAAAAGAACAGAACCCATTTGTAAAACAACAAAAGGAAATGACTTCCCATTATCAGACGAAGAGTTAAAGGGGTATGCATTTCTTTTCACAGGTATGTCTTCGGAACTAGCAGCACAAGCAATAGATGAATACGTCATGGAAGTTTTCGAAATGGCACAGTAGTCTTATATGAATGAAATATGAAAATTGGCATTGATGCACGACTAGCAGGAATTGAACACGCAGGCATTGGCAGGTATGTTGAAGAATTGCTTCGCCGTGTGATCAAAAATAAAAACCACACTTGGGTTATTTTTTTGCATCACAAAAATCAATTGGACTGGTTATTGGAAAGTGAAACGGTCAAACTTGTGTATGCTCCAATTCGCCACTATACACTCACTGAGCAACTCAAAATGCCTGGGATTTTTGCGGCACAAAACCTTGATTTGCTTCATGTTCCACATTTCAATATTCCACTCTTCTATTCCGGTACACTTGTCATTACTATTCACGATCTACTGTGGCATGAACAAAAAGGGTCTCATGTCACAACACTCTCTCCATTGATGTATTCCCTCAAATACGTTGCATATAAATGGCTTGTGTCAGTAGCCGTGAAGCGTGCTCTTCGTATTCTAGTCCCTGCAAACACAGTCAAGAAAACGATCGCCTCTCATTTCCCATCGCTTTCAAAAAGAAAGATCATCGTCACCAAAGAAGGGGTTGATCGGAAATGGTTTACTGATCCAAAAAAACTGTCACAGACCCCAACTCCTCGGGTCCCGGTCTTGTTTTATACTGGTTCTCTCTATCCGCACAAAAATGTCTTATTTGTTTCCAAGGCACTCAAAAAGTTGCCTGGTTTCTCGCTCTATATCTCTTCATCACGAAATGTCTTCACCCAAGAATTCTTAAAAACAATAAAAGAGCTTGGGCTGTCCAAACAAGTGAAGCATGTTGGTCGTTTGAGTGATTCTGAGTTAAAAAACTGGTATCGAAAGTGTTATGCATTAGTGCAACCGACTCTTTCGGAAGGATTTGGTTTAACTGGTCTTGAAGCAATGGCTGCAGGAAGCCCAGTACTTGCATCCAACATCCCTGTGTTCTCAGAAATTTATGGTTCGCACGCAGTGTTTTTCAATCCCAAAGATGAATCAAGTTTTCTAACTGCAGTCAAATCAATTCGACAAGTCGGAGTGCGAAAACAAGCAACCGCACTTTTATTTGCCGCAACCTATTCCTGGGATACCATGGCTGAACAGACTATGCAGGTGTATGACGCTGCAGTGATAGTGTCCGCATAATTATGCAACTCCCAAGAATCGCCATCATCTATGATCGCTTAAATAAATTTGGTGGGGCTGAAAATGTTTTGATTGCATTACAGGAAGCGTTCCCACAAGCTGTTTTTTTCACTTCGGTTCACGATACAAGTAAAACCCCATGGGCACGTGGGTGGGATATTCGCACCAGTTTTCTGCAATATATTCCATTCGCAAGAAATCATCACGATAAACTTGCTATCTTCATGCCTGCCGCGTTTGCATCGTTTGATCTTTCGGATTATGACATCATCATTTCTGTGACTAGTGAATTTGCCAAAGGTGTACGGACATCTGCGAATCAAATGCATATCTGCTACTGTTTGACTCCCACACGGTATTTATGGAGTCATACCTATTTCTATGAAGGGAAGCGATTTGGCTGGCTTAAACAGTTTGTCTTCTCTCTTCTTCGTGAAAAAGACTTCATGCTAGCAAAACTTCCTACAACGTACATTGCAATTTCAAAACGAGTGAAGGCTCGTATTGAAAAATACTATCGAAGAGAAGTAGATACCATCATTTATCCACCTTTCCTATTAGAAGGGAAGGATATCTCGCAGTTCGAGTCTCACCACCCAGACAAACTCAATAATGAGTACTTCCTGATTGTTTCCAGACTTGTCCCATATAAAAGAGTAGACCTTGCGATTCAAGCCTGTCTTCGAGCACAGAAGAGACTGATTGTTGTGGGAACTGGAAGTGAAGAAAAACGATTACGAGCTCTTGCCAAAAAGAGTAATCTGATAGAATTCACAGGCTTTGTTTCGAATACACAGCTATCGTCGCTGTACCAGGGTGCCAAAGCCTTGCTATGCCCACAAGAAGAAGATTTTGGAATTATAAGTCTTGAAGCACAAGCGCATGGAATCCCTATACTTACCTACGCACAAAGCGGTGTCGCAGAAACGATCTGTAAGGGAAAGACCGGCGTTCTGGTAACCGACCAAACAGTTGATTCATTTGTACAAGGGATTGCTACACTTGAGAAAACAGAGTGGAACCCACGAGTAATTCGCGACCATGGACAACGATTCTCAAAACAGACATTTATCGCATCTTGGAAAGCGTATATTCAGAAGGTATATTGTGAGGGAAAAGAAAAAACACGAATACTGTAGAATAGAAAATCTGACTGTCCATAGAAAGGAATCTATGCATTCAAAAGATCACGTTTTTGTAGTGATACTTGCAGGTGGTGGGGGAACACGTCTCTGGCCAAAAAGTAGAGAAAAAACTCCAAAGCAATTTTTGCGCCTCTACACAGAGAACACGCTCATGCAGGATGCATACAATCGTGTACGCAAAGTGGTGCCTCCTGACCATGTCATCGTAGTTACCAATAAAGACTACTTGGAAGAAACCAGAAAACTCCTTCCAGGTATTCCCCCAGAGAATATTATCGGTGAACCTGCAAAACGTGAAACAGCGGCTGCTATGCTTCTAGGTGCCTTAGTTGCCCGCAGCAAGGATCCAGAAGCTGTTGTCATTAATCAGGCATCCGATCATATCGTGACCGACGAAAAAGAATTTGTGCATGTGATTGAAACCGCTGCGGAAGTCGCATTTGATGGTCAGTATTTGGTGACAGTGGGAATCTCTCCTACATTTCCACATACTGGTTTTGGATATATCAAGATAGATGATGAAATTGAAAGTGTAAACAGGCTTGATATCTTTAGAGTCTCAAATTTCACTGAGAAACCAAACCATGCCACAGCCAAGGCTTTTCTGGCCACTGGAAAGTATTTTTGGAATGCAAACATGTATGTCTGGAAAACTTCTGCATTGCTTGAAGCCTTTTCAAAATACAGTCCGGCAATCTTGGAGTGCTTGCGTGATTTGGAAGATGAATTTGGGAAGCCTGAGTTTGAATCAAAGCTAAAAGATGCGTATGAGAATGTGGAGAAGATTTCTATTGATTACGCAATCAGTGAAAAAGCAGATAATCTGGTTTTGATTCCTGGAGACTTCGGCTGGAATGACATTGGTGACTGGAAAGTGGTGTATAGTCTTCGCAACAAAAATGCAGCCGGAAATGTATTCATGTGCGAGACGCAAGAGGGCAATGTGGTCTGTCATGACTCACAAAACAATCTCGTTCACACGCACGACCGACTAGTTGCGCTCATTGGCATGCAGGATACAGTTGTCATTGATACAGGTGAAATCTTGATGGTCATGCCAAGAGAAAAATCCCAAGATGTGAAAAAAATTGTAGAAAAACTGAAAGAAGAGCATCCGCAATACTTGTAAATTATGTATACTAAATGCCTGTTCCTTCTTGCTATATATCAACTTACTAGTGATTATGATTTCGTACGCTGAAGCAAAGAGAGCTCTTGACATTACCATGGCCTTGTTACTCATCCTCATCTTTTTTCCAATCTGGATAGTGATTCCACTTCTTATTAAACTGGATTCTCCTGGTCCGGTTTTCTTCTCACACAGGCGAGTAGGAAAGAATGGGAAACCAATTGATATCTATAAATTCCGCTCAATGGTGGCGGATGCGGATGAGTACCTGCACAAGAGAGATCCAATACTCTTGAAAAAATTCAAAGCTGGTGACTGGAAGCTTGAGAATGATCCTCGTATTACCAGACTTGGCAGGATGTTGCGTTCTCTGACAATCGATGAATTTCCACAACTAATAAATGTCCTCAAAGGTGAGATGAGCATCGTGGGGCCCCGTGCCTATGTTGCGAAAGAACTTGAAGAACAACAAGAGAAGTACCCAGAAACCAAAGCACTGATTGCTGATATTCTCTCGGTAAAACCAGGAATTACCGGTCCCTGGCAGACGTCGGGACGCAATGAAGTGCCATTTAATATCCGTGCCAAGATGGATGCCCAGTACGCTAGACAAAAGAACATCTGGCATGATATCGTAATCCTCTTAAAAACCCCCAAAGCAATGATTTCCAAATGGTAGTGTGGTAGAGTAGAGTCTACTCTCATTTTTGACGAACACCAGAAGGCAGAAACAATATGGATACTCAATTTCAACCGAAGACAATTCCAACCTCTACGAATGCATTTTCAAAGGCATTCGCGTCTCATGCGCAGAAGAATGGTAAGAAAAAACTTCCCAAATGGGCGAAAGTTGGAGGAGTTGTGCTCGGAGTTGTAGCAATTTTGGGTCTGATCCTTGGTATCTTTGCATTCACCCAATACAAACAAGTCATGGCAATTAAAGCCGACGTTGATGATCTCACTGTCACCGGACGAGAAGCCTATGATGCCTTAAAGACACAAAATCTTCCGCTCACCTCTGAAAAACTAACGCAAGTCACTGAAAAAACAAAAAAAGTGCAAGCCAAGGTCCAAAAATATGCGTGGACAAAACCGCTTCCAGTCGTCGGTGCCTACTATCGTGACAGTGAATATGGGTTTACTGCAGCCTTTGCCGGACTCTCTGCAGCGAAGCGTGCAGTCAAAGAAATTGAACCATACGCAGACGTCTTAGGGTTTAAAGGCCAAGGCTCCTTCACTGGTGGCTCTGCCGAAGAACGTATCGCAAAGTTGTTGGAAACTCTTTCAAAGGTAACTCCAGCCTTGGATGCAATTGCTGTTGACTTAAAAACAGTCAACGATAACCTGGCAAAGATCGATGAAAAGAAGTATCCAGAGTCAATCCAAGGGAAACACATTCGTTCTAATATTACCCAGGCCAAATCAATGACCAACGGAGCCTATACTTTCTTGTCTGAAAATCGAAAAGCAGTTGAATTGCTCCCTGAAGCTGCTGGTTCAACCAAACGAAAAAAATACTTAGTTATTTTTCAGAACTCCGGAGAACTCCGACCAACAGGTGGTTTCATGACCGCCTATGCAGTTATCAATGTGGATAAAGGCAAGGTAGAGCCTGAAGGATCAGGTGACATCTATGAATTGGATCAAAAGTTTACGAACAAGCCAGCAATTCCAGCAATTCTCAAGCGTTTCTTAACCACTGAATCCCGCTGGAACTTGCGCGATATGAACTTGTCACCAGACTTTAAGGAGTCAATGACAACATTCAACCAGTACTATCAGACGATTAAGAGTCAAAAAGCAACCTTTGATGGAATCATTGCCGTCGACACACATTTCTTGGAGAGTCTGCTCAAAGTCTTAGGTCCTGTGGAAGTTCCGGGCTATGGAACCTTTACGGCAGAGAATGATAAGCGCTGTGATTGTCCACAAGTGATCTATGCACTTTCAGAAATTATTGACCGTCCAACCCCATACCTTCGTGAAAACCGAAAAGGTATTTTGGGACCTATGATGGCATCGATCCTTCGTAAGTCATACAGTGCCCCAAAGAATATGTGGCCAGCCTTATTTGAAACCGGTTGGAAAGACATTGAAGGAAAGCATTTGCAGTTCTACTTCTTTGATGAACAGATGCAAGCTGCTGCAGAAACCATCAATGGTGCAGGTCGTGTGAAGCCAACACCAGAAGGATCAGACTATTTGTTCATCGTTGATACCAACCTTGCAGGTGCAAAATCGAACTTCTTTGTGAATAGTGAAGTAAACCACGTTGTTGATGTACCTCAAAATGGAACCATCAAACACACCGTCACGATCACCTACAAGAACCCATTTGCTCCAAGTAACTGTAACTTGGAAGCAGGTCAGTTGTGTTTGAATGGCGTGTTGCAAGACTGGGTGCGTATCTATCTTCCTTTGGGAGCCAAGGTTGAAAGTAACCGTGGCTTTGATGAAGGAAGCTTTAAGACCAGTGAAGAACTAGGACATGCGATGGCAGAGGGAACCTTCAAGCTGGCTCCCAAGAGTCAGGCCAAAGTTGAACTTACCTACACTGTTCCATACACGAACACCAAAGAGTACAACTTGTATCTGCAAAAGCAGGGTGGAACTGAAGACTTCAAACACATTATTGATGTGAATGGTGAAGAACATGAAGTTGTCTTGGATAAAGACAAGAAAGTGACCTTTGCTTTCTAAAAAAGAGAGCAGGTTAATTCTGGTTCACCTATGAAATCTTTTCTAGCTACTGGCATCATTCTCAAACGAATGGACATCGGCGAAGCTGATCGGATGGTTACAGTCTTTACCAAAGAACATGGAAAGATGGTGGCAGTAGCCAAAGGATGCAGGAAACTCACTTCTTCCAAACTCTCTGCACTGGAACCTGCAACTTTGTCCAAGTGTTACTTCATCAGTACCAATAACGCCCCTCTTCTCACACAAGCCCAGCTCCTGCAAGACTTTGCTGGAGCCAAAAAGGATCTGCCTTCAATGCGAAAAATCTTTGAAGTGTTGGAAATGGTCGACATGTTGCTGATGGATGAAGATGAGCAGCCTGAAGTATTTGATCGTACCCATGCGATTCTTGATCATCTCAACACAGAAGAAAAAACTAACCCTCTCTTTGTGCGCACGCACCTCATTTCTATCATTCAAACCCTTGGATTTGCCCACTTTGATGAAATTGATCTTTCCCGTCCCATCAAAGACTTTGTGGAAGAACTAACGCAGCGAAAACTGCACTCCTACGCGTTTCTCTCAAGTCTGTAAGTGGAGAAAGCTATTTATCTTCTACTGTCACCTCAGTTCCTAGAACTCGAAGTACTGCTCCATATACTATGTGTGGGTCTGCATCTTGACCTTCGTATGTAGTATCTGATTCCTCAGGAATAATTTCTCGTACTTTTCCTTGTCCATCAAACAAGAAAATAACGTGCAGCGGCTTTCGTAAATCTAATCCTCCAAACTCAACATGAGTGCCTGCATATGGATTTCTTCCATCTTTCCCGTCAATAATAAAAGCAGATTTTCCATCTGCATAGGTAACTTGATACACTCTTCCATCACTTTTCCCGTATCTATCGGGATGCATATTGAAACCAGCTCTCTGGAAAGTTGTAGACATAAACTGCCTTATGGAAACATCTACAATCTGTCCCCAGTTTGTCACAAGAGAGGCGTGCTCCCCAAGAATATTTTGAAGTGTTTGAAGATGAACTTCTATCCGACCTGCTTGTTCTGACATATGTCCCTGATCCTAGCATTGCAACGATGAATGTCAAGATAATAGCCAATA
>CAZNKS010000035.1:3531-10863 GCA_964574065.1 uncultured Pseudomonadales bacterium | reverse complement strand
GCCAGACTTCCCCCGCCAATAATATCTGAGGTCCAGTGTTTTCCAAGGATGACTAATGCAAGTGCGATTGCAGATGCAATCCCCAGCACAACTGCAGTAACAACTCCTTTTATGAGCAGTGACCGTTTGGTATACCACAGCCCTGCTGCAATGAGAGTAGCGACAAAAAAGCTTCGATACGTATGCCCACTTGGGAATGAGTATTGAATCTGCACATAGGAGCTTGGGAAATGCATTCCAGGGCTATCACGATGGAACATGTATGGAGGAGCTGGATGATGAAAGGTAGTTTTTTGTAGCAACACCACACCAAGACCTGCAACATACAGACAAAACACTAAAAACTTCACTCTTTTCTTTAATGGCAATGCAAACAGCGCGATGACTAGTAATCCAGTCATGATTTCATTGCTCCCAATGTCCACAAAGTATCCAAACTCATTGGTGAGCCTGGCTGGCATCTTGTCCTGCAATTTGACGGTGAGGGTGAAATCAGCGTTCACGAATCGGCCAGCATAGACACCAAACGAGATGCCAACGAAGATTCCTAGGGCAAGAAAGCTAAGAACCAGAAAAATGCGTGGAAGATAAGTTTGAACTGTATTCAGAAGATATATTGTACGTTTTTCCAAAAATTTGGGAAACCCAAAGATATTTTCTATGCTTAAAACAATTCACCATTGTCTTAAGTATAGGGCGGAAGTGCATGCTTCCGCCCCAACGTGTTCATTTCTTTTCATCTGGGCGTAAGGGATCATTTTGAATCCCCAGGCTATTTATGACGAGGACGTATGACTTGCCAATTTCGTAGGCAAGCCAGTCAGTCATCTCCTCCTGGCGCTGGTACTCTTTCCCTTCCTGGTCTTTGAAGAACACGTAGTAGTGCTCTTCCCGACGGTTTTCGCGTTCACAACCGAGCTGCACCTGATTTGCACACTCCAGAACGAGGTTCCCCCAGGCGGGGGCAGGGTCGTCACGGGTTGTGCCGTTGGTCGGCACATTGCGTGCATAGACCCAGCGATCAATGTCGTAGTGGTACCAAGTGGCATACACCGGGTCGTCCCGGTACACCGGCTTGGACACCGTGCGCTCGCAATATTCTGTGCGAGTGCATTCGACATCTTCGAAGAAGCCGTTTCCATCATCCCGCGAGCCGCACACATACGTTTCGGAGCCACAGGCATACTCTTCCGTTTCGTCTTCGTAGTGATCCAGCACCTTGTTATAGTGATGAATCCGCTGTTCGTCGGAGACGTATCGCCCACCTGGCGGGATGCTCCAGGCACCTTCACGGACTGTCCGGTATTCGTCCACGAAAATGGTCCGGTCCCAGGTGAACCGGCTGACGGTGGTTTCCACGTTGGTGGTGTGGAAGATGGCCCACAGGACGAAGCCGATGACAGCGAGGACTACGCCGCCGATGAGGGCATTACGAATCCAGCTCAGATTGAACGTGGGCTGGAAGGCGCTACTCACAGGTGAGTAGACGTCATCGTTCTTTCGCTTCTGTTTTCGTCCATCGTTCTTGGGTTTCTCCGGTTCCCACACTTCCTCACGGATTGGGACGTAGTAATGCGAGGGCCTAGTCCCATCATCCTGGGCGCTCATCAGAGATCCCAGATTAACAGGAGATGCGTCTTCCCCTTTCAGATCGTCTTCGACTTCTTCAGCTTCATCGCCTGTCCGAGGAATGTTTGCTGTCGCATAGGTGATTACATGATCACTCTTGCTACTGCCCTTTTCGGCACCACATCCCTCACAGTGGGACGAGTCGCCCCGATTGTTGGTAGTACAGAAACTGCAAATCCAGTCCGGGCCTGCGTTAGCAAGGCTAAGCAGGTATGCATCATTGACTGGTTTTGCATCCGATGGGAGATAAAAACGAACCTCTCCCCTCGATTTTTTGCAGTTCGGGCATGCTTTATAGCGACCCAGAACTCCGATAGTCCCACAACTGGGACAGTCCCACAGACCTTCTCGTTTAGTTCCCACTCGGGCACCTCCTTGTGCCGGTAAAAAGAAAATTTGGCTACACCAGACAAAACAGAGGCTGTCTGTCTTCTCTGGCGTAGCCAAACAATACACGTTGTTAAAGGTCTGGAAGCAAGAAAGAAAGCTGCGTACAGCAGCTCATCTCTAAACTCCCAGCTGAATTATATGGTATTTCGAAGGAAATATCAATGTTATAGGCCTACTGTTTTTGTTGCATGGTTCGCCATTTATCCATCACTTTGGTACGGATGTACCAGAAGGCTTGATCAGGATTAAGGATACATGGCAAGAATTTTTTGCAGTCATCAACAAAGCGGATAGGAGTCAGTTCTTTGCTCTGTCCATCTACGGTGAGCACGGGGACAAACCACCCTGGTTTGCTACTGCTGATATCAATATAGTACTGTGCGAGTGCAGTCTCTGGATGTTGGAGTTGCACGTTCTCAAACTCGCCTTTTCTGGCAGTTAGAGTTGGATCTTGTAAGGGTTGAGTCATCTGCCCCTTCTCATCACGAGCATAGAGAACAATGCGAATGGGATTTCTGCCGATGATCGCACTTGTATTTACCGTGATGATCTCTGATTTGGACAGGTCTACATTGCCGCTATTAGTTTCAGGATGAAAGGCTTGTGGATACGCTGCAATTAATGCTGACATACTGGCTTGCATCACATCGGGGATATAGTGCATGAGTCCTTTTCCATCAGCTTCCCCTTTGGCGTTATACCATTGATTGTTTTGCAATGTGGAAAGCTCTGCGGATTGCGAACGGTCGGTTATCTTTTCAGTTGGATCATGCTGAATTTGGATATCATGGGAGGTGATCGAAACCTTCACCTCTTTGCCTGCTTCACTTTGATAGGTGAAGAGAATTTCATCGGAATTGGGAGTTACAGTTATTTCTGTCCCCGATTTCTTGTTGGGCAAATACAGACCACTTTCATTTTCAATGAGCAGATCATTTACCGTTGGTCCGCTCTTTTCTTCTTGCTTGGTTGTCTTCAAAAATCTGGACGCAATATCTGCCAATCCTTTGGATTGTGGTGCTTCCTTGGGGGTATAACGTGAGGCGTCATAGATGAAGGGCACCACCCAATAGGAATTGGGAGGAGATGGTTTGTCCATATATGGATCGATCAGTCCATCGTCATAGAAGCGAAAATCGGTGATTGCCACATGATTCTGTTTGGCAATAAGCCGGATACGAAAATGCCGACTGGTTACCCAATAGGCTGAGGCCTTTTCATTTTGGGTGGTTTCGCTATACCACAAGGATAATGGAAACTTCACAAATGAAGCTCCAAATTTCTTTTTGTAGTCACGGGCAGTAAAAAGTGTGAGTTGTTTTTCTAATTGTAGTTTGGCTAGTTTTTCAATTTGTTTGGTATATTCTTGCTGGTACACATCTGCCATGGAAGTTTCAAGGCCAATCACTGCAAACCCGTATGGATGTTGCCGATGCAGAATATTAAAGATGAGCGCATCAAAATACGCACCATCCAAGTTCCCTTTCATATAGTCATTGGGTTGAGAAGTGTGAATCGCTTCAGAGTCACCATAGGTGAACAGTGGATCCATGAGTGTTTGCCGAACAATCAGCACGCCACTGCTTTGTTTTTCTTCATGAGCGGGAAATAGCGGCCAGTTTTTACTCGCAAGATACGGTACGTTGACTGGGCCACCATATAAGGTGTAGCTATCAGTACTCCATTGTTCACGGGTGGTTTCATGAACTGTCACTTTATATGTGTCATGCAAGTATGTCAGTGACCATGCATCAATCACCCATGCCACAGTCGTGGTTGGGAAACTCCCAAAGACTTTTTTAAACTGTGTCATGAACGTGTCTATGAGTTTTTTTCGTTCGTCCTGTGTGTATCCGACCAAATATGCATTCCCGGCTTTGTACCAGCGTTCCACCGGTCCTTTATAGGTAACACCACTAGCAGAGGCAAGTTTTGGGGTGATCTCCAAAAAACCGGCAGCTTCATGAGAAGTTCCTGTTAGCATGTTTGTAAGTTCGCTATCTTGGAGCGCATCGTATCGATACGCAAAGGTTGCAGATAATTTGTGGGTTTTGAGGGCTTGGAGTTGGAAAGACAGATTGTCTTTTGTTCCGACCTCACAGCATTCAGCTCCTCGTACTTGGTTGATAAGCAGTACCGATGCATTGCCAGTTTGTACAACAGCAGCTTCTTCAGTCGCTTCCATTTCATGTGCTGCAACCAAACTGGTAACAGAGTGGAAACAGACGACGAGCATACACAGAACACGTACGAATTTCATACGATGCGAGGATACTGGTTTTTGAAGAAAAAGCATAGATGCAAAGTGATAGTAATCACTGAATAAAAGAAATAGTTTTTGTACATATGTATCCTTATATCTACTTCTCCTCCTTCCGATGTCTGTTGTCCCGTTTTTGATCCCAAAACTTGGGATGGAAAAGAAATAACGTGGAAAAAGAAAATATTTGTTATGGATACTGTCCTACAAGTATTTCATATTCCATTTTTACTTCACCACCTGTCCAAAGTGTGCCAAAAAATATGGACACAACTATGTGGTTGTCTTTGCACAAGTAGCCTAACAATTACCAGATTTTATGTTTGCGCATGAAGCATGCATGGGAAGTAACTTCAATTCCGTACTCTTTGGCCTTTTGAATAGCTGCAAGTGATTCTGAGCCAGGTTGCATCCAGATCTTTGGTATAGCAAGAGCCTGTATTTCATCGACTATTTGTTCGGTCACTTTGGGTGGAACAACGGTGATCACAAGCGAAATCTTGTCTGGGATTTCAGAGAGCCTTGTGTACACAGGAATTCCCAACAACATTCCCCCTTTGGGATTTACAGGAATAGGATCGTATCCATTTTGGAGAAGATCTTTGAAAATGCGATGACCATATTTTTCTGGATCAACTGAGGCGCCAACAACTGCAATGCGTTCTTTTTCCATATTAACAGTCATACTCCACAAGATGGCTCTTGGCAAGCAGAGGTCGGTATGTACTTTTGTGATTGAAACTTGTCTGCATATTTGCAAAGATCAAAGCATGCACACACGTGGTGGGTATTTAAATTCTCTTATTCTTGTTTTAAGCACCTTGCTTATGGGGCTGGGCGCGGTGATCTATTATCTTTCCCAACGACCCATGCCCGTAGCAACTGAAGAAATTGTTCTTCCATCTCCTACTCCAGAAGAAGCAGTACACACACCTGACGCAGAAGAAATGGCAACACCAATATCAACCCCAGAATACTATCTTGATATAGCTGCTGTCGAGCCAGATGAAATTGAATCAGTACGCCTGCGTGTAATTGAACCACTTGATTCGTACTACAAAGAGTCGACAGGAAGTGGGAAGCTGCAAACACTTTCCATTACAAAGAACCCAGAAAAGAATAATCTTCAGTTTCCATATATTGGAACCGCACAATTTGACTCAGGTGTGACTCTTGGCTTTTCAATTGAACGTGCAACGAATCAAATTGAGTGGTGGACTCCCGTGTGTATGGAAGAATGCGTTTTCTCTGACCTATATTTCGAAGCGTATCCGGAAGTAGTCGTGAAATATTTGCGAATCCAAGGGCGGTAGTATCAATCAATAATTTTCCGACTTGCCAATTGCATAAAAATGCGGTAAACATACCGTATGTATCTACTATAGGTTTATTTGTATGCCGCACATGAATATACGCAGAATAACGGTTGTGTCTTTTGTTTTTCTTTTTATTTCTCTCTTCTCTCTTTCTTCGCCTGCCTATGCCTTCGCACTTCGTATTGGTATTATGAGTGATAGCTCTACTGACGAGTATCGAGCTGATGACAGTCGAGGGGGAGTCTATGCTCCTACGACACTGAATTGGCTTGAGCTATTGCATAGATATCGTGGAGTTGAAGTGGGAAGTTGGGGAACTTGGGGAGGTTCAAGACGGACAGGTTTTGAGTATAACTGGGCACGATCTGGAGCAACAGCTGGAAGTTTGATTTCTGAAGGGCAACACACAGGTATGGCTGCTCAGGTAGCAGAAGGCAAGGTGGATATGGTCTACTTTGCTATTGGCTACAATGATTTTGCTCTCTACCGAGCCGATGGACAAGCTATTTATAATGGTTCCCTTACGGGGAGTGCACTCGATTCCAAAATTAATAGCATCTTGGCCAATATCACGACTGCTCTTGATACAGTGAAACAAGCTGATCCGTCCATACAAGTTCTTCTTTCAACAATTGGAAGTCCTTTCTACTCAGATATTTACCAAACACAGTTTCCTGATCCAGCGGGACAGGCTCGATTAAACGATGCCATAGCTCGAACCAATCAAGGAATAGCTGCTCTCTCTATCTCTCGAGCCAACGTGATTCTATGGGATGCTGATGCTGAGGCAACAAAGTTTTTAACCCGAATGAATGAACAAAAACAGATGGTAGTAGGTGGAGTACCAATTACGATGTCAGTAGCGGGTGATGAACCACACCACGGCATCTTAGCAGATAACATTCACGCCGGTACAGTTATGGAAGGATTGCTCGCAAATATCTACCTCGAGAAAATCAATGCAATGATGGCAAGTACGATTTCGCCATTCACTGATGAGGAAATCCTTTCCAATGCAGGCATCAATCCAGCTGGTGTTTCTTTGGTCTCTGCTCAAATCTCTAGTTCGTCAGATGACGCGGCGAGTGATGCCACATCCAATTCGCTCACGGCTACGTCGATTCCACTTGGGTCTGATGCACAGACGGTCACTGGTTTTCGCTTTACAAACCTGTCTATTCCTGCTGGAGCAAAAATCCATCGAGCATACATGGAAGTAATGCCGACTTCCACGCAATGGATCGCAACGCAATATCGTCTCTTTGTTGAGGATTCCGGCAACAGTCAAGCATTTTCTGCATCTTCTATGCCATCTTCACGCACGCGCTCAAGCGGGAGCGTCGTACACACATCAAGCACGAATTGGCTTGCAAATACATGGTACCAACTTGATCCCGTGACAGCGCTTGTACAAGGTCTTGTCAACAAACCAGAATGGGTGAATGGCAACGCAATAAGTGTCATCATTCAGGGAGCAGGAGGTACGTATGGGAGAAAGTTTTTGCATACGTATGACTCAAACCCAAGTTTTGCCTCCCGCTTTGTCGTTACCTATAGCGGTGGAGCAGATCCTACCCCTACTCCTACCCCCACCCCCTCTCCGACGCCAGATCCAACCCCGACTCCCTCTCCACTCCCAACTGGTACACCGGAGCCGACCCCTATCCCAACGCCAGAACCCACCTCTACTCCAACTCCTACGCCTACCCCTACACCTACACCTACCCCTACACCTAC
>CAZNKS010000035.1:0-3431 GCA_964574065.1 uncultured Pseudomonadales bacterium | reverse complement strand
CCTACCCCTACACCTACCCCTACACCCACCCCAGCCGCAGCAACTGTCATTGCTCAAGTGAGTGCTGCGAGCGATGATGCGAACGAAGATGGGAACAGCTTCACAACGGGCAACACAGTCTGGTTTGGGAATGGAGCTAGCAGCACGAGTAGCTTTACTGGGCTTCGTTTTGCAAATCTAGCTATCCCACGGGGTGCACACATTACTTCTGCATATCTTGAGGTAACTGCATCCGCATCAAATTGGATCCAAATGTCTTTTAGCATGAGTGCACATGCCACTGGAAACAGTCCAACATTTGCTTCTTCCAACAAGATTGCCAATCGTGCTCGTACAACAGCTTTCGTCTCACATAGCTCTAGCAAACAATGGACTTCGGGGACAACCTATCGGCTCGAAGACATGAGTTCGGTCATATCGGAAGTGGTCAATCGTCCTGACTGGACAAGCGGAAATGCCTTGAGTGTTATCCTCAAAGGTGCGGGAGGATCCTGGGGACGAAAATACGCTCATTCATTTAATTCAAGCGCAGCCGCAGCTCCGCGCTTGATCGTGACGTATCAAATGCCGTAGGAGCGATCACATTCCTGCTTGCAGAGAATACCCCAGGGGGGTATAAAAAACGAATGGAAAACTTTTCATTCTTTCTCTTCGGAGTCACCGGCAACTTGGCACAGATCAAAGTGATTCCTGCAATCTATGACTTATTTGAAAAAGGCAGAATCCCTTTGAACACGCCTATTATTGGTGTAGCACGAAAGGATATGAGTACGAAGGAGTTTCAAACCTTCGTGCACGATATCCTGCTGCTGCCCAATCGGCATCATCAACATCCAATTAAAGAAGAAATTTGGGAACGGATGAAACAAAATCTGTCTTATGTGCAAGGAGATTTTTCAAACCCCATACTGTATGAAAAAGTATCTGCAGTCGTGCATACGTTTACTCCAGCCAATGTGGTGTACTATCTTGCGACCTATCCACAACTGTATCCAGTTATCTTTAAAAACTTAAAAGAAAAAGGCTTAACTAATCAAGGTGATGGGTGGAAGCGACTCATGATTGAAAAACCAATCGGAGTTGATTTAGAAACTGCCCAGAATCTCAATGGTCTTTTGAATGAATACTTCGATGAATCACAAGTGTATAGACTTGATCATTATCTGGGAAAGATTACCTTACAAAATATCCTTACGTTTCGTTTTGGGAATGGACTTTTGGAACCATTATTCTCTGCAGAACATGTGGATCACATCCAAATTACGGCAACAGAAGATTATGGCATCGGGAGACGTGGACAATACTTTGATAGTGTCGGGATGCTAAAAGATGTGGGACAGAATCATAGTTTACAGATGCTTACCTTGGTAACGATGGATGCACCCAGCGAGTTTAGTAATGAGGCCGTAACAAAAGAACGAGTGAAGATTCTGCAGAAGTTACGACCCGAGACCGATCATGTGGTATTTGGACAGTATGAAGGATACACAGGTGAAGAGTTTGTTGCACCACACTCAAACAAAGATACTTTCTTTGCGCTTCGAACCCATATCGATACTCCACGATGGAAAGGGGTTCCTATCTATATTCGTGCTGGCAAGATGCTTAAACAGACTTTTACGGAAGTATCCATTGTGTTTAAAACACCGACCAATCGCCTGTTTGCACATGTGGAATCTGGACGAGATCCAAATGTTCTTACCTTCCGGGTGCAACCCAATGAAGGAATTGTGCTGCGCTTCTTATCCAAAAAACCTGGGAGTGGACTTGCCTTGGAACCACAATATATGCAGTTTTGTTACAAACACATGGGCAACGATATGCCTGATGCCTATGAGAACTTGATTGCTGATGTGATCGATGGAGATCAAACCTTCTTTAACGATGCAATTGAAGTTGAAGCCCAGTGGGCATTCACAGATCCCCTCTCTTTGGTACGAAAAGCTCCTCTACCCTACGCCCAGGGAAGCTGGGGGCCGAAAGAATCATTTGAGTTGCTGGAACAAGATGGTAGAACCTGGCTTGAGTCAAGTCTAGCTGTCTGTGCAATCTAGTAGGCGCGTGATAAATCACTGGCAATAATCTCGCTGACGTGTATAATCTCAACATTTCTACATAGAAAGAAGGAGATATGCCACCCTTGGAAAGTATGGGAGATAGTAGTGAGTATTCAATAGAGGACGTCGACGTCGTTGTGGAAAGATCTGCACGCAAATTTGGAGAAAACATCGCAGAGTCCTTGGGAGAACACACCAATTATGAGGATGCCAGACGCGAAATTCAATCAAGGGTCTCACGCACATACCGTGACGAAGCATGGAATGCGTTTCATGCCTATCGTAGATCACAAGGTTGGCCAGAACTATCCATTCCGGTCCAAAGAGACTTGATCCAATAGGACATGAGCTCGCTCGCAGAGGGTAGATTATTTATTTTTCATAATTGCGGTTGCGTGCCCACCAAATTTTCCACGCAGTGCCGTCACTACTTTATTCCGAAAATTATCAGGCTCATTGGCGGATTGCACACGAACGTTGAATGACTCTTGAATGATTGGAACAGGCACACCCAGTTCTGTAGCAGTTTGAACAGTCCATTCTCCTTCGCCGCTATGTGCAATGGTGGAAGAAATACCCTCCAAGGTTGGGTTCTCTTTGAAAGCTTCTTGTGCCCACCCAACAAGTCGGGATTCTATGACTGAACGGTTGTTATACAAATCAAAGACATCTGCCAGTTTGAAGTCAAAATCTGATTTTTCAAGAACAGCTGCACCTTCGGCAATGGCTTGCATCATGCCGTACTCAATTCCGTTGTGTACCATTTTGGCAAAATGTCCGGCACCAGATTTCCCCATATATTTATAGGCATTCGGAGCAGCAATACTTTTGAGAAGCTCTTCCACTTTTTCAAAATCTTCTTTGATTCCTCCCACAAATAGACAGGCTCCGTTGCGTGCCCCAGAAGGACCACCAGAAACAGCCACATCCATATAGTGAATGCCTTTGGTAGCAAGTTCTTGTGCTCGTCGTAGAGTATCTTTATAAAAGGCATTGGCACCATCGATTACAAGATCACCAGTTGAAAGAAATGGAACTAGTTGGGACAGAATAAGCTCCGTTGCCTCTCCAGCTGGGAGCATGAGCCAGATGATCACCTTGTTTGTTTTGTGCTCTCCTCGTAGTTGATCGACCATGTTATCAAAATCAGTTGCAGGCATCGCCCCTTTGGCGACAACTTCGTCCAAAGGATCACGGGACCTATTCCATGCCACAATTTCAATATTATTCTCAAGCAGTCGCAGCACCATATTCTTTCCCATTTTGCCAAGTCCGATGTATCCAATTTTCATATCTATGTACTCCTCTATATAGTTGTTGTAGTTGAATGTACGGCACACACAGTATAATCACAAGCATGAACTGGATTCTTGC
>CAZNKS010000034.1:4490-11276 GCA_964574065.1 uncultured Pseudomonadales bacterium | reverse complement strand
GCTGATTCCCATCCAAGTTGTTCTTTGGCTTTGCTACCATCTGCATAGAGTAATAAGGGATCTCCAGGACGAGGTGGAAAGAATTTGATGTTAGCCGTTTTTCCTAACAGTTTTTCAAGCATGTGAATCACGTCAATCACGCGGGTTGCGTTCTTTCCTGACAAGTTCATGTAATGATAGGTTTCTTTTGGAAGTTCAAGCGCTTTGATATGTGCCGCAACGATGTCATGCACATAGACAAAATCCCGCTTGTGCTCACCACTCCCCCATACAGTCACTTCCTCACCTGTGTGAATCTGTTTAATAAAACGAGGAATTGCATGAGTCTCTGGATCATGATCTTCACCTGGACCATACAGGTTGAAATAGCGAAGCGCCACGCAGGTGAACTTGTGTGAGTATGAGTAAGACGATGCCAGTGCTTCCATCGCTAGCTTTGTCATTCCATATGGGTTGATAGGCATGGTTCGATCATCTTCCAAGATGGGTACTCGAAGTGGTTCACCATACACAGCTGCACTGGATGAAAAGATAAATGTCTTCACATTAGCTTTGCGCATTTCTTCCAGCACAATAACTGATCCAAGCACATTGTTGTCTGTATATTCATACGGCTTTTGCACTGATTCCCCTGCTTCGATTGACGAGGCTAAGTGAAAGACAGCTTCAATTCCTTGCAGTGCTTTTGCCACTGTGTCTGATTCTCGAACATCACCCACAACTGTTTCATACTCAACATTTTGGGTATGATCAAGCACGCGAACAGTATGCCCTGCAGCCGCAAGAGCCCTGCATAAATGTTTTCCTAAGAATCCGTTTCCACCGGTAACAAGAACATTCATATTTACCTTTCTTCTACTGTTGTATAGACATCGGCTGCACCGTTTGAATAGACGAGCTGTAAACCTGCCGCAGTCGGATCAACTCGTAGTGTATCCTGCTTTCGTACATACAGATAGGAGATTCCTTTTTCTTTCAGTTTCGAAGAGAGCAGATTAGGATCTGTCGATGCGAACAGCAACCTCATTTCTTCTTCTCGTGGTGCAGTCGGTTGATTATGTGTCTCAAGCACACTTTGTCCCCCAATGTACACTTGCCGATTTGCAAAATAAGAAACGTAGGTAGTCTGTCGTTCAAAGGAATTATCCATATGAGCCTGGACCACGGCATCCTTTGGAGCATTGGTTTTGATATATGAAAGCGCTTCGATTTCATCCTTCGAGATTGTCACGACATCCGTTCCTTGTCGGTACGAAGTAAGAATTTTGTTGGTTTCATATATTCCTCTGGGTACTGTGAGTACACAGGCAATCACGACAAGGATTCGAAGAACGATATGTTTTGACTCCCATAGATACGCAGCCCAAAACGCACCAAGCAAAGCAAACAAGGTAAGACTTGAAGCAAAGAAATTAAAGACATTAAATGAACCGCTCTGCTGTAGTGTGGTCATACCCAAGAACGTAAACAGGAGCATTGCCCCAAGTGCTGCCACATAGAACTTGCAACCTATTTTCTTTGCCATCTTTGGAGTAAACAAGAGTCCAACGAGTCGTGTTCCATGAATACACAAAAGCGTGGTGATAATTGCAATGGTGTTATAGAGCGCAAGCTTGACTGAGTCGTTGTAGTACTGCGCAATTGCAATTCGATAGTTTAAATCTTTCCAATCTAAGTTTTGTGGTCCAATCATGAGTTTCACCCATTCAAGTGGGTACCAGTTTAGCCCTCCTGACCCGCTATTGGGTGGCAGATAAATCGCAGCCGCAAGAAGAGCTGATACAAACCCGACCAATAGATACTGTGAGAAGAATGCAGACCACTTCTTGTGACGAATAAGGGAAATCATTTCAAAGAAACCATAGGCAAACAGGATACACAGGAATAACAATGCAAAATAGATTTTCATCCCAAACAGCACGCTTGCGATCAATCCGCACAACAGCCCTACGTATAGCTTTTTTTCTTCTTTCCAGTGGAGTAAAAGAAACAGTCCAACAAAAAAGAGCGCTTTGGCAAACACATGCGGCATATTTAAAAACTGGGTTGAGCCGTCATCGATATTGCTTGTGTAAAATCCCCATACTCCATAGAGTTTTTGCATAAAAACATATGCCATGTCAGAACCAAAAAAGAGGAAAAAGAGTGCAAAACGTTGCCAATTGTTTCGCAAACTCTCTGAAAAGGATCTAGACATTTTGCGTACAACCATCAGACACGCCAGTGCTGTGAGTGGAGAGAAAAGAAGCGGTGTGAACTGGAAAAAGAGTGAATGGATAGGAATCCCAAAGACTCGGCTGGTTTCCGCCAACACCAGATCAGACCAGTAATGATAGTTGACGACAGGAACTGCCGATGCCCCTGGTTCAACAGGCGGAAACTGTCTTGAAATGCTTGCGATTAAACCCAAATGAAAAATTCCATCACGTGCATGCACACGGAAAAATGGCATTCCATCCGATAGCATCAGTCCTGTCCCGATCATTTGCAGAACTTGCATCGAAATACCAATGACCAAAATAACCTGCAAAATTCTATCGAACCGTCGTACCGTTTTAAAAAATTCTTTTCCAAGTTGGATGATTTTTACTCGATTCACGAAAGCAAGATAGATTGAAGCTATTACATATACGAAGCTTGCTTGCCGAATGTGCAGATATCCAAATACATATCCTTGGATTCCCCACAGTACTACTCCTAGAGACAAAGATAAAACTACTTGTTCAAGAGAACTAAGGTTTTTTGTGACTCGTCTGCTCAGAACAAATCCAGGAACGAAGAAACCAAAAGAAACACTTGCGCAATAGACTGCGAGCCAGAAAAGCAGTTGGAAGATGTGCAAAGGCTGCATAGGTATATCTATTGTACCGCCTATCCTCTCCCCCCAATAGACTCATATACCGATAGTGTTTGTGTGGCTACTTTCTTCCAAGAGAATTTTGCTGCTTGATCAACCCCTTTACGAACTGCAGTACTTCGCTGTTTTTGGGAAAATCGCAGTACTTTTTGGATTGCATTGGCACAGTCTTCTTCATCCATGGGATGAAAATAACTAGCGGCATCTCCAGCGACTTCCGGAAGACTTCCAGCTCTGGCACACACAACAGGTGTACGACACTGCATCGCTTCAAGTACCGGCAGGCCAAAGCCTTCATATAAAGAGGGTTGCACGTAGACAGTTGCAAGAGAATACATACTGCTCAAATCGGAAGAAGCGTCACCAGAAACTGAATCAATCAGTTTCACTCGCTTCTCCATTCCTAGAAGTGAAATTGTCTTATGAATTGCTCTCCCCTCTGGAATTGCTGTATTATTCATTGCTTTTCCAACTAATACGAGTGAGAGCTTAGGGATTTTTTTTACGCTTCGGATAAGAAAAGGTAAGTTTTTGTTATAGTTGATGTCCCCAACATACAGGGCGAAGTTTTTGGGAAGACTGTACCGTTTTCGAACTTCATCTTGGACAGATTGGACTGGCTTCTTTATCGCTTCATTGGCAGCCAAGTACACAACTGATATGTTTTCAGGCTTTATATGCAGATGGTCAATAATATCTCGCTTTGAGCTTTCAGAATCGGTAATGACGTGCGCCACACCGCGTAGGGCAAGCTTTTGGCGAAACAAATTAATAGTGCCTCGAATTCCTCGCGGATAATGCTTCGGAAAGAGAAGTGGGATTACGTCATGAATCGTGACGACAGTTTTTGCTTTCTTAAAAAAAGGTAGTGTAGGAAAGAAAAAATCAAAGAACGGATAGTGAATCAGATCGATACTCGTATCTGCAACATCTTCATTGGTATAAAACGTGTGAGGTGATTTGATGGTTCGTAAACTACTTAGTAACTCTTTGGTGTATCTTCCAATTCCTCGGATACTGCTTTCATTTTGAAGGGGCGATGTGTCGATCAGAATATTCATAGGCGTTCTCTTCCAATTGACTGTACTCTACCGTTCCAGGAGATCGGTTTCAAGATGAAGTCATACAAACCCTTCTTAATCACTTCTGAAAGTAAAGTTTGACTGCTATACTCACTCCATGAATCGGCTTATTTCCTATCTAAAACGTCCCAGTACTCTGATTTTGCTTGCAATTTTTCTTCTGGCGGCATTCCTACGTCTCTATCGACTCGGAGACGTGCCTTTTGGATTGCATGAAGATGAAATGATGAATGGCTATGTCGGCCGTTTTATTTTGTTAAATGGAAAAGATTTGTATGCGAATGCTTGGCCACTTCTGTACTTTGATAACTTTGGTGACTATCCAAATGTGATTCCTATGTACTTGTCAGGGATCTTCACTTTCCTTTTCGGGGTGAATGCATTTGCGATTCGATTTCCGATTGCGATATTTGGAGCATTATTCGTTTTTCCCATGTATGCGTTGTCAAAGGCGATTTTTAAAGAAGAAAAATATGCCCTCCTTGTCGCAGCAGCAGTTGCTATTATGCCGTGGCACATTGTGTTGTCTCGCTCAACCGCAGAAAACGTAACAGCCACTTTCTTCTATATTGTGGCGCTCCTCTTTGCTTTTCGTGCCCAAACAAAAGAAAAAATTCCCTTCATTATTGCGGCCTCACTTACTTTCTTTTTGTGTTACTTTCTGTATCCTTCCTATCGCATCCTCGTTCCGGGAACGATGTTTCTCTTTGCGTTAACAAGTAAGGCACAAAAACTGAGAGTTGGATTCCTTATTGGTTTCTTATTCTTTACGATACTCACGCTTGGAATCGGAAGAACTGTCTGGGGGCAAGGACGATTCAGGCAGACGTCCATCTTCTATTTCAACAATACAGTGGGTGGAAGACTCCAAACCATGGCGATAGAGGAAGGACAAAATCAAATCCTTCGAACCAGGATTTTTCACAATAAAGGAATTGGATACACTCGTGAATTTATCAGACAATATCTTTCGTACTTCTCACCTACCTTCCTTTTTACGGACGGAGGATTGCCTCGACGATACATCGTCGAAGATTCGGGATTACTGTATCTGGGATTATTAGCAGTTGTGCTGTTTGCTGTTGTAAAGCAGGTTACCGAGCCTGTTGCAATGGAGAGTGTGGTATCCAAGAACGGAAAAACGTTTCTCCTACTAACGATTCTGTTACTCGCAGCTTCCTTGCTGCCTGCGGCGTTGACTCTTGATGATGCACCAAATACACACCGAGCAATATTAATGCCAGTCCTGTTAATGGTTGTGGTTGCATACGGTGCAGCAATCTTGGCTTCCTGGAAAAAATGGGGACGATTTGTGCTACTAGGACTGGGATTCTTTATTGCCTTGGAAACTGTGTACTTTTGGCATCAATGGATGATTCATGGTCCTTCCTATCAATCTGTTTTTCGTGGTGACGATCGTACCGCACTTGCACACTTTTTACGGGAGAATAAAGATTCCTTTGATCACATCTATCTACCACAGGATGCAAAACCTTTGTATTACTTGTTCTACTCAAACAACTTTTCACCAGAACTTGCCGGACGGTTTACAGAAAACATAAAGCTGTCTACCGTTGATAACTTAACATTTATCGATAATAACTGTCCGTCACAGATAAAAGAACTGGAGCTGACCACACGATCTCTTGTTATTGACCGCGCAGAGTGCAAACAGGATGCAGTTGCGCATCCAGTACAAGGAGTACCTGGGATTTATCGCAAGAATGAAACAGAGGCATTCCGTCTCTATGTGCCACTGCCAGCCACTGGAAGTGCAAAAATAGTTGCCCAGTAATGTGTCCTACTTCTGTTCCATTTCCAAATACTTTATATAGGCAATTGGGAAGTGCAGTCCGCTCATTAATGCCCACACAAATCCGCTAAACCCGTCCATGAAGCCCTTGTGTCTGATAAAGAGCATGAGAAATGTTTGTACTGGCATCCACAACAAATACTTCACCATTCCCAAAAAACCTTTTGATACTTTTTGTTTTTGTAAGTTGATTGCGGTGAGAGTTGTATATCTATTTGCACGCTGTAAATATCTTTTGAACGTAGGATCGGCCATGTGAATCATCGGTTCATGAAGCCATGAAACCCCACCCTCCACTACCATCGTTTCATGTACATCTTTGCATGGCCAATAGGCTTTCCTATTTCGTACGAAGCGAATGACACCATCAGGATATACACCTGAATGCATTAAGTAGCGACCTAAGAAATAGTTTTTCCGCGCAATAAAGTAACCGTTGATTGGAGGAGAAGTTTGAAATGTCACTCCATCACGGTTTGCTATTGCATTCATGTGTTTTTGAAAATGCTTGTGCGTTGCTAGGTCGATCTCTTGGTGAGTTCCGTTTACGACTGTTTGTATTTCGGCTGCAAGTTCAGGCGTTACAATTTCATCGGCATCAAGATATAAAATCCATTCACCTTTTGCTTTCTCGCCTGCCTCCTGCTTGTTGAAATGAAACATTCGTTTATTGGTCATATGGAGAACATTGGCTCCATACTCCTTGGCAATTTCAACTGTTCTGTCGGTACTCTCCCCATCGGCAACCAGGATTTCATCTGCAAGGTTTTGAACAGCTTCTAGTGTTGCTCCCAGATTTGCTTCTTCATTATGGGTGGCAATGACAACTGATAGTTGTACGGGTTTGTTCCGGTTGCTCATATTGTGTCGTTCTTACATCTTTGATAAATTCTACTATATGCTCACTAAAAGTGATATCAAACAACTCAAGGAAGTTTTTGCTACGAAAGATGATCTTAGGAAGTTTGCAACCAAAGACGATCTTAGGAAGTTTGCAACCAAAGACGATCTTAGGAAGTTTGCAACCAAAGACG
>CAZNKS010000034.1:1622-4390 GCA_964574065.1 uncultured Pseudomonadales bacterium | reverse complement strand
GATCTTAGGAAGTTTGCAACCAAAGACGATCTTAGGAAGTTTGCAACCAAAGACGATCTTAGGAAGTTTGCTACGAAAGATGACCTCAAGAAATTCGCAACCAAAGACGATCTCAATAAATTTGCCACCAAAGATGAAGTGCTTACCAGGCTTGATGCCATTATGGCCGAGTTACAGGCGATGCGAGAAGAAATGACAGTGTTTGCGTACCGCCAGAGTAATCATAGTGATCGAATTGAGAAACTCGAAATGAATGCCTTTGGCAAGTCATTCGCTTGATTTTCCTATTTCCTCTATATTTTCATTCAATAGTATTGGCTGCATAGCAAGTAATTCCGACGAGTAAGGCATATCTGGAATCGGATAGAGACAGTAGATCCGTTTGTTTAATACGTATGCGAATCCAATTTCCAAAAAAGTATTACCTCCCACATATCCCGCAATCCCCTTCTTTGGTGGATTCACAACCAAAATGGCATCAGCTTCCTTAATTTTTTTATAATGTTTTCGTATAGCATCATTTTGGATTTTCGCATCCACTTTTTCGCTCTCATGAACATCGTTCCCAAAAGAAAGACCAATTTCGACTCCATGAGGAATATCTACAGTATGCCCAAGCTTTTCCAGCTGTTGCGCAGCTGCTTTCATCTCATTTCCAAATGATAGTGATCCACACAATGCAATTCTCATTGTCTTCTCCAAATTACCCAGACTACCGATGTATCGGGTCGCTGAACCAGCGCGAGTACTTGTACACCAGCAGGTACGGCTTCTTGTGCCGTTGCATACAGACCTGTGTTTGACGGAAGCGCATCGACAAAGTTGTACTCACCCACCTTGATCAACTCTAGTTGGTCCTTTGGAAGAGAGGGCTCTATGCGTTGAATTTCCTTAGGATCGAACTGTGAATAGAATAAGTAATACATCGATGGTCTCCCCTGATAGCGAGAGACAAAAACTTGTTCGTTTTCCTGCTTATACTGTTTGAGGGTTGCAAACAGTTCTTTGTAGCCATACTGCCAATCGTGCGCAGCAATAACGGGATAGACTAGATAGTAGTGCGATAAATACGCAGCCACAAAGAAAACGTAAACACCAAAAATGGCGCCAATTCCGGCTTGATACCATCGTTTCTTCATTTTCTGTTGGATGAAGCGTACAAGAGATATCCATCCATACGATGCAAGAAGTGCAAAGGCAGGTGCTGCGAACAAAAAGCGCAACGTGTGTGGAGCCGGATGTACCAACGATGGAGGTACTGCAGCCAACAGGATCCATGCGATAACAAACAGTCCGTTTACGTTCCTTTGTTTGATCAAAAAGATGAGAGCAACAATGAGTGCTACACCCTCAATCGGATACAACATTCCAAACTTACCGATGACGTGTCTAAAGTTCCCATCCCCTTTTACGAACAAGAAATCGGGTGAAAAGTGAGACAACCATGCTGATACGATTACTTCACCAAAGTAGCGATACCTATGATGAACAATCTTTGCGAGCTTCGTACCTCCAGCTTTCGCAATGTTAGTATTACTTTTTATGATCGGATCAAGATCAGAAAAGACACTTGTCTGTGAAAAACGGGATGACACTTCTTGGTCACCAAGTTTTGAAATGAATGGAAATAACAGAAGACCAATAAGGAAAAGGGATATTCCTACAAATGGAAGCGCTTTTTGTAGAGTGCGTGTTTTCTTTTGTTTATACCAATGGAAAAGAAGAGCTATCCCTCCTATTGCTCCGACCAATGGTACGAATAAACGGGCAGCATGATACACATACATTGCCAATCCAAATGACACAACAGAGAAGATAAGAACACTGGGTTTCTTTTTTGCCTGCAGAAGGAGCCAGGCACCAAGGAGTGTCAGAGTGGTTGCCAGGTTTACTTCCCATCCTCCTCGCGAGAACTGCAGATGCCATGGTTGAATTGCAAGGAGAAACATTGCCAGCATTCCTACCTTTTCCTCAAACAATTCTTTTCCTATCCTATAGAGAAGATACAAGGCAAGTATTCCAGCAATTGCGGAAGGAAGTCGAACGGCAATTTCTGATAGACCAAACAGCTTTACAAAAGGCACGATAGCATAAAAATAGCCACTGGGTTTGTAATCGCCAAAGGAAGGAAAAGCAACGATTGGAAAACTGTTTCCATGGTGATCTTTTCCTGTCGCCGCAATGGAATAGGCATCATATCCCAGCGCTGCTTCTTCCCAATATAATGATGGTGGGATTGATGGTAAAAAAAGGAGGCGAAGCAATCCACCAAGAACAAGAATGAGCGGGACAATGAGAGTATGAATGTGAGTGTATTTCATGGTAGTGGAGCAAATCGATCTATCTCTTTTCCATCCTTTTGAATCTTTTCTTCAAACATCTTTTTCGGGCGAACCCACAGTTGTCCATCATCGAGGTGCACATAGACGATCATTTCTTCTTTCGTTTCACTGTGTAACACCGTAAAAAGGACACGAACCAACTCTCCTTTGTAATGTCGATAGATTCCTGTTTTTGAATTCATACCAAATGATCTTATTGTTGTACCACTTGGAAAGCAACGTTCCCATCTGGATACTTCACCTCGAAAATAATCGATTGATCATCTGGAATTTGCTCGTCTGTACCAACAATTAATACGTTCTTTTGACCGTGTGCTTCTTCAAATGGTTTGTCGGTAATCGTATAGTTTGCAAGTCCTCCACCACGATAATCAATCGGATTCATTTGCTTATAAAACAACAGATAGATATATGCCTGCCCGTAGG
>CAZNKS010000034.1:0-1522 GCA_964574065.1 uncultured Pseudomonadales bacterium | reverse complement strand
TAATCCCTATGCCAAACAGAACAAGTGAGAAGAATGGGACAACGACCTTCGCGCTGTGATAGGCATACAGCGCAAGCACAAATGGAACGATCGAAAGGATATACCATCTCCCATCTTCCTTGGCGCGTAACCATCCATAGACACCAAGGCTTACCAAAAAGGCAGCGATCATTGATTCAAAACCAATCCGCGAGTAATGAACAGCCCACGGGGAGATTGCCACAAGAAACATTACAAACAATGAATAGATAGCTTGCTTTTGTGAAGACAAACCGATCTCTTTTCCAAGCTGCCTTGCAAGAAGATATGCCATAACAACTAAACCCGTACCGGCAATCGCAATAGGAAGCCTCACAAGAAGTTCACTCGGTTTTGTAAACAACATCAATACTGCAGAGGTATAAATTCCCAATGGAGATTTATAGTCACCAAACGATCGAAAGGTTATTGGAGTTCGAAGTAACCACTCATCTCTATGGACGGTTGCTATTCCATAGGCATTATAGCCAATGGCTGCCTCGTCCCAGGTCAGGCCAGAAGGTAATCCCCCCAGTTGATAGAATCGCAACACAACTGCAAGGATGAGGATAAGAAAAAAAACAATTTTGTGTTTCACACCTACGCTCTATTGTAGTACACAACCCTCACTCCTGCATATCTTCACTCGAAAAAATCAGACTTCTCTACTGAGATCGATTTCTTACCGTATTCTTTTTGATTTTTCCCATGCAAACGGGTATAGAATTGGGTATTGAATATTTGTCATACCAAAAGGTATGCTTACGGCGCCCGATACTGATATCTATTAGGAGGATACATGAATTTCACGCTTCCAGCCCTTCCCTATGATTTTGCAGCTTTAGAGCCCCACATCGACGCCCAGACGATGCAACTTCATCATGACAAGCACCACCAAACTTATGTGGATAAATTGAATGCAGCCGTAGCCACACATGCAGAGGTAAATTTTTCTTCTGTTGAAGAATTGCTCAAAAACATATCTCAAGTGCCTGAAGACATTCGCACTGCTGTCCGTAATCATGGCGGTGGGCATAGTAATCACAGTATTTTTTGGCTGCTTCTCTCCCCGCAAAAACAAGAAGCAACAAAAACCGTAAAGGGAGAGATTGAAAAGTCATTTGGATCTTTTGATGCATTTGTTGAAAAATTCAATACAGCAGCCACAAATCACTTTGGATCTGGTTGGGCATGGTTAGTAAAAACCGCAGATGGAAAACTTGAAGTGAAGTCCTATGCAAACCAAGACTCACCATATATGGATAATGCGACCCCATTACTTGGCATTGATGTTTGGGAACATGCATACTACTTAAAGTATCAAAACAAACGACCTGACTATATTCAAGCGTTTTGGAATGTCATTAACTGGCAAGAAGTAGAAAAGCGCTGGTCAATGTAAAACAGACTACTTTCTCTTTGTTGAAAGATCTTGGAATGGGATTGGTTGAATTGCAGCCTGCCCGGTGGCATCGATAGTGACTTGCAAGAAAAGATCGTTGTC
>CAZNKS010000033.1:0-11552 GCA_964574065.1 uncultured Pseudomonadales bacterium | reverse complement strand
TAAAGACTCCGTCTTGCGCTCCGTACAGATCGGTCAAGCCAACCCACACAAGCATTCTCAGTACCCGGTTTATTACGATTTCCGGGTTGCCTCCGGGAGGATCGATGACTCAGTGGTTAGGGTCCACAAATGCCGGTTTGAGACGTTCTGTAGGAAATAACTGTCCTGCCATAGAAATACTTTCTGGGTACTAAACGAAGGGATTACTATAGCTTTCCTGCGCTCATTTGAAAAGCCTCTTTTTCTATCCTATAGCGGGATTGGTATTTAGGTCGCATACTAGAAGCTTACACACTGAATTTTTTAAGAAGAGGCTGGCTCATATTGTAATTCTTTCAGCAACTTGCACAGAACCCGGTTTAATTTTCACGCATTTCATGAGAAACTATAACTATGAATGTCCTGTTTGTGTGTACATACAACGAATGGAGAAGCAAAACAGCTGAGAAGATTTTTCGAAATGCTCCTGCACTATCTGTTCGTTCTGCAGGAACCTCACCCACTGCCCGAATCCCTCTCTCCCAAAAGCTCATTGATTGGGCAGAGATCGTGTTTGTCATGGAGACAAGACACAAAGAGGTTCTCAAAGAGAAGTTTCAGACAAATGGAAAAAAGATTGTCGTGTTGGATATTGACTCAGGATACCGATATATGGATCCCGAACTGGTCAAGATTTTGCAGGACATTGTTCCCAGGTATCTTGAGAAAGAATGAGTGTTTTTTCCACCTTTGTTCACAAAAAAAGACGGGATATTTCACCCGTCTTTTGTGTCAGTATTTTATTTACTAGGCCTTGGCTTTCTTCTTGCGTCCGCCACCACGACTTGCCTGTCCACCAAGCTGTGCGACCTTTTGGCGTGTAGCAACATCTGCTGCTTGAAGGCCACGTGCTTTATGTGGAGCGCTTCCACCAGCAGCTGCCACTTTCTTCCGAGTTCCTTCGTCAGCAGCTTGCAAACCTCGTTCTTCATGATGAGCGCTTCCACCAGCAGCTGCAACTCTTTTGCGTGTTGCCTCGTCTGCGGATGCCAAACCTCTTTTCCTTACTTTTGTTGATGCATCTCTAGCCATATTTTCTCCTTTAATCGTTCCTGAAAGGAACATGTTTGTGTATATTATTACTCATTAGTAAAGCTGCCCCACGCTTTTTGAAATTGAGACAGATACTATACATACAGTATTGGCATTTGTGGGAAAACAGCGTTAGATTGTTGTAAGAGTTTCTCCTTGTGCAATGACCTGCGTGTTATCCTGCGCTCCCACACGGGGTAACATCCAGGCAGAAACTGATAGCTACTACATAGCAAAAATCCCTCCTTCCTCTTCTACTCGGTGTGCAGACTTTTCTAAACAGACCTTACATGCTCCATAAAGCTGAAGCCTGTGAAAATCAATCTGCAATCCAGCCTTTTGCAGCTTCTGCTCGTCGTCTGCAATCGATAACTTTACCTTTTCTGGATATACATCTACAATATCACTACATTCCCGACAAATGAAATGGTGATGGCGTACTTCACTGGCCCGTTCATAGAACTGAGAGGCTCTTCCATAGATTTTGAACTGTTTCAAGACATTGGCTTCAATAAAAACTTCAAGATGATGATAGACAGTTGCTCGATGAATTGATGTGTCTGTCAAGTGGGCGTAGGAAAGTAAAATATCAGCACTAAATGGCTTATGAAAACCTGCAATAATTTCCAGAATGTGTAGTCGAATTGGGGTAACTGAAAAGTTCTTTTTCTTGAGTTTACTGATGCTATCTCGAAGATATGTCTTCCCGTCCTTATACGCCATACTGGCTATGAGTATAGTGCGACGCTTTCGCAATTACAACCACAAAAGATTCACCGAAATGAATATATGTCACTATCACCTGATATACGTAAGAAGAAAATAATGATATTGACTTTTGCTTGCGAATTTGGTCGCAAATATGGATGAGAGGAGAAGAAAGTTAGGACCAGTGAATAGTGGTCGAGCGTTTGGCAAAGTGAATAAGTGTAAAACGGGAGGCGAGGGCTTCATCAATAATGCCGATAAACGTGCTTCTGGCTTTCCGGCTGCGGACCAAATTGAGTCGATCAGTGTTGATTGTAAGAACCGGTATATCCTTATTTTGTGACAAAAAAAGACGGTTTTGTGCATCCAACGTTGCAACATAGCTTTGTGGGATTTCCTGCTCGAAACTACGTCCCCTACCTTTAATGCGCTGCATTGTCACAGACACGCTGGTGCCTAGGTACACAAGTAAGTCAGGTTTGGGTAAAAAAGGTTCAAAGGACTTAAAGATTTTGTTGTAGAGCTTCCACTCATCCGCATTCATGTTTCCAAGTAGATTCTGTGATTTCGCATAGCCAAATACGTCTTGATAGATAGGCGTATCTTGCACCACACTATTCGTATACAGCCTTCCCTCAATCGTCATCATTTGGGAGATTTTTTCCATCAAAAAGAACGTCTGGGAATGGAATGCCCAGCGCTGTTGGTTGGTATAGAATTTCGGAAGAAAGGCGTTTTCACCAAAATTTTCTTCTATCAGCTCAAACCCAAAGTGAGAGGCCAGTAGTTTTGCTGCGGTCGTTTTGCCAGAACCCAGAGTGCCCATAACGCTAATAAACAAGTGAACATTTGATGATCCTTTGGGTTCCATGTCCCCTATAATAGCAAAGAAATTTCATTTCGCACCAAGGGAATTTGCACCGCAAACGTATGAAGGAAAACGATGAAAGTTAAAGCGGGAAATTAGGCGTTTACTTGCTTTTTGACCTTCATAGCCAATTTTCCACTGCGGCCACGCATGTAGAAGAGCTTGGCTCGGCGAACATCACCTTTGGTGATGATTTGCAAGTCAGCGAGAGCTGGAGATCCGAGGGGAACGATACGCTCTACTCCGATACTTCCAGCTGCAATTTTACGAACAGTAAAGGCTTTGCCATTTTCACGGTTGTCGACAGCAATGATAATGCCTTCGAACATCTGTTGACGGGTCTTATCACCTTCCACAACGTTGAAGGCTACGCGAACGGTGTCTCCAACAGAGACTGATTTGTCTTTATAGGTAAAGTATTTAGCCATATATACTCTGGGGTTAGTCACTAGAGGTTTATTCAGAGAAGTATTGTATCAAGATTTGCTAAATGTTGCAATCTCAAGGTCTATGTAGCCTAAAGACTGCAGCTGTGCATGGATTTTCTCTAGTGAATCTCCTTTGGACTCCCAGATTCCGGTGAGCGTTTGAATGGTTTCTCGGATCTCCCACGGAAAGATGCACCAGGCATCGGTGTCGATTACCGAAAAATCCGGAGTGATCTTGGTCCATGGTTTGACAGCCAGCGTGGCTGTCTTGATTTCTTTTGGTCCGTGCGCAGCCAGATACTGCTTCGCAAACAAGAGTGATTCTCCTGAATCAGCTAAATCATCGATGAGGACGATTTTTTCTCCTCGGATTGTGACAGAGAGTGACTGCGTGATGATGGGAACCTTGTTGGTTTCGTACACTCCTGTATAGAGTTCGCTTTGGACCACACTTATATGCTTGACACCAATCAAGTCGGCAGTGGACTGCGCAATAGAAACGCCTCCTCGTGCCAAAGCGATCACTCGGTCAAACTTTGTTCCTGACTCAATGATTTTCTTGCCTAATGCGAAGGAATGTTGCCCTATTTCTGGCCAAGTATAAACTTCGTAGGCTTGATCATGAATAGTTTGGGAAATCATAGCTATCTCTTCTTTCTGGCTGTAGGGGCAGCTTATCGCACTTTTTGATCAATACAGGCCTGGATATATTCCATGAATAATGCATGGGGTTTTCGTGGGGTTGATTTATATTCTGGATGACCCTGGGTTCCCACAAAGAACGGATGCATGTCTTTTGGCAACTCAATAAGCTCAACCAGATTTTCTTGCACAGAACGACCAGCTACGATTACTCCACGCTTTTCCAGCTCTGGCATGAGTTCATCATTGCATTCATACCGATGACGGTGACGTTCTGCAGTCAAGCCCTTGCTTTCATCAAGCATTTGTCCGAATTTTTTGTAGGCCTCAAAGGCAATTGTTCCTGGTTTGACGATACAGTCCCAGCTTCCAAGTCGCATTGTTCCCCCATAGGCACGATTTTCCAATATCCGTTTTTGATCAGGAATCATGTGAATGACTTGATGTGGACTATTTGGGTTCACTTCTTGGGTATGGGAATCTTTCCATCCCACAATGTTGCGAGCAAACTCGACCATGGCAAGCTGCATACCATAGCAGAGTCCTAAATAGGGAATCTTTTCTTCACGAGCACCTTGAATACTACGTATTTTGCCTTCTACTCCTCGCTCTCCCCATCCTATCGGAACAATGACTCCGTCAACTAAACCAAACAAGCGTTTGAGATCCTCATTAGATAGATTTGGATTGTCTTTCATGGCTTGTTCAACTTTTGCAGCATCAATCCAAGCAATTTCGGTATGTGCATCGTTGGCAACCGACGCATGATTGATCGCATCAATCAAGGCAGCATACGAATCTTTGAGTTGGTATTCACCAGTTGCCAGGTATTTGCCAACGATAGCGACGCGAAGGTTGTGCTTCTTTGGAGCTCGGACTTTGTCGACCATTGCTTCCCAGGAAGACAGATCAATTGGAGGGACGTCGAGTTTTAATTCTTTGAGTACAAGCTCATCAAAGTGTTGTTCGCGGAAGACTTCTGGAATCTCATAGACGCTTTCCATGTCTGGACTATCAATGATGTGATCGGCTTCCAAGTTACAAAAGAGAGCGAAACGATCACGACGACGCTGATCCATACGTTTGGTTGCACGAGCGACGATAAAATCAGGCTGAATCCCTAGACCATTTAAGGTTTGGACAGAAAGTTGAGTGGGTTTCGTTTTGGGTTCCCCAATGTGGGCTGGAGTTGGCAAGTACCCTACATGGATATGGATGACACGTTGTTTGTGGGTGTATCGCAAGATTCTTGAAGCTTCATAGTAGAGAATGTTTAAGTATTCTCCAGCCGTTCCACCCAGTTCCACGATCACAATTTGGGCATTGTCTTTATTGGCTGCTTGGTTGATGCGGTCAATAATCTCGGCACACACTTGTGGCATCTCCACGTCTTCACCGTTGTAGCCAAAGGCACGTTCACGATCGATGACAGCTTTATAGATTTGTCCCATGGTCACAAAGTTATGTTTGCCCATAGGCTGACCCAAGAACTTTTCGTAGGTTCCAAGATCCATGTCTGATTCAGTTCCATCATCACACAGGAACGGATCACCATGTTCGATGGGGTTAATAAGTCCTGAATCAATGTTTAAATAGTTCTCACATTTGACGATGCTCACGCGAAAACCACGTGATTTGAGTAAGAGTGCAAGAGAGCCAGTGACTATTCCTTTTCCGAGGGAGGAAAGGACTCCTCCAGAGACGAAGATGTACTTTACGTTTTTACGGGTCGGTTCTGTTGTGTTTATTTCGGGCATACGGTATTGTAGCAATCTGTTTGCAAAAGACAAAGATTTTCACTTGTTTCTGCTTGCGATATAATACATATCCCTCTCGTTTTGCCAAAGGTCTTTACGACAGCATTTTCTGTACAATTTGTTTGGTTTCATCATTCCACATGATTGTGTAAGGGAGTTTCATAACCGTATCCTGGCTTCCATTGGGTATAACCACCGAGAGCTGATCAGATCCAGGACGAGATTTTAAGTATTTTCCAAGTTCTTGCAGTTTTTCTTTCGGTGTCCCACGTGGAATCGTTAGTGAAAATCCTGGAGTAGGAACTTCCTGGGGAATGATTACTTGTGGTTCACGCGCTTTTTCCACCTGTAGACATAGTTTTTCATCCCGATACTGGAGTGTGCCCTTGAGAATGACTATCTTGTCCTGCTCCATGAGCGCCTTATGCAAGGCATAGGTTTTGGGAAAGACCACGAATTCAAGTGTGCCAGTGCCATCATCGAGTGTTCCAAAACACATTTCTTCTTGTTTTTGCTTCGTGAGTACTTGCCGCACAGAAGCGATAAAACCACCCACCTGTACCTTTTGATCTGTATGAACCATTGGATCAAACTCTTTGATGTTATGCGATACAAGTCTATGGACTTCATCGAGTGCCTCTGCCATTGGATGACTGGTCAGATAGAAGCCAAGTAACTCTTTTTCAAAGGAAAGTAATTCTCCTTGCGGATATTCAGGCAGTTTTTGAAAGGTGTCTTTTGCATGTTCGGTGGATGCAACCGCAGTAAAGAGTCCGTCTTGTCCATCAATATCACCATTGAGGAGCGAGGCTTTGGCGCGAATCTCTTCTAGCTGTTCTAGCATTGATGAGCGTGAGGAGAAGGCGTCAAAAGCGCCAATCTTAATTAAACTCTCAAGGACTTTTTTGTTGATCTTTCGGCTATCAGTGCGTTGCAAAAAGTCAGTAAAAGATTCAAATGGTCCTATTTCTCTTGCCGACAGGATGCTTTCAACTGCGGCGGTTCCCACATTTTTGACAGCTGAGAATCCAAAGCGAATCGCATATTTGCCATCAATCTTTTCGATGGTGAAACTGTTATTTGATTTGTTTATTTCTGGAGGTAGCACAGCAATGCCTAAACGTCTGCAGTCAGTCACACCTTGTGCAACCTTCTCTTCTCTATTAGCACCCAGAGAGTTGGATTCCACTGAGAGTACGGCGCACATGTACTCTGTTGGGTAATTGGCTTTCATCCAGGCAGTGTAATATGCAATCATCGCATAACTTGCGCTGTGTGCTTTATTAAATCCGTACCCTGCAAATTTTTCAATAAATCCCCAGACTTTATCTATAGTTTGGATGTCATACCCCTTTGCCTTGGCACCCTTGGTGAATTTTTCTTTCTCTTTCACCATGATTTCAATCTTTTTCTTTCCAATCGCACGACGCAATTCATCTGCTTGTCCAAGGCTGTATCCAGCCATCACCGCAGCTGCCTGCATACACTGCTCCTGGTACAACAAAATGCCGTAGGTGTCAGCCAGTACTGGTTCCAAATCCGGATGTGGATAGTGAATCGACGTGGGATCTTGTTTCCCCGCAATAAAATCATCGATCAGGGCCATTGGTCCTGGTCGGTAGAGAGCAACCATAGCTGTTAAGTCCGAGAAGACAGAAGGTTTTAAGCCACGTGCAAGCTTTCGCATTCCTGCAGATTCCATTTGGAATACGCCAGTGGTTTCACCGGATGCAATCATGTCAAAGACTTTTTTGTCATCAAGTGGGATTCGGGTTAAGTCGATGCGTTCACCAGAAGTGTGCGCAATCGTACGGATAGCTTCTTCCAAGATCGATAAGTTACGAAGACCTAAAAAGTCCATCTTGAGAATTCCGATGGCTTGATTACTGATGTTTAAGTCCAACACCCGCATGTCATACTGCGTGACGATCTTGCCCGTCTTACTATCTTTTTGAATTGGCGTGTACTCCATGAGTGGTTTATCAGAAATGAGCACTCCCGCAGCATGCACGCTTGTATGCCTAGCATTACTTTCCACTTTCATTGCCAAATCCAGCAGCTCTTTGTATTTGGGTTCTTGATAGTAGGCTTGTAGTTCGGGAACAGATTTTAAGGCATCGACGATGTGCACAACGTGTCCTTGCACGGGATCGGGAATCAGTTTTGCGATGCGATCGGTATCGGTATATGAAAATCCCATGACACGACCGATGTCACGAACCGCCGCTTTACTTTCCATGCGTCCAAAGGTGATGATCTGAGCTACTTTATCTTCACCGTATTTTTGCGTGACATAGGCAATGACTTCATCACGTCTACTATCAGCAAAGTCGATATCGATATCAGGGGTACTGGCACGCTCTGGATTCATGAAACGTTCAAATGGTAGTCCGTGTACAAAGGGATCAAGCGTAGTGATGTTGAGGGAATACGATAGCAATGATCCTGCAGCACTTCCACGACCAGGACCGACAAAGATTCCGTTGTCTTTACTCCAGTTCACAAAGTCTTGCACAATCAAGAAATAGGTTAAGTATCCTTTTTCACCAATGACGTCAATCTCATAGTTGAGACGTGCCGCTACACTTTGCAAATTGGTAGGATCTGGATGAAGCCGTAATTCATCAGAACGAAAATCTCTCCATTCTTCGACGCCAGGATACCGGGAAGCAAGGCGATCAAATGCAATCTTTCGTACATACGTTTCTGGTGTATCACCCTCTGGCAATTCAAAAATTGGAAAGTGTGCTTTTCCCAGTGGAATTTCTAAATTACACTTTTCTGCAATCTTAATTGTGTTTTCAATTGCGTCAGGATACTGGGCAAACATGGCTTCCATCTCTTGCGAGCTTTTAAGATAAAAGTCTTTGCCACCCATACGCATACGATCTTGATCAGACACAAGTCTTCTGGTACTCACACACATGAGTGCATCTTGCGCTTTCCAATCATCAGCCGACACGTAGTGCGTATCATTGGTTGCAACCAAGGGAATTCCTGTTTGACGTGAGATTTTGACGAGCTCTTCACGCATCTGTTCCACTTCAGGAATCTCAGGATGGGATTGAATCTCGATATAGAAGTCACCTTCAAACAGTTCGTAGTATTGCTTCATGAGCTCTATCGATTCATCACGTTTATCATCCATGATCAATTTACAAAAGCGTGAGGCGATACAACCTGAAGTTGCAATAATTCCCTCATGGTGGTTTTTCAGTGTTTCAAAGTCAAAGCGAGGTTTGTATGAGAATCCATGCAAGTGGGCAAGAGAAGTAATTTTGAGGAGATTTTGATACCCAGTATAGTTTTTGGCGAGCATGAGAATGTGAAACTGATCAGCACCTGGTTTGGGCTGTTTTCCTTTCATGTCACCTGCAGACATGTATCCTTCAAGCCCGACGATTGGCTTCATTTCTTTTTCGCGCGCTTTGTTATAGAAGTGGACCGCACCATACATGGCACCATGATCCGTGATTGCAAGAGATGTCTGGCCATGCTCTTTGGCACGATCTAAAACATCACCAATTTTGCATAACCCATCAAGAAGGGAATACTCTGTATGAACGTGTAAGTGAGCAAACGAGGACATGTGCCTATCTTACCGATCATGTTTCCACAAGGCAAATGGAAAACGAATTAAAACTGTGGAAGTTCAATTTTTCGCTGTGGCATCTTTTCATCAACTAAATCTTGCAGACCGTCACGAAGTTTTTGAAGAACAGCATTCTTTTTAGAGTCATATACGCCATCGGTTAAGAGACGGTGACAGACTAATATAATTTGTACAACCTGTTCGGTTGAAAAATCATCATCCTGGTTTTCTTCTCGAGCGATATCACGAATTTGATCAACAAATGTATCAAGTGCCTGAAGCATTTGCTCACGTCGACGGTATAAGTTTTCCAAAACCTGTTCCCTTCCTTGATTCCGTTGTGTATCCAAAGAACTTTTGTATCTCTCTACAGCATCCTCAGTTCCTTCCTGTTTCTCCATGTATTGAATAATCCGATAATCTTTTTGATGTCTTTGGTCGAATGATGCATCGAATTCTTCAATTTCTTCTTGTGTTGTTTTCCCATCACCATCCGTATCAGCAATATATTCAATTAGTTTATAGATAGAAAATGGACTATCTTGTTCCACTGCTTCTCTAGGAAGATCATTCCCGTTCAGCTGCATATTTAATTGATCTGCAATAAACCCACGTTGCTCATCAGAAAGCGAAAGATATCGTACTGGCAGCTCCTGATCTTCATCAGAAAGAAGTGCGATCATTTCAACAACAGCGGGATCTTCAGTTTTTCGAGAAATTGGAATCCATCGATGAATTCTTTCTTCCCCTATTTTCCGATTTTCCAGAAGCTGAAGAATGGTGCTATGGTATTCCGTGATTTTCCCTGCAAGCTGTGCTTCAGCTTGTTCTGCATCTCCACTACGTAGCAAGTATGCAAAACGAATTAATTGTTCTGTTTTGTCATCAACTACGTCTTTACTTTCGAGCAACTGATATGGATCATCGGGTGACCCAAGAAGCAACTTCATCACAGCCAGACGGAATCGAGGACGAACAGGACTATCCTTTTTCAACCAACTGGACACAAGATCAGACACTTCAGAAGAGATTCCCTGCGAACGCGCCATAGCATTTTCTTCTTTTTCACCTTTTTTATTGCTGACACGTAAAGCGATTCCTGCCTCAGCTCGTAATTGGGCCTGAACTTCTAAAAACAAAAAGTTATCCAGTAATTCCTGCTCTTCCTCGGATGACATTTTGCTCAGCCTGTCTTCTATTCCTCTTACTACAAACCTATCGAGCCCCTGTGGAACTGCCCAGAAGTTTTGCATCTCTGATGCTCGAGCTATGGTTCGTAATTGCCTATGCGCTTCAATTTGTTCCAAGATACGATCATATGCAGTCTCAATTGCATGCAATATCCTTTCAGTATTGGATAGACTTGCATCCGCTTCATTCCACGCCTCATCATAGGCGCGATTAAAGCGTTCATTCATTACGCGCATCGCATATTCATGTATTTTTTCTTCTCGGGTTGCATTTTCTCTCTGAGACATGGAGTCCAAAATAACATCCACATCAATTGGAGCCATCATTTCAACGCGTTCCGTGTTGGGCTCACTCTCTTCTTGTGCTGGACTGTAAAAAGCTTCGTCTGTGATAGGGACGTTGGGCAAGGCATCAAAATAATCTGGACTCTGATATTCCTGCTGTGTGAAAGCATTTGGTTCGTCAATGTGAACAGCTTCCGCTGTGGGCGAAGCAACTTCATCAAATGGCAACTTAGAAACTGGAAACATTGTTTCTAACTCTTGCAGCAATTGCTTCACTTTCTCGTCTTGCCGTCTTGCCTCTTCTTGTTCGCGTTCAGCTCGAACAAGTGGAGTCTCCACGGGATACGATACATTTCTTGGCAGGAGACGAAAACGAAACTTTCCCACGCATTGTAGCCGCTGCTCACCTTTTATATCTCGAACTGCAAAGGCAAAGATGTATTGGTTATTTTCCGACTTCGTAAATCGAAGTATATTTTCACTTAATGTCCCGCCGTGTGCGGCCAGCGAAGCGATATACTGATCTGCTTGTTCTGCTGTTTGAATTGGATAATCCTCATTTCCATCCATCCACAAAACTAGCTCACCCTTGTTTAATAATGCCTCTAAACCTCGGTAATCAAAAAACCGGAACTGGCTTAGTTGTTCAGGCGTAAAAAGGAATTCGTCCGTTATTCCACGGAGTGGTTGATCACTTTCAAGTGCAAGTAAATTTGCATATGCCTGCTCAGATTTTGCTGCTGCTTCTTGAGCAAGCAAGCTGGAAGGTTCTTCAGGATAAGTGCCATTTTTACCAAGAAGTTCAGGGAGGAGCTTATATGTCCTCTTCCCATTTCCTTCTCGGAAATGAGTTTGAAGCTGCCAAACTGCGTTTTCGATGGGTCTATTGGAATGCCCGCCTTCACTTCCATTCGAACCGTTAGAGGAGAATCCTGGATTATCTACTACTCGATCAGTCATAACCTTAGCGTAGTTTGGATTCAAGCTTTTCTTTGATCACCGCAATATCAA
>CAZNKS010000032.1:0-11829 GCA_964574065.1 uncultured Pseudomonadales bacterium | reverse complement strand
CTACTTTTTGGAAGATTGCCAAGGAACTGACGCAAAGAATGGAGCAAACACATCCTCTTCTTTGGAAATATGAAGTTTTTCTAACTCTTTCGGAGTTGGGTGGTGATCAACAAAGTGTACGAACGGAATATCTAAGATAACGGCAAGTGGCGTTTTCTCGCTTCCTTCTCCCATCGTGACGACAGCGGCAGCTGCAAGCCCTTCTGCAACATTTGACATCGTGACATGTAATGGACGACCAAAAATATCAGGAGTTCCAATATAGTTATTCAAAGCTTCAAATCCTGTATACGTAATTGCAGTACCTACCGTTCCCCAACGAAGTGGAAACAAATGACTGTCGGTCATAATCACACCAACAGATGAAAGTGAGAAGCGCTCCATGATATAGTCCCGAATCTGATTTACTGAGCGTTGTGGATCTTCAGGCCATAGGACGTAATATCCATTTCCATTGGATTCGTCGATTCCAGCTGAAGCAATAAGGGTGTTATGTTTTATTGAAATCGAAACCCCATATACGTTCAAACTTCTTGGTAAATATGCATCCGCTTCTTGTGCCACAAGCTCATCTTTTGGTACAGATCCTACTGGAATAAGCCGTCCCTCACAAATAGACACAATCTTTGACGTAACCACCAAAATCTCGTTCTCTTTGAAGTCTTGGAGTACGGAATCAAGAACTGAAAAAATGGTCCCTGTTTCCTTTGTAATTGCTGAGGTTTGAATTGGTCGTACGATCATAGCTTCATAGTATATCGTGCAACCTAAAGAAAGAGTGACTCAAAAGAGATGCTTTCATGAAAAGAATATCAAGATATGATACAGTCAGTACCATCACTATAGTGAAAGGAATGTATGATCAAAAAAGCACTTTTCCTCTCTCTTGCGACAATTGCATTTGTTGCTTGTAAACAAGCAGCACCTCCTCAAGCTCCAGCAGAACAAACCCAACAACAAGCTGCTGCAGAAGGACAAGAGATGGCAAGCGTGGTAGCTCGAGGTGGATCTATTCGTTGTGAGCTCTCAAAAAGAGATGGGAGCAGCACGGTTTCCTACGCAATGAAAGGAAAGAAAATCCACACGACTGGAATGGAATACGAAGGGCAGAATACAAAGTCAGAAATGATTTCTGATGGCGAATATATGTACATTTGGCAAGTTGACACCAAACAAGGAGTTAAAACAAAACTTCCAAGTGAAGAAGACATGAAAGAAATGACACAAGAAGTAAAAAACAGTGTCCCAGACATAACCACCGATGCAGGCAAACAGGAGTTTGAAGCACAAGGATACACAATTGACTGTAAAGAACAGGCCGTTGCGGATACCGAATTCGTTCCCCCAACGGACGTGAAGTTTACTGACACAAGTGCATTAATGCAGGGAGTTCTTGATCAAGTAAAAGGACAGGAAAAGAAAATGAGTCCAGAACAACAAGAACAATTGCAACAAATGATGCAACAATTCCAACAGAACGAACAGTAAATATCAAACAGAATAATATGAAAGGAGCCATTCATATGAATGGCTCCTTTTTATTCACATCGTTTAGTTGCTCTATAAAATTACTTCTCTTTCTGCACCATTGAAAATCCCATGACGGCAGCAAATGCACCAATAAAATGTGCCGAATTATAGAGTAAAACATTTGGTAGATGGGTTCCAAATTTTGAGTAATCAGCAATTGCGGTACCCAATGCTACAGCTGGATTGTAGACAGCTCCTGATATTGCTGCGCCAGAAAGAATCCCGGCAGCAAGCACTCCTGCAATAGCCAATCCAAAATATTGATTTCCCTTTGTCTGTGTGGATGTAGCAACACTCAGCACAGTAAAGCAGAGAGCTGCTGTAAAGAGGAATTCAACCAAGAATAGTGAGCCACTAGCATTTTGTGTATACGGAAGAAAAGCAGATCCATCAACTCCACGAAAAACAAGAGCGGCCAGAACCGCTCCTGCCGTCTGTGCCAGAAAATACTTCCCTATAGAGACTCCAGTTAATCCCCCTCGCAAGAAGACTGCGAGTGTGACGGCTGGATTAAAGTGCCCACCACTAATATGTCCTACTGCATAAATAAATGATGCGAGAACCAGAGCTATTGCAACTGGGTTTCCACCGGAGAAAGCAATAACAAGTACCAAGAAAAAAGTGCCGATCGCTTCAGCAATATATGCCTTCATATCACTCCTTTATATACGTATACGTGAGTGTACAAAGCTTTGCTCACAAATCAAGCGGTATATCGATTTATTCCTCTGGAATGACAAGCCAACAGATTATGTATAGCAAAATACCAGGAGCACCGCCTGGAAGTCCTAAAAACACAAAAATTAGTCGAACGACTGTAACGTCGATACCAAGATACGCAGCTATGCCCTTACAGACGCCTGCAAGCGTTCTTCCTTTTTGAGGACGGACGAGTCTTTTCATACGACTCTATTGTATCAGGCAGTAAGAGGGATCTGTGGTGATTGCGGAGTTGGCGGAAGAACTGTTTTCTTTTGCTGCCAGTCATAGAGAAGTGATGCAATTTCTAAGACGCCCACAATTCCGATAGCGGCAGCTGTTTTGTATTCTGATTGCAATCCGACATGGAGAAAAAGAAGCCAGAAAATGACATACACTACCTTGTGAAGTCGTTTCCAGTTTTTGCCTATTTTTTGCACACTAAAGTTGTTGGAAGTGAGTGCAAGAAGTGATAAAGCAGTGAGTGCCACAGAGCCAAACAAAATGTAGCTTGGCGAGAGGGTTACCGGAAACTCTCCATTCACCAGTGATGGAATAATATGGACCGAGGACGCATGCAGGAGTGCAATAAAAAAAGTTGACAAACCTGTATGCCGACGAAACATAATTCCTATTGTGATAAGGGGATGCTTTATTTTAAAACGACCCAAAATTCCAGGGATCGTGACAATAAAAAAGGCGCATACTGCAACTGTCCCCGCTGTCGTTCCAACTTCATAGGTAAAAGGAAATAACTTGCTGTTGGTTACATTCACCGACACGACAAATCCTAACCATAAAAGAACAAAACCATAAAAAATTTGAAATATGCGAATGATTGTGGTCCGATTTGCGGTTGCAAATGGAAGAAGTGCGGTGAACATAGGTGTGCAGAATCGAAAATACTAATAGGGATATTGTATCGTAAGTCTGAGGTTTTCCTGAATTTTTGAGGAATACATGATTGTGTGCAAGTACCATTTTGTCATGTGTGTTCAGTGGCATCTTACCGATCTCTTGCACACTATTGCCGAATTTTCTATACACTAAAAATCCTATGAATGTTCAAACACTCCGTTTCTCTTCTCTTTTTGTCATCAACTTTGGAATGCTTGCCATATTAATGTACGGTATTTCTCATAATGCAGTTATTCTAGGAACCCAGCTTCAAAATCCTTTGATAGGAGCAATTCCAATTCTTGCTGGAATCTGCGTCTTTTATCTCTTCGATAATTTTTCCAAAATGATCAAAACTATGGATGCAGTAGGTGAAAATGAAATTGAGTATCTCTTTTCGTTCTGTTCGAAAAGAAGTATTTCTGCGTTCGTGCTGACCGCACTTGTGTTGTGCATTCCCTTGTTTTTAGCGTAAGGGTTTTAGTGGGTTTGTTGCATTGCTTCTCCACTGGTTGTTTTGCGTCGAAGTGGAGATGGATCAAGTGCCTGCAGTTCACTAAGGTCTTTTGCTGCTCGAAATACGAAAGAAAGAATTACATCTTCAGTCAATGAATAGATGTTATATGCCATTGTGGGAAGAGAATACTGCATATACGCCATTTGCGCTTTACGAGTTTCACCCTCCACAAAGGATGGAATTCCAAAGGGTAGCATATGCTTGTCCAAATACTTTGTACGTGCAGAAGCTTCTCCTCCGTACGGCTTGTAGTATTTCCCTTCAGAATCTACACAAAACAGCATTCCACCTGGACTTTCAATAGTTCCTCCACCGGCGATTCGAGAGACACCAATCCCGCTTGCACCAAGTACTAATGTAGTTGCGATATGATCACTCGCTCCACCTTCTACAACAACAGGAATAGATATTTCACCTCTCATACTCCAGACCAATTGAGGCCAGTCAATCACACTCCCACTGCGTACACCTGTAATACAACGTCCACCCCCACCAATCCCCACATATAATCCATCTGCCCCTGCATCTTCAAGCCGTTTTGCCTGACCGACATCAACGACTTGTCCAGCAAAAATTTCGATTTTGTCACCCAGCTCCTTTCGAAGAAGCTGGACGGTTTCTAAAACTGCGACACCAGGCTCTGGTGAATACACCCGAAAAGAACGAACTCCAGCTTCATATAAAGCACTAGCTCGTTTGAGTGCCTTCGCACTCTCTGTTTCTACTACACCCAACAGGTTTCTTTTCCAGATAGTAAGGAGTGTTTGACGGTCTTGTCGTCCAAAAAGTACTTCACTTGCCTCTAAAGCTTGTATGGTTTGTTTGACGAGATCAACTTGCCGTTTGATGTCATGGAATACACTGTTGCGTGGGACACCCACTAAACAGTGGAGCTGTGCCATCGTAGACAGGGCACTGACACTTCCATAGATATCCGGCATCGCTGAGCCAACTAAAAGACTTCGCGCATGTTTTCCAAGTTTTACAAAGGGGCCAAAACGAAGACGATCCGCACGACCAACTCGTTCCTTTGTGGATCCTACAACTTGTACCCCCAAATCCGAGATCGAGAGCGCCAACCCTTGCGTTTCTGCCCACTCCATCACTTTGGCCTGTACTTTTGGTGGTGGAGTAAATTTCTGTTTTTCAACTTTTTGTAAGTTTGCAATCCGATCTGGATGATTAAATACCTCGAGAACATACTGTCGAAGACGCAGTGTTTGAATCATGAGTTGTGGAGACAACATCATGGTTTTCGTACAGTCCAAAAAATCAAATGGGGTACGAAGTAATCCCTGACCAGGGTACGCAGTCTTTTGATCAGCACTTTCTAAAAACCAAAATTTTAAATAGTCAGAAACATTTTTTTCTAACGGGGCAAGTTTTTCTGAGATATATGTTTCCCACGCTGGATCACGGAAAGAAGAAAAGGAAGGTGGTTGAGTTTTCATCACAAAAACCAAGTGTACACAAATGCGTGAATTTGGCAATAGATCAATCTTTTTCTGAACGAAACGTAATTAACTTTGCTTTCGTACCTTTTGTCCTTGACAAGTATCTTCCACGCTCCATCCAAGTTTGGCGATTTCATCCCGCAAGCTGTCTGAAGCTGCAAAGTCTTTCTTTACTCGAGCTTCCTGACGTTGTTGCAAGAGCATTGCGACGCCACTCGGGAGATTTTCATGTAGTTGTTCATACTCAGCGACAAATTTTTCAAGCTGTAGTCCAAAGACAGAATCAAATTCGAGGATTAAATCATATTTATCTCTTCCTGGGATATTACTTCTCGCGACTTCCCAAAGAATTGAAATAGCTTGCGGAGTATCTAGGTCATTTTCCATCGCAGCAAAGAATCTTTCTCTCAATTCATTCAGCTTCTCCAACTTCTCATCGGATAACATATCGCGCTCGGACTGCTTTCGGATACCGGCAAGCAATGCAATTAAACGATCGAATGCAGTTTGAGCTGCTTGTAATGACTCCCATGTGAAGTTTAATTCACTTCGATAATGAGATCCCAAGAAAAATAGCTTTAATGCCAGGGCTGAGAATCCTTTGCTTGTTACATCATCAATTGTATAAAAATTCCCCAAAGACTTACTCATCTTTTCACCATTCACTCGCAAGAAATTATGATGCATCCAATATTTTACAAATGGCTGTTTTCCGGTTGTCCCTTCTGCTTGCGCAATTTCATTGGTGTGATGCACCGGTATGTGATCAATTCCTCCCGTATGAATTTCAAATTGCTCCCCAAGATATTTCATTGCCATGGCGCTACATTCAATATGCCAGCCTGGAAATCCCTTGCCCCATGGACTGTCCCACTCCATTTGTCGTTTTTCATTCTTTGGTGAAAACTTCCAGAGCGCAAAATCCGTTGGGTTCTTTTTTCCTGCCACCATTTCGACGCGCGCACCTGCTTTTAACGCATCTTTATCTAAACGTGCGAGCTTTCCGTAATCGGAGAGTTTACTTGTATCAAAGTACACGCCATCCTCAATGATGTATGTAAATCCTTTTTCTTCTAATTTTTTCACCATCTCAATCTGTTCTGGAATATGATCCGTGGCTCTGCATGAAACGGTTGGTCTTTCTATTCCCATGGCATCGATACTTTTCCAAAAGAAGTCTTCGAATTCTTTAGCCACTTCCCATACAGTTTTTCCATATTTGCGGGCACCCTTTTCCATTTTGTCCTCACCTGTGTCATCGTCTGAAACTAAGTGCCCCACATCGGTAATGTTCTGGACGTGAGAGACTTCAAATCCTGCATGTTTCAAAGTTCGAACCAATACATCATCCATTGTGTACTTTCGCATATGACCAATATGTGCATAGTCATACACTGTAGGACCGCAAGCGTACAGCCCTACTTTTTTTCCACTAAAGGGAACTATTTGTTCTATTGAACGTGAGAGTGTGCTGTAGAGTTTCATAGAGTCATCATTCTACCCCGCTCCCACTCTTTTTTCAGCATTAGCAGCATCCTTTGCCATTTGGACTTGAAGATTATCTTTCTTTTGCTTCTCCAGTTGTTTAATTTCAAATTTCTTTTGTTCTTCTTTTTGTTGCTCCATCACTCGGCGCTGCTCATCCATCTGCTTCTTCTGTTCATAATATGCTGTTGATTGTTGTTGAATTTGCTGATGCAAAGACTGATGCTGCTGTACACGGAAGGATTCATCTTGTTGCATTTTTTGTTGCAATGCAGCCTGAGCCATTTGTCCGCCACCAGCACCCTGTTCCTCACTTGATTTTTTCGTGCCATCACTTGCACCTGAAGAACCTAACAGTTCTTCAAGAATATCTAAAGGGGTTTTTGCAATCTGCTTGGCTGTATCAGCGGTTGCAGTTTTAGCCGTGTCAACAACACCTGAAGCTACATCAGAAACAGCTTGACCAACAACAGACGCAGCAGTTTGAAGTGCGCTCATACATGCATCAGTATACGCACTTTTCTATAGAAAACATAGAGATCAAGAAAAATGTTTCTATCTCTTTTTTTCTTTTAGTAAGAGCCGCTTCATTTTTTCCATTGCGCCAAAGAACGCTTTATAAAAGGTTGAGCTACTTTCTCTGACTGTAAGGCGTTTTCCTTTTACGGTTCCAATCATTTCCACAACAGCATCTTGAGCTGAACCTTTCTTTTTTTTATCAATATCGAGAAGAACTTGTATACCTTGAAGTGTAGAGGAGGCATACTTGGACAATTTTACTGTCCTGGTCATTATGAAGTCTTTTAATCCATCAGTGAGAAGAATATTTTTACTGCAAAGTGTTACTTGCATGCGTTTTCCCTTTCATCTGTTTTGTTAAAAAACAAATACATTTTCTATATTTTTTCTGTTGTTGTTTCTACATCGTCCTCCTTCCTTCCAAGGCACGTGCTAAGGTTACCCCATCCGCATATTCAATATCTGCTCCAATCGGTAATCCGTGACCGATTCGGGAGATATTGATTTTATTTCCATGCTCTTCTTGCCAAGTGGAGATCATCTGTTGGATGTACATTGCCGTCGCTTCTCCCTCCATTGTGGGGTTGGTTGCCAGGATAACTTCACTCACTCCGGTCAGTCGTTTCAGAATATCTCGAAGATATAGCTGATCTGGTCCAATGTTATTTAAAGGTGAAATTGCACCATGAAGGACGTGATATGTCCCATTAAACTTTTCACTGCGTTCGATAGCGAGCAAATCCAGGGGCTGTTCTACAATACAAAGAATCTTTTCATTCCGAGTTGCATCACTACACACTTCACAGGGATCTTGCTCTCCCACATTGTGGCAGATACTACAAATTTTGGTGTTTTGCTTCAGGTTTATAAGGATCTCGGCAAAGCGTTGCAATTCACTCTCTGGGTTATGAAGTAAGTAGAAAACCAGACGCTGTGCTGATTTCGGACCAATACCAGGGAGTTTTTCAAATTGTTCAATAGTTTGACGAATAGACCGAGGAAGGCGCATGAGTTTTGTACCTCTACAATAGCAACTTTTGTAGGAAATTCAATTGCAAAAGACTACCTCTTTTATCCCCTCAGCACAACAGAAGAATGTATTCTTCCTTGCTATGTACACATACTTGCAACATAGTACTGCTTTCTACTACGATGGATAGTGATGAGTACTCAAGATACTTCTCCCATTATTGCTGGAGAACGTGCTGCTGTTCTTTCAAGATTGATCGCGGCAAAATTTCCAATTCCGAATGGTTTTGTGGTGGCAAGCGATGCATTCCATGATTTCTGGCAAGAAAATGAGTTGGGAAAGCAAATCAATGGAATTTTACATCACATCGAATGGACGAATCAGAAGGAGCTCTCACAAGCATCACGGCAGATAAAAAAACTCATCATGCTTGCTCCTGTTCCTGAAACGGTTGTTCATCAAATCTTTTCTATGTACCTGCGAATGGGAGAAGGAAGAGTGATGCTGACTCCAAGTTTGCATATAGAACACAGTGAGAATTCAGTTCTCCAAGATATTGGTGATCCTCAATATGGATACGAGGGTGAGGCAAACCTCATAGTGGGAATCAAAGAAGTATGGAGCCAGTTTTTTGATCCCAAACCATTGTATTACCGGCTAAAAAATAAAAAGGACCATACCCAAATCCCCTTTGCTGTCATCATCCAAAGACTTCCAAAAGCGCACTGTAGCGGAATTCTCTACACTGCCGATCCAACCGCACACCAAAAGAATATCTGCTTGATTAAGTGTGTCTGGGGTGAGGGGGCTTTTACAAAAGACTTGAAAAATGCAGACTACTACTGGGTGAGCAAAACTTCTGGAGAAGAAACAAAGAGTGTGAAAGATAGTCAACGAAGTGAGGTCGTTTTTGTACATGGCGATGTAGATGAGCGAAAACTGCCAGCAACAAAAATTCACAAACGAAAACTTCCTTCTTCTCTTCTCGTAAAGCTTGCACGAATTGCAAAACAAACAGGGCAACACTTGTTCTATCCCCAAGAAGTTCTATTTAGTTATGACGGCAGCGACTTGCTTGTGCTCGATGTGCGTCCAATGAGCACCCAGATTGTGGATCAACCCGTGGCCCCGTCCAAACAGTCACTATCAACGAATGACATTTCGGTTTCAAAGCCTCGTATCACGCAAACACCAGCAGTCTCTACGCATCCGTACGTCGGATTGTCCTATCCACTTAATTTTGCCGCTTCTCTCCCTTCCGTTTCTCGAGCATCAGGACACTTGTTTACGCGTGTTGATCATGTGCTTTCACGAAATCATCCATCCATGAGCGCAAAAGTAATCCATCATGAGATGTTTCGTATTCTGTCTTTCTTATCCACCCATGTGCATGCAGCTTTGGGAATACTATACCCGCTAGCTTGTAGTGTAGATTCCGTAGAACTTCGACAAGCTCAACTTCTGGCAGTACGAAAAATGCGACAGACATATCCTCATCAAACAATGGATATTGTCTGCGAAGGAGTTCAAAACTGTGATCACTTTGCAAAGATTTCAACTGAATTGATCCAGGCTGGACTTCCAAGGTCAAGCAAAGTACATCACTTTGTGCAGATTGAGGTACCCGCTCATATCTGGATAATTGAAGAATGTCTTCACGCTGGAATAGATGGCATTGTATTGGATATCGATATTCTTTCTCATCATCTGCATGCAGGAAAACAGCAAACTGAATCTGCTGCCACTGTAGAACTCGTGCAAAGAGCAGTCTCAATTTGTAAAGAAAATGGAATAGTGTGTATTGTGCGTTCGGAAAATGTACCATCCCATGCTATGCTTGATGTGCTAGAGGGTAGAGGTATCTATGAATGGATAACCTCAGAGAAAATATATCCTGTGGTGTTGTCTGTACTGCGATAAATGTATGTCAAAAATTCTTGATTTACAGGCTAGAGAAATTCTTGATTCCCGTGGTTTCCCAACGGTTGAAGTTCGCATTACTTTGGATACAGGGCAAAGTGTGACAGCGAGTGTCCCGGGCGGAACCGCAACAGGGAAACATGAGGCTGTTGAAATTCGCGATCAAGATCCTTTACGAATGGGAGGAAAAGGAGTAAAGAAAGTCGTTACGACCGTCAATGAGATCATTCGTCCAGTTTTCTTGGGGCAAGATCCCATTCGACAAACTGCGGCAGATCAACTGTTATATAACTTGGATGGAACTCCTAATAAGTCAAAGCTTGGAGCAAATGCCGTCTTAGGAGTATCAATGGCAGTGTGCAAAGCAGGAGCGGCGAGTGTTGGAATGCCTTTATACATGTATTTCAAAGAAAAATATAATCTTACACAATCGCTACACATGCCTTCCCCGATTTTTAACTTAATTAACGGAGGCGCACATGGCGCTGGAAATTTAGATTTCCAAGAATTTCATGTCATCCCTACCAGCAATAAGCCTTTCTCACAGTCCCTCCAGTTAGGAGTCGAGATGTTTATGGCACTTGAACAAGTACTCATTGCAAAGAATGCAATTCACAGTGTAGGAGTCGAAGGTGGATTTGCTCCCAATCTTTTCACGAATCTGGATGCGCTTGAATTACTCAATGAAGCAATGAAGAGAACTCCATACATGTTTGGTCAAGATTTATTTTTTGGATTAGATGTTGCTGCGAATTCCTTCTATAAAAATGGAAAGTACGCAATCCGAGATCGCCAAGATCCATTTTCAGGGAAAGAATTACTTGAATACTACAAAGAATTGAATAGCAAATATCATATTTTCTCTATTGAAGATCCATTTGATGAAGATGATTGGGCTTCGTGGAGTGCGATTACAAGTGAGCTATCTGACCGTGTGGTGATTGTGGCAGATGACTTAGTCACCACTAATAAAGAGCGTCTTCAAAAAGCAATTAAGGAAAAAGCCTGCACCTCAGTCATGATTAAGCCCAATCAAATTGGAACTGTGAGTGAGACCGTTGAGGTTGTTAAAATTGCCAAAGACGCCAATATGCAAGTGGTTGTCTCACATCGCTCTGGCGAGACAAACGACGAATTTATTGCTGACTTTGCGGTTGGAGTCGGATGTGAATACACCAAATTTGGTGCTCCAATTCGCGGTGAACGTGTGGCCAAATACAATCGTCTGTTAGAAATAGAAGCGCAAGTACATAAAGCTTAAGTTTCTTCATGCTAGATATGCCTACTCGTCCAAAGCCCGTCGTGTTGCTCATTCTTGATGGATGGGGTATTGGTCCATCCAATGCTGGCAATGCCATCACACGTTCCAATACTCCGAACTTGCGCAAATTTTGGGTGTCGTTTCCACATACACAACTGACTGCATCTGGAGAGGCAGTTGGACTTCCTCGTGGAGAAGACGGCAATACTGAGACAGGACACTTAAATATTGGTGCTGGGAAAATTGTCTATCAGGATCTTCCTCGCATCAACATGAGTATTGCAGATGGAACCTTTGCTACAAACCCTGTCTTTTTGCAAGCATTTGAACATATCAAACGGAACAACTCTATCCTTCATCTAATGGGACTTATTGGTTCTGGAGGAGTTCACTCCAATATTGATCACCTGTATGCGTTACTAGCCGCTGCAAAACAAAATGGTCTCGATGGGAATGTGTTTTTGCATCTTTTTACAGATGGACGTGACTCCCCTCCCACATCTGCTCTTTCTTTCGTCACTCAAATTGAAGATCACATCAAGTCTTTAGGGGTCGGGCAGATTGCAACTATCATGGG